>NZ_JAKUEN010000008.1:0-191799 GCF_022662915.1 Bacillus cereus group sp. BfR-BA-01453 | reverse complement strand
CACATTTTATAGTATATGTATCGAAGTTGTTCCTCCCTAATTTATAAGACATTCCCCAGTGTCTTGAACAACTTCCATCCCTAATTAAATTGACATAAATTGTCCCCTTCCTTTGGCCATCCTGCGTGATGGTCTTATTTTTTGTCTTTCTATCTTCTATTTAAAACTCCCTCTCTCTTTCACTCTATGTTCACATGGGCGTCACATCCACATTTTATAGTATATGTATCGAAGTTGTTCCTCCCTAATTTATAAGACATTCCCCAGTGTCTTGAACAACTTCCATCCCTAATTAAATTGACATAAATTGTCCCCTTCCCTAGGCCATCATATGTGATGGTCTATTTTGTTTTCTAAATAGTTTATTTAGCTTTTTCTGCTTACTTTCGTAAAAGCAATCTATATTTAAATAGATACTTTTTGTACTAAATATTCAGAAAATATTGTCAAAATAGGTAGTTTTTCGGTACAATTAATGTAGAAAGTAATTTCACAAAAATAAGGAGGGGGTTTTATTGAAACAAACAAAAGCAATCTTAATTGCATTATTTCTCGGTTTAGTTGTCGGACTCACTTTAAATTTAGCTGCACCATCCATTTTTGAACCATTAAATCAATATGTGTTCAATCCACTTGGTCAATTGTTTATTCGCCTCATTAAAATGCTAGTTGTCCCTGTTGTATTCATTTCTATCGTACTTGGAGCTGCTGGTCTTGGGGACCCGAAGCAACTTGGAAGAATTGGTTTAAAATCAATTTCATTTTTTCTTGTAACTACAGCCGTTGCCATCTCTATTGCAGTTACATTTGCACTGATTATACAACCAGGATCTGGCGGTAATTTTAAAACCGAAGGGCTTAAATATGAAGGTGCAAAAACCGAAACATCTTTCGTTGATACATTGCTAAATATCGTACCAGATAACCCAGCAAAAGCGATGGCTGATGGAAACATGTTACAAATTATTGCCTTTGCCGTATTAATTGGACTTGGTATAGCTATTTTAGGAAAACGTGTCCAAGGTATTCATTCATTACTTGAACAGGGCAACGAATTAATGATGTATCTCGTTAATCTCGTTATGAAATTAGCTCCAATCGGAACATTTGGGTTGCTTGCTTCATCCGTCGGTAAAATGGGTCTTGCAGGCGTCGCTGCGATGTTCAAGTATATGATTGTCGTTATGCTA
This sequence comes from Bacillus cereus group sp. BfR-BA-01453, assembly GCF_022662915.1. NCBI lineage: Bacteria > Bacillati > Bacillota > Bacilli > Caryophanales > Bacillaceae > Bacillus > Bacillus cereus group sp. BfR-BA-01453. The sequence goes on along the minus strand of NZ_JAKUEN010000008.1, from coordinate 190,609 downwards.
GTACTTATTATTCATGGTGTCTTCGTATATGGTGGCTTATTAAAAGTATTAGCAAAAGAAAGCATTGTCCGTTTCTTTAAACATTTCGGACCAGTAATGGCGATTGGATTTAGTACATCTAGCTCTAATGCATCTCTTCCATTTGCAATGAAAACCGCACAAGAGAAGCTTGGTGTTCCAAAAGCAATCAGCTCTTTTGTACAACCACTAGGTGCAACAATTAATATGGATGGTACTGCCATTATGCAAGGTGTAGCAACTGTATTTATCGCTCAAGTATACGGCGTTGAACTTACTATTTCCCAACTAGCTGTAGTCGTATTAACTGCTGTACTAGCTAGTATCGGCACTGCTGGTGTACCAGGTGTTGGGCTTGTAATGCTGACGATGGTTTTAAATCAAGTAAATCTACCGGTAGAAGGTATTGCCTTAATTATCGGTATTGACCGCATTCTAGATATGTCAAGAACAGCTGTAAATATTTCTGGTGATGCAATTTGCGCAATGATTGTCGCAAAATCAGAAGAAAAATATAATACAGATCAATCTGCCGCATCTTAAATCAAAAAAGGAGTGAAATGATTCACTCCTTTTTTGATTTACTTCCCTTTTTCGAACGATATTCTTTTCCTTTATTATCGTTACCAGTTTCAAATTCTGCACTAAACTCTTGTTGAAATTGCCCTGATTTCGGTGAGCCTTGATTTCCGCTCCCTTTACTACCATTTCGATTTGTCATATTTCTGCCCCCTTCCTTTATTAGTAGTATGTTACATATTTTCTTTTTTATAATCTTTTACATGCGAAAAAAGACCTTCCTCATATAAGGAAAGTCTTCTTTTTCGGAGTGTAAGCGTTTTCTCACTTATAATGACTTAAATAAGTTTTTTAGAAATAGATATCATTATATTCATTTCTTCTTCTGAGAGCGTAGAAAATCTTTCTTGCAAATATTGTTTTTTTGCACCTTCCATTTTTGCAACTAAATCTTTTCCTTGTTCAGTAATCTCCAAATATACAACTCGGCGATCTGACGTAGAACGTGAACGAGTTACAAAACCTTTATTAATTAATTTTTCTGTAACAGCTGTAATATGACTATTCGACACATTTAACTCATTCGCCACACGTGATACCATTTCTTTATTCGTACGATTCAATATTCTAAGGACGATGAACTCATTCCACGGTATGTAACCACCAAATATTTTTCCAATATCATTACGCAACGTGCGGAACATAGCAAAAACATTTGTCGATAGTTCTTCCATTAATTGCTCTCGATTTTGAGACAACTTTGACAGCCCCTTTTATTTCATTTGATTAAATAAAAACCTTATTAATAATTTTACATGAAATCTTACTTTTTGTCACCTTATTTTCCCATAATTCGTAGTTTTTTAATAGATATTTCATGATAAAATGAAGTTAAATTTCCAAAAAAAGGAGTTGGGATAGTGGGTGAAGAAGACAAATTTTCGAATTTCAATCTAAAAGATAAAACTTTGATCATTGGTTTTGTTATTCTGTTCCTCATTGTAATTTTTGCATTTATATTTTTTGTATATGTAGGAATCTTTCATATTACTGGTGTAGAGTATAGGTCGCGCACTGCCTTACTTCTATTTTTTTTATTAATTACTTTCTTAGACGGTATTATATTTTTCATCTTCAGTTTCTTCAAGGCACTGCTATATCCAATGACACAAAACATGCCAAATTGGCTTTCTATTACTCTTTTCGCAATCATTGAAATTACACTAGATTGGTTCGTCATTCATACCGCTGACGATTGGATAGAGAGCGTACAACTGTCCAACATAGCTGAATTATGTGTCGTACTATTCCTTTTCCTATTAAATAAATTATTAAGTGACAAGAAAGAGTAAGAATACAAGCTTTTCTATATAAAAATTGGTACAATGAAAGCAAATCATACTAAAGAGGTGTTACTTATGAACTTACAACAATGGGCTGATAAAGGTATGTCCTTTGATACATATGTAAATGAAATGAAAGTAAATCAATACGAGTTACTTCACATTTACAATAATTTTTTAATTCCAAATGAATTACTTCCTGTATTAGAAGAACGTCAAAATGACGGCTGGCGTGTTATCGTATTAACAGCTGATTGGTGTGGCGATGCTCTTTTATGCGTACCTGTTATGAAACGAATTTCTGAAGTTGCAAATATTGATATGTCATTATTAATTCGCGATGAAAACTTAGAATTAATGGATCAATATTTAACAAACGGAACAGCACGTGCGATTCCAATCTTTATTTTCATTGATAAAGATGGAATCGAACAAGCCGTTTGGGGACCACGTGCTCCAAAAGTACAAGAGTTAGTAACTTCAATGCGCGCTACATTGCCTGAAAAAGAAGATCCAACATTCGAAGAGAAACAAAAAGAAATGTACGCTAATTTCCGTGCTACATTAGCTGATGACACTTCTCTTTGGGAACATGTAATGGAAAGCATGATGGAAAAAGTAGTAAAATAAAAAAAACTGCCGAACTCGGCAGTTTTTTTTATTACATAATGAAGAAATAGAATACCGCAGCTAAAATGAAACGGTAGTAAGCAAACGGTGTTAGTTTTACACGAGATAGTAATTTTAAGAATGAAACAATTGCAAGCATCGCAACAACGAATGCTGTAATAAATCCTGTTGCAAATAACGGTAGATCAGCCGCACTTAATATATCCCAACTTTTAATTAAATCTAAACCACTTGCAGCTACCATCATTGGTACTGCTAAAATGAATGTATATTCAGCTGCCGCTGTATGTGATACGCGAGCTAATAAACCACCACTTATTGTAGAACCAGAACGAGAAAATCCTGGCCAAAGTGCTAAACATTGGAACATTCCGATTGTAAATGCTTGCTTATATGTGATTTCATCTAATGTTCTTGCTGTACTTGGTTTCGAAAACTTCTCAGCAACAATCATTAAAATACCACCAGCCACTAAGCTAATGACAACTGGGCCTGGCCCAAATAAAACTTCTTTAATCGCACTATGGAATAATACGCCAAGTACGCCGGCAGGAATCATCCCGATAATAATATGTAATAAATTTAACGATGGTCCATCTGTTACTTTTCCTATACCTACTAAAGACCATAGACGCTTCCAAAATATAACTACAACTGCTAAAATCGATCCCAATTGAATAACAACTTCGAAAACTTTCGCTCTCTCATCGTCAAATCCAAGTAAATGACCTGTTAAAATCATATGCCCTGTTGATGAAACTGGTAAAAACTCTGTTAAACCTTCAACAGCACCCATGATTATTCCAATTAACCAATCAGCCACGAGTAGTGCCTCCTTAATAACAAATATGTAATTTTTCACACCTTATCATAATACCTTATCCCCTTTTAAAGTGCATCCTTTTTTTATTGATTGTACATATTGCATGCGCGTATTTCTTTTCTATTTTTTGATTAAATTGTATGATAGTTAGAGTTTGTTTTTTAGCGGAAAGGGGATTTTATGAAAGAAACTAATTCATTATCACAAAAATTAAAGCAATTTGTATTACTATTTTTCCCGATTTTCGTTACGCAAATGTCATTATTTGCAATGAGTTTTTTCGATACGACAATGTCAGGACATGCAAGCCCTATTGATTTAGCAGGTGTTGCTATCGGAACAAGTATATGGATTCCAGTTAGTACGGGATTAACAGGAATTTTGATGGCTACGACTCCAATTGTTGCACAACTCGTTGGATCTAAGAAAAAAGAGGATGTTCCTCACGTTGTCATACAGGCAGTATATTTAGCCATTTTCGCTAGCCTCGTTGTTATCCTTATCGGTTTCTTTACTGTTACACCTATTTTAAATGGCATGCAATTAGAAGGACCTGTAGAACGTATTGCAGCACAATTTTTAAGTATTATCGCAATTGGAATTATCCCTTTATTTACTTACACAGTTTTACGCGGATTTATTGATGCATTAGGAAAAACTCGTACAACGATGATCATTACATTACTATCATTACCAATTAATGTAGTATTAAATTATGTATTAATTTTCGGTAACTTCGGTTTTCCAAAACTCGGTGGTGTCGGAGCAGCAATTGCTTCTGCAGCAACCTATTGGTGCATTTTAATTATTACCGTTATGATTATTCGTACGAAAGAGCCTTTTGCATCTTTCCATATCTTTAAACAATTATATCGCCCTTCTCTTTCGAGTTGGAAAGAATTCTTAAAACTTGGCGTCCCTATCGGATTTGCTATCTTTTTTGAAACGAGTATTTTCGCTGCGGTAACACTTATGATGAGTAATTTTAGTACGACAACAATCGCAGCTCATCAAGCGGCTATGAACTTCGCTTCCTTGCTATATATGACTCCTTTAAGTTTAGCAATGGCCATGACCATCTCTGTTGGATTTGAAGTTGGAGCGAAACGATATAATAACGCAAAACAATATGGATTTATCGGGATTGGCTTAGCACTTGCATTCGCCCTATTATATTCCATTCTTCTTTACTTCTTTGATGATGAAATTGCTTCGATTTATACGACAGATATACAAGTTCATCATTTAGCAAAAGAATTCCTTATATTTGCGATTTTATTTCAAATTTCAGATGCAATTGCAACTCCTGTACAAGGGGCACTACGTGGTTATAAAGATGTAAATGTCGCCTTAATTATGACATTGATCGCCTATTGGGTAATTGGTCTCCCTCTCGGTTACATATTAGCAACCTATACTGATTGGGCAGCAAAAGGATATTGGATCGGTCTTATTATCGGTCTAGCATTTGGAGCAACCTTCCTCCTTATCCGTCTCTTTCAAGTTCAGAGAAAATATACAACGCAAAACAGCCGCTCATAATATAGCGGTTGTTTTCTTTATGCATATTTTTTCTTGTAACGTATAACATAATGAAAAAGAAAGGTGGATACATATGGACGAAAAAGAAAAAAAGCAATCATTCGACGAAGAATTCGCCCCTGAAATTTCACCTGGATATCGGCAAGATGTACATAAACAACCTAAATATAAAAACACTTCGTTTTTAATGGGTATTACCATTTTTGCTGCTGTATTGCTTGTGCTTATCATTTTCGTTTATTTTTGATGGAAGGTGATTTATTATATGAAGAAACAAGATTCCAATCGTTCAAAAAGAACTGTAAAAACAGAAAAAGGGTATGCAGGTGATTCTGTTCTTACTCAAAAACAAGTTGAGCAAGGAAATTTATATATTGCTCAAAAAGAAATTGGTCAACAAAATGAAAACCTTTAAAATCCCTCAAAGAACTGGGGGATTTTTTTATCCCGCTATTTATGGTACTGATTTATGTTTCACTTTATTGTACGTACTGTTTTTGTTCTAACACCTTTAATGCATGATTAACCTTTACAATTTTCATTTCATAATTCAATTTCATTTCGCTTCTCTTACCATTTTCAGTACCCGCCACGTACGCTACAGTTTGATAGAGAAAACTTTTAGCCGTTACTTCACGTATCTCTCCGTTTATAAATTTATACTCTAAATCCTGAAAACGATTTGGATAATAGTTTTTCATTAATTGTTCATACCCACTATTTAAAAATAGTTCTTCACCTTTTCGTTTTACATCTTCTTTATTATGAAATCCAAACACTGATAGTTGCTCGGTCACAAAATGTTCTCCTACCTTTTTCATTTCATTATGAGTTAAAGTTTCTATACTTTTGTTCTTTAATTCCTTATTTAATCCGTACTGATCAATTGGTTTATAGCTAGCAAAAACTTCTTCTTTATATGACCAAAACAGTCCAAAAACGATACATAGAGAAATGATTACTATTCTTTTCTTCGTAATTCTCCCGCCCTTCTTCATAATGATAGTTATATTTTAACATATAGAAAGAAAATTCTGATATCATAAAGTAGAATAACTTAAATTAGAAACGAGGAACAAGTATGGACTCTTACAAACAATATATAAAAGAAGCTTTGCCTAATCTTTCTATACACTCATATAAACAAAATGAAGAAGGATGGGATAATGTAGCGGTTATAGTAAATGATGAACTACTGTTTCGTTTCCCGCGAAAACAGGAATATGCACTGCGAATTCCGTTAGAAAAAGAACTGTGCACAATTCTCACTCACTCACTACAAGAAATCGAAGTTCCACAATATCACCTAATTTATAAAAATGAATCTGATGAGGTTCCTCTTTGTAGTTACTATACTCTCATTCATGGTGAACCATTAAAAACAGAAATAGTTGCGAACTTAGATGAAAAAGAACGAAAAATAATTATTACACAATTAGCTACTTTCCTTGCGGCTCTACATAGCATTCCTCTAAAAAGTGTTACAGCGTTAGGGTTCCCTACCGAAAAAACACTTACCTACTGGAAAGAGCTACAAACTAAATTAAATGAGTATGTTACTAACAGTCTAACTTCGTTCCAGAAATCAACCTTAAACCGTTTATTCGAGAATTTTTTTGCCTGTATAGCTACATCGGTATTTCCAAATGCAATCATTCACGCTGACTTTACACATCATCACATTTTATTTGATAACCAAAATAAAACCATTTCAGGAATCATTGATTTTGGTGATGCTCAAATTGGAGATCCTGCCTTTGACTTTGCTGGGCTATATGATGATTTCGGACATGAATTTACTACATCAGTATATGAACAATACTGTACACTTACTTCACACCATGATCCATTACTCATTCACCGTATCACAAATTTTTATCAATACAGTCCTTTACTACATAATATAATTTATAACTTTGAAACAAAGAATGAACTTGAGTTTTTAGCTGGTATAGAACAACTGAAAGTAATACTGCAGGGATGAGATTACATTCTCTCCCTATATTCCCTCTCCTCATACATCATTAACTTTTTATCCATTTCCACAATGACTTGATACAGTTGAAATGCTTGTAAAATTTGCAGTTGAATTCCAAAAGGAGCATTCTGTTCTTTTAACCATTGAAATACTTTCGTTTCATCTTTCATTGATTATTCCTCCCTTTATTAAAATCTGCTACAAATATACGGTAAATGATGAAAAGCTTTTCATGTCAACAACAAAAAAGGATGCAAATTTGCATCCTTTAATGTACGATATTTTTCTTCTGCTCCGCTTCTTTCTTTACTTCTTCCCCTTGGCATTCACTACGAAATGCACAACTTATACACTCAGAACGAAAATGACGCTCTGTATAATGCTCAGGTTGCTGCAACATTTCTTTCATTCTAGATAAATGAGCCATTCCAGTTATAATATCTTCCTGTTTCGGAATGTACTCATACTTAGTTCCTTCTATTAAATTAATAACTTCAATTTTTCCGGGAAGAATGCCGAAAGCTTTATAACTAAACACTATCATTAACTTTTGACAAAGAGCAAGCATTTCCTCATCTGCATCGACAACATACTTTTTAATTACAAACGACTCAGTACTCCACTCACCAACTTCTAATGTCAATGACATGTGGACACCTAACTCTTCCATATATGTTTGAAATTTTTCATATAAAAATAACGGCGGTGTTTGACTATCATCTCTTTCAACAAACTGTAATAAATGATCCGTTAGCTTCGCTAACACAATATAATACTCCGTCTTTGAAGCAAACATATTAATCCTTACTTTTTTCCAATACTTTTCTATTAATAGTAAAAGTACGATTTTCGTTTGTTGGCCCGCAGGTAGTGTGTAATATTCGTTAATAATTCGATTCACAATCATTTGTGCGATTTGTTGCCATTCAAACGAAGAAGGTTCTCTTCTTTTTATATGACGGAAATAAAATTTATGCGGACAACGCATAAAATCATACAAATGATAATCTGTCATCGTTTTGATTGCGATTTTCTCATGCACTTGCTCTTCCTCTCCGATACGATAAACTTAACTAAATCTATACAATTCAATCAAATTTACACAAGTTAGTGCTTCATCGTGTTCTCGCAGCCCCAAAGGGACGAGGGGTATAACACTCCACACGAGGCAGTATCGTTACCTCCTATTATCAAGCATTTATTGTACCCATCTTGATAAATTTATCGACGCATTTACATCCCTATCATGATGGCTATTACATGAAGCACAACACCACTCACGTATTTTTAAACTCCACTGTCCTTCTGGTTGAACTGAATGGTCGTATTTTACGCCGCAACATGAGCAAATCTTGCTTGAGGCGAACCATTTATCAGCTTTTACATACGCAATGCCATATTTCTCGCACTTGTATGATAAACATTGAAAGAAGAAGTTTAATTTTTGAAATAAAAATGCTTTCGATAGTTTTTTGTTTTTTAACAGGTTTGAGATAGGTAAGTCTTCCACAACAATCCTCATTGGTTTGGCTTTCACCAATGTAGCTGTTGCTTGATGGATATGGTTATTTCGGATATTCGTAATTTTCCTAGATAACCGCAGGTGCTCAGCTTTCGCTTTTTCATATCCGGCAGATTGAATTTTTACACCTTTTTTAAATCTCCTAGACATATCTCTTTGTGCTGACTTTTTCCTTTTCAAAAGTTTTTTAACCTTGGCATCTTTGTTTATATTTCGTTCTTTCATACCATTAGAAGCTACAAAAAGTTCTTTTAAACCAACATCCACACCAATCGACTCATTCGTTAGTTCTTGTAATTCAAAGTCTTCTTGGAATCCTACACTAATCCACCAGTGACGACCATCAAAGGTAACTCTTGGATTGGATGGTTCTTTATTTCTTGGTAGTTGTTGGCTTGTTTTCACTTCTCCAATAGACTGAATATGAACTACTCTCTTTCCTATAATCAGTCTTTCATAATTGGCATAAAATCCTTGAATCAAATCTTTTTTGGATTTATAAGAAGTGTGATACCCATTTTTGTACTTTTTGAACGAATTTTTTCTCGCCGTATCAAAATCTTTTGAAGCCTGTTTAGGAACTTGTGCATTAATGTCTTTTAACCACTCATATCTCTTTCGCTTCTTGATCTTTGTAAATCGTTTCTGTAAAGCTAACTGTGAAACAGATTTTCCAAATAGCTTATAGTATCTATCACTCATTCTTTTACAATAGTTATAAGCAAATCTCGCAGCACCAGCATGGTTTCTAAGCACTTTTTCTTGTTCAGGCGTTGGAATCAGTCTAACTTTCTTCGCTAATATCATCAGAATGTAACTCCTTTAATGAAAGATTTGTTCTTCTGAATCGTAGCGTGTTCCACCAGCATTCTCCTTAGACTACTCGGATGCAAACCTGTTAATTTCGATACTTGACTAATTCGTGAAAATTTCATTATTATTCTCACCTCATTGAGCTAAACATAGCACGTATGTTCGATAAATTCAATGAGGTTTGATAGATTTAATTAAATGTATCTCGTTCAACTAAGGGCGCAATTCCTTAGCCAGTTCTCTTATGAACTTCTCCTGTTTTCACATGAGCGCAGACTATATGTTTATCTCTTTAGAGATAGAGGATTTTTCCACCACCATAGGCTTGTGGTGTACTCTCGTCAGTTATACGAGATAGTCGTTGAACGTTCATCTTATCACTTTTGACTTAGATGATTCGAGGCGGAAGACCCATTGTTCTAGTGTTTAGGATTTAACCTTGCACGATCTGATTGATTTTTTCTGCTTTCGCGACATTCACGCTCACCATTTCTAGCCACGTTGTAGTTCAATCAGCTTTAGGGATTGCCCGCAGTTAACCCTCACTACTAGCCAATCACTTGACTAGCAGGGCTTACTGATATATTTAATTCACCTTAGTTATAATTGGTTAAATAAATCGTAACAGTTAGTTACCCTTCTGCCATTAAGAAAGGTGTTTTACAAATTCAGCTCCAAACTGTAAACATTTTTCTACATCTTCATCTTCTGGCGTTAATTCTACTTTTAGTCCTTCTAACACAACTGCTGCCCCGCGCTCTTGTAGCTTTTCTATTAAAATGTCAACTGCCACTCCGTATTTCGGATAAGCCGAATCACACGATCCGAATACTGCTGCTTTTTTCCCAGTTAAATCAATAGAATCCATTGCATCATAAAAATCTAAGAAATCATCAGGAAGATCACCATCTCCCCAAGTGTATGCACCTAAAATAATTCCATCATACTGTTCTAATATAGAAGCTTCTGGTGAATCCATAATATCAATAACTTCAATTTCATTTTCTGTTTCACGAATTACGCCGGCAATATGGTCAGCCATTTCCTCTGTATTTCCACTCATACTTGCAAAAATCATTACTAACTTACTCAACTGAACCTCTCCCTTTACTTTGTATCTCTTTTTCTGTTTGAATGCTCTTCTTCTCATCTACATATTCAGACCGAATTACATTTCTTTGCCATTCCATATGCTGATCAACATCTTTATTTTTATCTTTTAATCCCCTCCGCAGAAGGTGAAAATTTTTTCTCATTAACATGTCGCATCCATCCTATTGATAATAATTATCAATTTCAACTATTTTTAGATTAATTGATATTGATTATCACTGTCAACAACTTTTTTTTTAAAAATGATTAAAATGTACAAGCTTGTCCGTTAGCTATTCATATACTATAAATGAGCATAGTTCTTTCTCAGCCCTCTCTGACGGAAAGAAATAAAAGCAACTGCAATAGAGTGCAGTTGCCTTTTTTTGTTTTTCTATGATTTTAGTAATCTTATAGTCGTCTCTAAAAATAGCTCCACTCCACAAATTAATGCTGATTCATCCAAGTCAAATTTCGGATGATGATGTGGATAACAAGTATATATATTTTCATTACCTGTTCCTAATTTAATGAAACAACCAGGTGCTTTTCTTAAATATGCTGAAAAATCTTCTCCACCCATAGAAGGTTCAAGCTTCACAACACGCTCATTCCCAAACAAATGTAGTGCACTTTCTTCTACTATTTTCGTAATATATTCATCATTAATAACGGGATCATATCCATATCGATACGTATATGTATACGATCCTCCATGTGCTTCTGTAATTCCTTTCACAATTTTCTCGATTTTCCCTTCTGCTTCCACCCTCAATGCTTGATTAAATGAACGAACAGTTCCCATTAAAGTTGCTGTACTAGGAATAATATTGTCAGCCGTTCCCCCATGAAATTGTGTAACTGAAACAACCCTTTGCATAAAAGCACTTGTATTTCTTGATACGATATGTTGTAGATTTGTAATAATCTGTGCTCCGATAGCAATAGGATCTATCGTTTCTTCTGGTCGCGCCGCGTGTCCTCCTTTGCCTTGAATCTCAACTGTAAATACGTCTGGTGCAGCCATCATCGGCCCATACGCAATGCCTATCTTCCCGCTCTCAAGTCCTGACATAACATGTAAACCTATTACATAATCAACACCATCCATTACGCCTGCTTCAACCATTTCTTGTCCCCCGCCAGGATACACCTCTTCTGCATGCTGAAAGAATAAACGAATCTCACCTGAAAAATTTCCCTTTATATTTGCTAGCACTTCTGCTGTACCCAACAAAATAGCCGCGTGAGCATCATGCCCACATGCATGCATTACACCTTTATTCACAGACGTATAAGGTTTACTTGTCTCCTCTTGAATTGGCAAAGCATCTATATCAGCTCGAATCGCAATTACTTTCCCTTGCTTCACACCTCTTTTAATTGCTAGTACACTATACTTCGTCGGTCTCGTTACTTCAAAAGAAGAAAATGAGCATAATGTATCATATATAAATTGCGAAGTTTCTTTTTCATGAAATGATAATTCCGGATACTTATGGAAGTGCCTTCTCCATTTCACGATATTTTCTTCCGAAATTAGATTCTTCCACACTCTATTCATGATAATTTCCTCCTTTTCAAAATAACTAGAAATTTAAAAGTTTACTCCATCTTGAATGATTAATAAAAACAAATACTGTATTTTTTACGTATTCTTATAGTCCACTTTTATGTATTCACACAATCTCCTTTCTATTTACATGTCAAACCCATTACAAATTCATGCTGAATGTAATATAATTGCTAAGTTAGGGATTTTCTTTTTTAGTATTTAGTGCTAATATCAAAAAAGAGCCTTTTGACTTATTTTTACCTAAAATGTGGGATTTTGTTTTTTTCACAATAATGTAGGACATGATACCTACAAAGAGCTATTATTTCATTAAGAGAGGGAAAGACATGGAAAGATTAAAAGAGATATGGTCTCGACCACTCACACAATGGGTTGCAAAGACGGTTTATTACCTTGCAATTTTATTTGCATTACTTTGGTTGTATGGATTCCATGATACAAACACAAGTACATTTATTTACAATGAATTCTAGGGTGGGAACGTTATGAAGTTATTAGAACAAATTGAAAAGTGGGCTGCAGAAACGCCTGATCAAACCGCTTTTGTTTGGCGAGATGCGAAAATTACGTACAAACAATTAAAGGAAGATTCTGATGCGTTAGCACATTGGATTTCTTCTGAGTATCCAGACGATCGTTCACCAATTATGGTGTATGGCCATATGCAACCTGAAATGATTATTAACTTTTTAGGATGTGTAAAAGCTGGACATGCTTACATCCCTGTAGATTTATCTATCCCAGCTGATCGTGTACAACGTATTGCTGAAAATTCTGGTACGAAATTACTTTTATCGGCAACAGCAGTAACTGTAACTGATTTACCAGTTCGCATCGTAAGTGAAGACAACTTAAAAGATATTTTCTTTACTCATAAAGGGAACACTCCAAATCCTGAACATGCGGTAAAAGGTGATGAGAACTTCTACATTATTTACACATCAGGAAGCACAGGTAATCCGAAAGGGGTTCAGATTACTTATAACTGCCTTGTTAGCTTTACAAAATGGGCTGTAGAAGATTTCAACTTACAAACGGGGCAAGTATTCTTAAACCAAGCACCTTTCTCATTCGATTTATCTGTCATGGATATTTACCCATCATTAGTAACAGGTGGGACACTTTGGGCAATCGATAAAGATATGATTGCACGTCCAAAAGACTTGTTTGCTTCTTTAGAGCAATCGGATATACAAGTATGGACTTCCACACCATCTTTCGCAGAGATGTGTTTAATGGAAGCATCTTTCTCTGAGAGTATGCTACCAAACATGAAAACATTCTTATTCTGCGGTGAAGTGTTACCAAATGAAGTAGCTAGAAAATTAATTGAGCGTTTCCCAAAAGCAACAATTATGAATACGTACGGTCCAACTGAAGCTACTGTCGCTGTAACAGGTATTCACGTTACAGAAGAAGTGCTTGATCAATACAAATCACTTCCAGTTGGCTACTGTAAATCAGACTGCCGCCTTCTTATTATGAAAGAAGATGGTACGATTGCGCCTGATGGTGAAAAAGGTGAAATCGTAATTGTTGGTCCAAGCGTAAGCGTTGGATATTTAGGAAGCCCTGAATTAACAGAAAAAGCATTTACTATGATTGACGGTGAGCGCGCCTATAAAACAGGCGATGCTGGCTATGTTGAAAATGGTCTTCTATTCTATAATGGTCGTCTTGATTTCCAAATTAAGCTGCATGGTTATCGAATGGAATTAGAAGAAATTGAGCATCACCTTCGTGCTTGTTCTTACGTAGAAGGAGCAGTTATCGTTCCAATTAAAAAAGGTGAGAAATACGATTATTTATTAGCGGTTGTTGTTCCTGGAGAACATTCATTTGAAAAAGAATTCAAATTAACATCTGCAATCAAAAAAGAACTCAATGAGCGATTACCAAACTACATGATTCCACGTAAATTCATGTATCAATCTTCTATTCCAATGACACCAAATGGAAAGGTAGATCGCAAAAAATTATTGAGTGAGGTTACAGCATGACCGCATATGGATCATTTTATTTTTTCGCTATAGTGGGCATTTTATTAATACCTACTATCATAGCTGGATTAAAAGGTAAAATGTTGCGTAAATATAATGCCGTTTTAACACTAGTCATGCTTGCTATTATCTTCTCGGATAAACCGAAGCAAGCAATTATGTTAGCCGCATTTATTATTTGGCAATATGCCTTAATTAAAGGCTATTTATTATTAAGAAAACAAAAGAATAGTACACTCACTTTTTGTGTAGCTGTTATTTTATCGATTTTGCCACTTATTTTGGCAAAAATCGCACCGTTTGCACCTGATCTAAAGTTTATTGTATTTCTAGGAATGTCCTATGTAACATTTAGAGCAGTACAAATGGTATTTGAGGTTCGTGATGGCTTAATTAAAGAACTATCCTTCTTTAATTTTTGGGAATTCGTTTTATTCTTCCCAGCTATTTCAACGGGACCTATCGATCGTTACCGTAGATTCCAAAAAGATATTCAAAAGCCACCTAGCGCTGAGGAGTATCAAAACTTATTATATACAGGATTAAACCGTATTTTCCAAGGTTTCTTGTATAAATTTATTATCGCTTACTTAATAAAACAATATTTTATGGATCCCGCATTTGCACAGCAAGATACAATTCTATCTAATATGATTTACATGTATAGCTATAGCTTATATTTATTCTTCGACTTTGCTGGTTATAGCTCATTTGTAATTGGTGTAAGTTATATGATGGGAATTAAGACGCCAGAAAACTTTAATAAGCCATTCATTAGCCGTAATATTAAAGACTTCTGGAACCGCTGGCACATGAGTTTATCATTCTGGTTCCGTGATTTTATTTACATGCGTTTCGTCTTTTTTGCAACGAAGAAAAAGTTAATTAAGAACCGTTACACAATTTCGTATATCGGTGCATTTTTAAACTTTTTCATCATGGGAATTTGGCATATTACTGGTGAGCATGTGTATCAATACATTATTTATGGTCTCTATCATGCCGCACTGTTCATTTTATTCGATATTTTCGAACGAAAAAACAAGAAGCATAAGTTTTGGCCAAACAATAAATTTACACACGTCCTTGCGATCGTAATTACGTTCCACGTTGTATGTTTCGGTTTCCTTATTTTCTCTGGACACCTTAACAGATACTTTTAATGCACTCTTCTTATAACTAATAAGAAGTTGCACATATAATATATTTCGGATATAAAGGAGATTTTAAAAATGGCAGAATTCAAAGAGCAAGTATTAGATATTTTAGAAGAAGTATGTGAAAACGATATTGTGAAAGAAAACTTAGATGTTCAATTATTTGAAGAAGGTATTCTTGATTCTTTCGCTGTAGTATCTTTATTAGTTGAATTCCAAGAGCGTTTAGATATTGAAGTTTCTATTTCTGATTTTGACCGTGACGAGTGGGCTACTCCAAACATGGTTATTAAGAAGTTGGAAGAAATCCGATGAACAAAGCAAAATTTGGTCCGATGCTTTTAGCATTGGCCCTTTTTGCTGTATTCTTACTTATTCCAACGCGCTTCCTACTTCCACTTTTAAGTGATGAAAAAGTAGAACAAGCTGCAACTTCTTTAAAAGAAGAAAAGATTCAAAGTATGATTTTACAGCAAAAGATGTTAGCAGACTCGAAATACCTTCCGATGTATGGATCATCAGAATTCGCACGTATGGATGCTTACCATCCATCAAACTATTTCAAAGTAAAGCCTGAAGGCTTCACACCATTCCTACTTGGACGCGGTGGAACACAAGATCTTGTACATGTATTAAACTTTGCATCTACAATGGATCAATTGAAGGATAAGAAAATGGTATTCGTTCTTTCTCCGCAATGGTTTGTGCCACAAGGTATTGATGAAACACACTTTGCACCTAACTTTTCAAAACAACAAGGTTACCACTTCATTTTCAACGATGATGTAAAACCTGAAATGAAAAAGCAAATTGCAAAACGTTTATTAAACTTTGAGATTGTTAAGAAAGAAACTTTACTTAAAATTTCGCTTGAAGGTATCGTTTACGATGATACAAAGCATAAAGTAAAAGCACTTGCTGCTAAACCTTTCGCTTATATTTATCGAAACATTTTAGATCGCAAAGATTTATTTACAGCAATGTTTGATATTAAACCGCATAAAGAAAAACTTGACCCTTCATTAAAACAAATGAACTGGGATGAAGCTCGTAAACATGCAGATCAAACAGGTGCAGCGGAATCTGGATCTAACGAATATGGTATCGAAGATGGTTACTTCAACAGCAAAATCAAGAAGAAATTAAAACAACGTGAAGGCTACTTAAAAAATGATGCTTATGATCAATCGCCAGAATATGAAGATTTACAAATTGCACTTGATTTATTAAAACAATCTGGTGCAAAACCACTCTTCATTTCTGTTCCTGTAAAAGGTCCTTGGTACGATTACGCTGGCTTCCCGAAAGAACGCCGAGAATTGTACTATAAGAAAGTTCATGAGCAAATTGAGAAAGCTGGCTATCCAATTGCCGACTTCTCAAATCATGAGTATGATAAGTACTTCTTAAAAGATCACATGCACTTAGGTTGGAAAGGCTGGGTTTATATCGATGAAGCCATCCAACAATTTTATAAAGCAAACTAAAGAAAAGACCGCTTGAATTATTCAAGTGGTCTTTTTCTATATACATTTTGCAATTGTTCGATTACGTTATCTGCTTCTTTCATCACTCGCTCCACTACATGCTGAGCTGATTCCATTCGTGCTAATGATGACGCTTGTCCTGCCCAAAGCGACATATATTCTCCTTTATTACGTTTTGCTGCTTCTTGGCGTATTTTAGAGGTTAATACATTTTGCACTGGATACATCGGAAGCCCTTCTTCTTTCCCTTCATGCTTCTCTATAAATTCATTACGAATACCCCGTGCATATTTCCCGGAAAACGCACGAGTCACAGTTGTACTCGTATCTGTACTACGTAAAACCGCTTGTTTATATACATCATGCGTAATACTTTCTTCACTCGTTAAAAAGGCTGATCCCATTTGAACAGCTTCTGCCCCCAGTGTAAATGCCGCAACAAGCCCTTGTCCGTTCATTACACCACCTGCTGCAACAATCGGGATATGAGGGACAGCTGCTACTAACTGCGGAATTAATGCGAACGTCCCAATCATAGCGTCCTGTTCTTTCCCGATAAACGTTCCTCTATGCCCCCCCGCCTCGCTACCTTGACCGACAATAATGTCTACTCCTAATTCAGCAAGTACTTTCGCCTCTGCCACATGAGTAGCTGTTCCGATGACTTTAATTCCTCTTCTTTTCAATTCATCTATTTCTTCTTTTTCTAACGTTTGAAATGCAAAGCTAACGACTGGCACGTTTTCTTCTACTAACACTTGTAATTGTTCTTTATAACTTTTTGGAAGCTTTAACTGCTCTTCTTCCTCTATACCGAATTCTCTATTCACTCCGCTAAGTAATCCCTTGGCCAAATTTATCTTCTCTTCTTCTATTTGTATCTCTTTCGTTAGCAGTAAATTCACACCGAAAGGCTTATCCGTTCGTTCCCTTATTTTATAAATTGCATCACGAATTTGTTCAGGGCTCATATAGCCTGCTCCAAGCGTTCCTAATCCTCCGCTATTACTTACAGCTGCAACAAGCTCAGGCGTCGTAATTGCACCTGCCATACCCGCTTGAATGATGGGATACTTAATTTGTAATGTATCTATAACTCGACTTGTAAACATCATTTCTCCTCCTATTCCCTTTATATCTTCTTTATTTGACAAACTTTCCCCTTCTTTTACAAGGATTGAACTTCCTATGAAGCGAATATATTGAAAGTGAAGGAGGCTGAAAACAATGATATATCCAAATGCATTACAACAAGGTGATACAGTAATGATTATTGCACCGTCCGGCCCACCAACAATTGAAAATGTATTAAAAGGGGTAAACGTACTACAAGAAATGGGTTTATCTGTAGTAATCGGGAAGAGTGTTTATGAGAAATACGGATATTTAGCTGGAAGGGATCAAGTCCGGCTCGATGATATACATGAAGCATTTTCAAATGATGAAGTAAAGGCCGTTTTCTGTGCACGAGGTGGTTACGGAAGTGCTCGTCTCCTCCCCCACATTCAATATGAAATCATTCGGCAAAACCCTAAAATCTTTTGGGGATATAGCGATATTACAGCTTTACATACTGCCTTTTCACGTTATGCAAAGCTTATTACTTTTCATGGCCCAATGGTTGAAGAATTAGGGAAAGATATAGATTCTCTTTCTTTATCTTCTTTCAACCAACTATTTCACCCATATTCAACTATCTTATCTGCTTCAGAATGTATCGTACCTAGCTCTTCCCGTACAGTTACAGGTCAGTTAGTTGGCGGCAATTTAGCGGTGTTAACGAGTATCATTGGCTCCTCCTACGAGATAAATACAGCCAATAAACTTTTATTGCTTGAAGACATTGGGGAAGAACCATATCGCATTGACCGCATGTTAAATCAGCTACTTTTATCTGGAAAGTTTAATGAATGTAGTGGTGTTATTTTTACAAGTTGTCATGACTGCACTCCTTCTAAACCATCTCAATCATTGCAAACAATACTATATGAATATTTCACTTCATATGCTATACCTGTCCTATTCGGTTTACCGATTGGACATATAAGCCCAAACATCGGAATCCCTCTTGGAGCTACAGCGACAATAAATACAAATAATAAAACACTCTCTATTTCTTCTGGCATAGCCACTCCGTGTTCAAATTAAAAAGGAAAAGCGATTACGCTTTTCCTTTTATTTATAATAATTAAAAATTCGTCCAGATGCGATATCTGCAATTTCTTCTGGAATAAATGTTTTACTTATATCAGTACCGACATTTAATACGGCTGTAGCATCTTTCTCAATGCTACTAAATAATTCTTTCCCACGTATCGTAATAAGGGGTGTTCCTTCTGGCAACACGTCTTTTACAAATTCCATTTGTGTAAAGAACGGAACGATCCATCTACCCTCTCCTTGGAAATGACGCAAACGAAGTATCCCTTCTGTTGCCCCTTCCTCTGCTTCTAGTGAGCCAGCAACATAAAACTCAGTAGATAAGAGCAATTCATAAAATTCCTTTTGCTTTTGTTTGTCATCCCCTGCTACAACAAGTACTTCTTCTATTCTCTTTACCGGAATTTGCTCCATATGATGCCACCCCTATTTTCAAAATAATTGTACTTAAATTATACGAAATATTCTTATTTTTTTCTACATGATTCGCAATTATTTTCTTAAAATAATTTCAATACTTCTTTTGTCGTCATAATTGTAGCAAACTCTTCATGTAAATTTACAAGTGTCATATTATGAATATCTTCTGCACTATACTCTTTACCATCTAGACCATTACGGTTAAAAGTAGCCGTCGCATCACTCACTAAATATGTTTTAAATCCTAAATTCCCTGCCATTCGTGTCGTAGTCTCCACACAATGATTTGTCGTTAATCCTACAATCACTACTGCATTACATTTGTTCTCTCTTAATTGCTCTTCTAAATTTGTCCCAATGAATGCGCTATTAACAGATTTTTGAATAACCACTTCACCTGGTAGTGGTTGCAACTCTTCTTTAAAGTTGACTGTTTCCGCTCCCTCATAAAACATCGACTGATCATTTTCTTTATTTACATGTTGAATATGAAAAACTGGTCGTTTCCTTTTTCTCCATTCTGCTAACAAAATTCTCATATTTTCTTCAGCAAAAAGATTATTTCTCTCACCCCAGTATGGTAATTGAAACGCCTTTTGTACATCAATTATAATAAGTGCTATTTGATTATTCATCATTTTCTCCTTCTTTCGGCTGCAATTGAAACAGAAAACCCAATTGTTGTGACGCAGTAATAAAACAAATATAAGCGCAAAGCTCTACAATTTCTTTTTCCGTCCAGTATTGTTTCAACACACGAAACATATTGTCATCTATCGCTTGTTTATCATGAACAAACGTATGTGCAAAAGTAACGGCTACACTTATTTCCTCTACTTTTTGCATATCATCAGGCCTTCCCTTTGCCATACAGTACGGACATTCATTCCCGTAAGCTAATGTTCTTCTTACTTGCTCCTTCAACTCTGCCGAGAGAGTTCCTTTACTATACAATGTATTCTCTACCATACTCCATGAATGTAATAACTCTGGATTATGCCCTAATAACTTTTGAAACTTTGTATTTCCCACATTTGATAATGAAATTCTCTCCATCATTTCCCCTCCTATTTCCTTCTATTTTATTGTAAAATAAATAAAGTTCTCTTTACATTTCATATGAATCTTAATTTATATTTTTCCTTTACAAAAATTATCATTTTACTGGAGGTATATTTACAAATGCAACTAGACCGTGTTGATCGAAAAATTTTAAATGAATTATATAATGATAGTCGCCTTTCCATGCGTGAATTGGCGAAACGAGTAAACTTATCTGCTCCGTCTACTGCAGAACGTGTTCGTAAACTCGAAAGTGAAGGCGTGATCCAAAAATACACAATCGATATCGATTATAAAAAAGCAGGACTTGTTTTAGACTGTATTTTAGAAATCACTTTAAAAAACGGTGATACAACACGTATGCAACAGTTTATTCAGTCCTATCCATCTGCAAGTTTTTGTTACCGCGTAACAGGAAGCTTATGCTACATTGTAAAAATTTCTGTTCCTTCACTCGTTGAACTTGAAGAATTTATTAATGATGTTTCTTCATATGCAACGACTGTTTCTCATATCGTATTATCAGAAATATCTCTTACTCCTGATATTGAACATATCTTTCCAGAAGATTAATTAATTTTTATTCATAAAATATATAAAAACCCCTTACAATAAGAATAAAAATAATATATTATGTATTAAAATACATATAGTTCGAGAAAGGGGCTTTACATTGAAAATCTGGTTTTATGAAAAAACGGCACAATTAGATGACTTGCTTGGCATTTGGGACAATGTTCCGACTATCCCTCGAATTGGTGAAAAAGTTGAGATTTTAAAAGCAGTCCGCACTGTTACAGATATTAAATATGTAAAGAACGGCAATAATTTTCGTGTGGAAATTATCACAAAGTAAAAAGTAGCTCACAAGGAGCTACTTTTTACTTATCTATCATGCGCTTTCTTTATAACGATTTTATCGTCTTCTACAGATACTGTTACATAATCATTTTCTTCTAACCCGAGCTTATTTACAGCCTCATCTGGTAGCTCTACAGCCATCAATCTATCTGTTACAATCACTTGACTATACACTTCATTTTCTTGTGATGCACTCACTACTTTTTCCTCATTTATGAAGCGCACTGGTGGCACACCCACTTCTTTTACCGTACGCCATTGTTTCCAAACGTAAGGAATTAACCAAAGTAATCCAACAACTGTAAGACCGATACCGATCCATACATTACTTTGCGCTTGTAATTCAGGAATTGAAATTGCGCTACTCTCTTCTCCGCCAACAAATTGCATACTTGTTGCAATGAAATTATTTAAAGCGTGTACAGCGATATTCGTCCATATATTTTGTGTCTTTATGTATAAAAGACACATAACAACACCAAACATGAACGCACCAATAACGTCAAAATGTCCTAAGCCAAAAATAATGGAAGATATAATGACAGCTTTTTTAATCCCCCATTTATAAGCCATTCGCTGTAAAAAGAAACCTCTAAAAATAACCTCTTCCATAATAGGTGCTAATACACATGCTGAAATGAAAGTAAATATCGTCATATATATGTTACTCGTATTAATAACAGTTCCGTCTTCTAACATAGTAACTAAGAAATTCGGTAACGTATGTGCTAATATGTAAAATTGAATATGAGATATACCAACGGAAAAAATCATTCCCATTATCGTTGCTAATACAATTAATCCCCACGGTAAACGTCCTGGTTTATCAAAAAAACTATTGAATACAACATTATTTTTATTTGTTTTTACGTATAACCAAAATAACGGAAATACAAAAAATAAAGTTATTTGTGAAATAACCTCCATCGTATTCTCAGAAACATTGGCTAGACTTAATGGGATCATCGTAAGGAACAATCCTATAATCATCCATCCAAAAAAGCTGCGTAGTCTTATACGTGAAAATGCATAGTGCACATAGAACACCTCCAAAGATAGTAAAAATAAATGGTGTGATAACTAAATTTTAATATAAATATAGTTGAAATTCTTCCTATTTTTCTCAAATTATTTCGAACGACATATATAGTAATTTTTTTCTTTCCTTTGAAATCTATGAAAAAGTTATGTAATAAAAATCCCCGTTTTTACAAGCGGGGATTTCTTTTATTATAATACGTCACGTTTTTGGAATAATGCACTTGATGCTACAAGTAATACAACAAAGTATACAGCTACAAGTAATAAGGAAGTTGTAAATGTAAACTCTGTAAATGTAGGTTCCGCTCCGCCGCTTACTAATTTATTGCTATCGTACACACTTAAATTTAAATGGAAAAACACTACAAACTTCGCTACACCTTTTGCAAACATCATTAACATCATATTAATTGCTCCTTGTAAGAAGAAGAGGAACATCGTAATAATTAATGGTAAGACAGACTTTCTAAATACGTTCGCTAAGAAAAATGCAAGTGTCGCAAAGAAGAGCGGTGAAAGTACTTGATATACAGTAGATTTCATTACGATTCCTAACGTTAATTCTGTTTTACTACCATCCATTACGATTCCGCCGATAATCATTGAAATGATCATGTTAGCAAATATGATAAATACTATAGTAAGTAATACTGTAATATATTTAGAGAATAAAACTGTCATTCGTTTTCTTGGACGGATTAATAGCTGCTTAATTGTACCTTTTTGAAACTCATCCGTAATCATACGAGAAGCAATCGTAATTCCAAAAATTGTTGCAAACAAAGTAATTAAACCAATCTCTGAACTTGCAAAATCTAAATAGGATCCTTTAAATTCAGTTCCGTCTCCCCATTTCAGCATCGCTAAAACTCCCAAAATCTCCAATACTGCAATAACACCAATTAAAATATACATACCTTTTTTCGCATGCAACTTTAAAAATTCATTTTGAATTAATTTCAACATTACGCTTTCACTCCCCCTGTAATCGCTAAGAACTCGTCCTCTAACGTTTTATTTTGAACAGTAACTCCGTATACAAGCACATCGTCATTCACAAGTTTCTTTACAAGTTGTGGAATTTCTTCTTTCGTTACAGATACTACAATGACATTTCCTTGCGCCTTACCTTGAACGATTTCATTTGCTTTCTGTACTTGATCTACTTCAAACGCTACAACTACTGTCTCATCATGTTTTGCTTGTTCATGTAAGTTGTACTCTTGTACAAACTCACCTTGCTTAATAATAACGACGCGATCACACATGAGTTCAATTTCACTTAATAAGTGACTTGATACGATTACAGCAATATTCTCTTCTTTCGCTAAACGTTGTAAATAATCACGAATTTGACGAATACCAGCTGGATCTAATCCATTTGTCGGTTCATCTAAAATTAAAATTTTCGGCTGATGAAGTAATGCCTGTGCAATTCCTAAACGCTGTTTCATACCAAGTGAATATGTTTTCACCTTTTTATGAATCGCATGCTCTAGTTCAACAAGCTTTACAATCTCAGCAATGCGCTCTTTACTAATTGGTGTAATGGCCATGTTCGCAAAATGCTTTAAGTTTTGCATTCCTGTCATATAATCATATAGTTCAGGATTTTCTACAATTGCTCCAATTTGCTCTAGTGCCTTTTCACGCTCCGTGCGAATACTATGACCACAAATTGTAATATCGCCCTCTGTCATTGAAATAAGACCTGTCATCATACGAATTGTCGTCGTTTTACCACTACCATTCGGTCCAAGGAACCCGTACACTTCCCCTTCGCGAACTTCAAATGATAAACCGCGAATAATTTCCGTTCCACCAATCCTTTTTCGAACATTCTCCAACTTTACTACTACGTTTCCCAATGCCGATTCCTCCTTTAGACTTCTAGTTTTTTATCGATTATGCGACCTGTTATATAAACAAGTAGAATAAATATTCCTATGGAAAAACTAAGGCTATATAAATTCATAAGACTTTCTGGATATAGTATGAGATTTATATCTGTTGACTGATCTATATAAACTAATTTTTTGATAAAGGCAGATGTAGGTGCCAATCCGCCTAACATTTCATATATCATATTGATTACTTTCGTCAATAGTAAAAATAAGAAGAAAATAATTACATACTTCATTTTTTTCTTTTTCAAAGAAAATACTTTCACACCAGCTACTGTAAAAAGTAAAACTAACAATATACTTGATAAATTAAATACATATAACACACTACTAAATAATTGTTTTACTATATCTATCTCAATTGTACTTTCCGTAAATAACATTCCATAGAGTTCTGTACCTTTTATTACTTTCATCGAAATACTATAGACAAATATAGCACCTATTACTTCAAAACACATGAAGCTAATTGCCGCATATGACAATATTGCTAAAACAATTTTTTTACCAGATATCGGCGTTAATCGAAATAATGTACTTTCGGTCATTTTCCCAAACGCAGATATCGCCTGCAGAAATACTAATACTGCAAAAATCATATAAACTAAGAATACTAAAGCAATAATAATCATTTGCCTTACTTCTCCTGATTCTTGTTTAATATAATTCCCCATACTTACAAAAGCGACAGCTACAATAAATATGAATGACAATAACGAAATAAAAATTTGTTTTTTATTCGCATTGTACATATATATTAAACTGGCCTTCATCTACTAAACACCTCCTTAAACAAATCCGTAACAGCTTTTCCTCGTTGGAAGCGTAACTCCTCTACATTTTCATGAAGTACACTTTCACCATCTTTTAAAAAGATTACTTCGTCAAAAATATTTTCAACTTCATTTATTAAATGAGTCGAGATTAGGATTGTACAATCTTCTCTATAAAATTGTAGAATAAGTTCCAGTACGTGTTCCCTAGAAATGAGATCAATCCCGCCCAACGGTTCATCTAGTACGTATAACTTCGCTTTCCTCGAAAATGTTAAAATGATTTGTAGCTTTTCAACCATCCCTTTTGATAAAGCTGTAATTTTTTCTTCTAACGGTATTTTAAACTCCGCAACCGTATCTACCGCT
Organism: Bacillus cereus group sp. BfR-BA-01453; assembly: GCF_022662915.1. Classification (NCBI taxonomy): domain Bacteria; kingdom Bacillati; phylum Bacillota; class Bacilli; order Caryophanales; family Bacillaceae; genus Bacillus; species Bacillus cereus group sp. BfR-BA-01453. Next base: position 165,519 of record NZ_JAKUEN010000008.1, on the reverse strand, counting down.
TTTTGAATGTCGAAGTCTTTATAAAAATCGCGGTAGAAAAATATAGAATCTTTTACTGTCATCCAATCATCAAATACTGGTTTATCAGACATAAAAGAAACAATTTCTTTCGTTTCTAATCCTACCTTTTTACCAGCGATTGTAATACTACCTTCAGAAGGATGCTGCAGACCAGCAATCATTTTCAATAACGTCGTTTTCCCGCTCCCGTTATCTCCAACAAGCCCAACAATTTTCCCTTCGGTAATCTCTATGTTTAATTCACGAATCACTGCTTTTAATCCGTATCTCTTCCATAAGTTTTCTATTTTTAATAGCTCTGTCATTCGCTCTCCTCCCTTTTCTCATGTAATGAAGAACGAAGAATTGTAAGAATTTCTTCTTCTGAAAAACCTAAATTGTCCATTCCATCTATAAAAGAGTGAAGTAATTCTTTCGCCATCTCTTTTCGCAGCTCCATAATTTTCTCCCCTTCATTCGTTACATATCGTCCCATTCCTCTACGCGTTACAACAACTCCATCTCGTTCTAGCTCTTGAAATGTACGCTGAATCGTATTTGGATTTACTTGTAATTCACTCGCTAATTCACGTACAGAAGGAATTTTATCACCAGGCAATAAATGTCCTGTTACGATTTCTTTTTTTATGTATTCCATTACCTGAATGTAAATTGGTGTATTTGGAGAAAACACTATTTTCATTTCTTCCCTCCTTTTGTATCGGTGTACTAGTTAAATAATACACCGATACAAAAGGATTGTAAATACCCATTTACTTACAAAAAAATTCTATCCGTTAGCTAGATAGAATTTTTCAAACAGAAATCGTTATAAGAAAATAATAGTGTTATGTAAACAAAACCATAAAGAAAAGCTGTCTTATCAATGAATAAGACAGCTTTTCTTTATGATCATATATTAAAAATTAAACACGAAGTCATCATCAGATAACTTTTCAACGTTCGTTGCTTTTACGTAACCATTTCCTTTTACAGAGAAGAAATCATGGTTTTTCGTATCTGTACGTAAACCATTTAAAACGATTGGGTTAATTTCTTCCTCTTCAAACTTCGGCTCAAGTCCTAAGTTCATAAGTCCTTTATTCGCATTGTAACGAACGAAACGATTTACATCTTCTACAAGACCGATAGAAGTGTAAATTTCTTCTGTGTATGCCATTTCGATTTCATATAGTTCCATTAATAACTCTTGCGTTTCTTTTTGCACTTCTTGTTGATCTTCTGCAGAAAGTTCCGCGAAGATTTGTTGTGCTAAAATACCGACGAATACGCCGTGAATTGACTCATCACGAATTATTAAGTTAATAATCTCACCACTTGCTGTTAGTTTTCCTTGACCAGCTAAGTAAAGCGGATAGAAGAATCCACTATAGAATAAGTAACTTTCTAAGAACACACTTGCTACCATTGCCATGTATAACTCTTTTTTCGTCACTTCAGGTTTTAATAAACGACGATAGTAACTCGTAATAATACCAGCCTTTTTCTCAAGTAACGGATGAGTATCTACCCAGTCAAAAATCTCATCGATTTCTTCTTCAGTAGCTAATGTTGTAAAGATATGACTGTAACTCTTCGCATGTACTTCTTCCATTGCACCCATGAAAGCTAATACACTCTTCGCTTGTAAATTTTCAAGATGAACAAGTACAAGTGGCATCCCTTCGCCGCCTTGTTTCGTATCTAAAAGTGTTAAACCACCTAATACACGCTTATAAGCAATTTGCTCTTCTTTTGATAATTGCACCCAAGTATTTTTGTCAGAAGACACCGCGATTTCTTCTTCTGTCCAAAACTGAGCGATGTTTTGCTTCCAAAACATTAAACTAAAATCATCTTCTTTTTTGTTCCAGTTTACCGCACGCATTCAATCGCCCCTTCTCTAAATAAACATGAAAAATTGATAACTGAGCATGAGCAGGGTTCAGAAAACCCTGCTCATCATGTCTTAATTTTTATATTAAACAGTACAAGCCACACACTCTTCCACGCTTAATTTACGTGTTCTCGTATAATACAGACTCTTTAAGCCTTTTTTATGTGCATAGATGTAGTAACGTGCTAATTCACGTGTTGAAATATCACTATTAACGTAAAGAATTGTACTAATCCCTTGGTCAATATGTTCTTGAATTTCTGCGATTAAATCAATTAATTTAAACTGATTCATATCGTAAGAAGATTTATAGTACCAGAACGTATCTTTTGATAAATACGGCATTGGATAATATGTTGTCGCATTCGCATACGTTCTTGATTCGATTTGACTTACGATCGGCATTACGCTTGAAGTTGCATTTTGAACGTAACTGATTGATTGTGTCGGAGCAATTGCAAGACGATATGAGTTGTATAAACCATTCTTCTGCACTTGCTCTTTTAAACTTGTCCAATCTTCTTTTGTCGGAATATGAATTCCTTCAAATAGTTGCTGAACTTTTTCAGTTACTGGACTATAATCTGTCGTTTCATACTTTTCAAAGTATGTCCCATTCGCATAATCAGATTTATCGAAGTCTTTAAATGTTTCGCCTTTTTCTTTAGCGATTTCCATACTTTTCTCAATAGAGTAGTAATTTAACATCATAAAGAATGTACGAGCGAACTCTTTCGCTTCTGCACTTTCATAAGCGATTTTATTTTTTGCTAAATATCCGTGTAAGTTCATTGCGCCAAGCCCAACTGAATGAAGCTCATCATTTGCTTTTTTCACAGTTGGTGCATTCGGAATGATCGTCATATCAGAAACAGCTGTTAAAGCTTCCATTCCCGCATGAACTGCTTCACGAATTTCTTTATTTTCCATTACATTTACGATATTTAACGATCCTAAGTTACAGTTAATATCACGACGGATAATGTCATCTGTACCGTAATCATTTATTTCAGAAGTTTCTTGTAGCTGGAAGATTTCTGTCTCGAATGTTCAACCGAGTTCGCTATTCCTCAGTCCGTTGCTCATGCAACTGCTGTATGTCACCATACAGGACAGACTATATCATCACCTACAGCATTACCTGATTAGGTGCTCCGCTTTTCGAACGCCAATCGCTTGCGCTCTACTCCCATAAGGGATAGTCGTTAGGCTTTTACTTATCTTAATCTTTCAGAAAGTCTCTTATAACTAGGATGTTTCTCACTATCTAAACGTCTTATCACAGTAGGGGATGATATACCTAAGGAACTAGCTGCCTCTTTAATGCTCTCATATACTATCCCATCAACACTTAGCCTACAGGTAGGATTATTAGACTGTTTTTGAATATTGTTTTTCTCCTTAATCCTTAGCCACTCTGGAAAGTTATCACTATTCAACCGATAGTTCACAGTAGTTATTCCTAAATTTAATACTTTAGCCGCCTCTGTTTGACTTTTATAATAAACTCCTTCAACAATAACAGCTCTAGAATTTGCTTGTTTTACTGCTTCTATCATTTTGTTAGTCTTAGCTTTCCCATATTGATGATTTCCTTTTCCACTCATCTGCGTTCTTCTTATTTCACGTATTTCCTCTTTACGAGGATTGTTTGTGAAAATATCTCCGCCAATTGCAGTGAGTTTCACATTATAGAATTCTTGAGAGTTTACAGCATCAAACTTTAGGATATATTCTTCCTCTAGACTGTTTAATTCTTCTTCAGAAAAAGCGTCTACCAGTATGTGCTTTTCAAAATTTTCTCTCCCATACTTTCGGATAGCTCTTTGAAGGTATAATCCAGATCCTAGATATTCACACCAATTATTTTGTCTTTTATAAATACATTTCCCAATGTATTTCATCCCATTTAACTTATTTACTGTCATATAGATAAAACCATAAGAGACTTTCTGATTCATTTTACTTCGCCATCCTCTGTACTTTAATTCCCAAAATACATTTTACAGAAAGTGACTCATTCTAAGATAAGATTTAGCACGGTAGGTTACCTCAAATTTGAGGCTTTCCCCGTTTAACGGAGTTTTCGACTAGCATTTCTACTAGAAGGTGCTACATATTTAACACAAGTTCGACATCTTCACAGTTCCAATATCCTTCAATGGATGTTGGTTATTTGCATTTGATTTAAACATTAAGTACGGATAACCAGACTCAAGCTGAATCATAGCAATTTTAATAAGCATATCACGCGCACTAATATCTAGCGGCTTCTTCTTCACTTTTGGATTGCTCATTAATTCATCGTACATTTCATCGATATCAATGTCATCTAAATGCTTTCCGTATTCTTTATACACCGTATAAGGCGCGAAAACATGGAAAGGTTCGTTTTTCTCAGCAAGCTCAAAGAACTTACTTGGAACGATAATTCCGATTGATAGAGACTGAATACGGCTCTTCTCATCGGCATTTATTTTTTTCGTATCAAGGAATTCAATAATATCCCAATGGAAAATGTTTAAATATACTGCGCCGGCACCTTTTCGTTGGCCAAGCTGATTCGCATATGAAAACGAATCTTCAAGTAATTTCATAACAGGTACTACACCACTTGCAGCGTTGTCGATACCTTTAATTTGCTCACCGCGTGCGCGTAGCTTAGATAAGTTTAAAGCTACTCCTCCGCCGATTTTTGATAATTGCATTGCAGTATTAATGTTAAAGCCGATTGAATTTAAGCTATCATCCATCTCTAACAAGAAACAAGACACCATTTCTCCTCTTCTGCTTCTTCCCGCATTTAAAAAGGTTGGTGTCGCTGGTTGGTAGTTTTGTTTGACAATCATGCTTGCGAATTGTTTTGCCTTCGCAACATCACCGCGTCCTAAGTATAATGACACAATTGCTACACGATCTTCATAGCTTTCTAAGTATTGTTTTTGATCATTTGTTTTTAACGCATAATCTTTGTAGAACTTAGATGCTGCCATATAAGATTGGAACTCGAAGTTTTCACCATAAGCGATGTTATATACCTCTTCTACTTCCTCCAAGTTATACTCGTCCAGAACGTTGTAATAGTAATCATGTTCTTTCATATACTCCATTCGCTCTGCCACGCTATTAAAATGAACGGTATTCTCTCTAGCTTCTTCCATAAAGACTTCTAATGCCTCTTTATCTTTATGAAGCTGATAAAAACCGTCCTGCATTTGCGTGATTTCATTATTCAGTTCAATGTGTCGCAATCTCCCGCACCCTTTCCTTAAAATATTCTACATCGTTATTTGTTCCTGATAACTCAAATTTTGATACAATAGGCACTTCATATTTAGCAGAAATTTTGTCAGCACTTGCACCGAACATGTCTCCCCAGTTACGATTGCCGCTTGCAGATACGCCTTTTAATTTTTCATTATTGCGCTCTAAAAATTCTAAAACACGTTCTGGTACATTGCCAAAACCTGTTGTATACGTAATTAAAATAAAATCTTCATCTATTACTAGATCTTCACCAATTTGAACGGCCGGCATATTTAATTTGTGGATGAAACGCTTCACGTTTCCTGTCATAGAATCATATGCAACTAACATTTCCGACCCTCCCTTTTCAATCTATACTCTCTGTATGTTGTTTCTTGATTTCTCTATATATTGTATTACGTTTCAAAATAAGACACAAGATATATGTATAAATTCTTTCTTTTTTTAACTTTTACTTTTCGACAAGACCGTCGATTTTTTTCAATACAATGACTATGAAACAACATTCTAAAACTCATGTCAATAAAGTGCTTTTCAAAAAAGTTGTCAACGAATTTAACCTTATTTTTAAAAAAGTTAACAATATATTTTGTCATAAAACGGCAAATGCTGGAGGAATATATTTCTCCAGCATCACGCAAAAAAGAACAGACATGAAACGATAATCTGTTCTAAAAAACGATTACATTTATCAACTTTACTTTATTAAATATTATACATATACTTTCGATTCGCGTTACATACTAAAAGATAACTATTATAGAAAAAGATTATTATTATGGAAATTCAAGTTATTTATGAAAAGATTATGCAGAGTACTCAATACGCAAAATATCTTTTACAAATATATGATGTGGATTTTCATCTTTATCAATCATTGTACATACAGGAGCTTCTTCATCAAAGTACACAATCATTCCTTCAACGTACTGACATGTATGTTGAACTTGTACAGTTACTTTAATTTCTACAGCCTCTTCATATGCTCTTTTTATTTTCTGAAGCATTTTTGTCGAACACTTTCGTTTCTCTGGATACATGACCATCCCCATAAATCGATTTCCGGCTCTATCTTTCCACATATAATCCCAATGCGGTAATATGCCTTGTTTAAAATCACCCATAAGTCTCCTCCCTATATTCTTTTAGTTACGAACGTGGCGTTTCTGAATATGTATAAATGACCTGTCCGCCGCGCTGTGCGTTACCAATGAAATGTTTAAAGTCTTCTCGATTTACTAAAACTTCTCTGAACGTATAAAATACATCTTTTGTAACAACATACTCCTTTATTTCACCATTTTTCAGCTGATCCAAAATTGTATTTGCTAATTCTTTATCCATGTATTTCACCTCTATGCAATATTTTATTTTATCTTATATTCTATAGGTCAACAACTGTAAAATTATCCAGATGCTATACCTTCATTTCATTTTCATTATTTTTCAAAAGATATCTCTTTAGTATATGTCCACTAAATATCATATACTAACATAGCTACTTCTCTATATCAAACATTTCGACATTCCATTATGCAAAGTTTCACACCGCTATGCTACAATATATGAATAGAACTAGGAGGGATACTATGATTCGGAAAGCAAAAAAGACAGATGCGAAACTGGTAGCACCTTTATTGTATAACGCTCTGCACGAAATTGCTGAAAAAATCACAGGTAGCACAGTTGAGACAGAAGTATTACTAGGACTTGAAACATGGTTCTCAAAAGAGAAAAATCGACTGAGCTATGAAAACTGTTTTGTATATGAGCAAGACGGGGATGCAGTTGGAGTTATTGTCGCTTATCACGGTAGTGAAGCAACAATGCTTGATGCACCAATCGTACATCACTTAAGAGAATTACATAAAGATGAATCGATTACGTTAGAAAAAGAAGCTGAACTTGATGAATATTACATTGATACTTTATCAGTTTCAAGTGCACATGGCGGAAAAGGAATTGGTTCTAAATTAATTGAAGCTGCTGAAATCCATGCAACTGAAAAGGAGCATGACAAAATCGCATTACTTGTTAATTTAGAAAACAAACGTGCCTATTCACTATACGAAAAACTAGGTTATAAAAAAGATCAGATCGTTATGCTTGTAGGCGAACCTTATGCACATCTCGTAAAACGATTGAACATCAAAATTTCTATATCTTAAAAAAAGCACACGATTTATATAAATCGTGTGCTTTTATGTTAAATTCGTATTTAATACATTTCCATTCATCGCCTCATGAAACGTATATGTTGTACATCCCCATGGCTCTCTGTGCAAAATAGGAGAACCAGACCATCCCATCGCTCTCAGTTCGGCACCAATCATTCCATTCACATAATTATGACCTACAAGAGCAATACTTCCATGTACGAGAGCGTAATGATGTAATAAGTAGGCCGCTTGTCTTGCCCTCTCTCTTACTTCCTTGTAGGACTCAACATCTTTATGGTAACCAAGTATCCATAATGTTCGTCCGATAAACATCCATACGTTAGGCTTGCATTTTATCCACTTCGGAGCATAAAAGCTCGTGGGAACTGCAGCTTCTCTAAAGAGAGGATTTTGTATAAACGATAAAGAATCCATTAATTCAGCTGCTGACTGTACAGCACACCGTTGATCACTTGATACAATCAATTTTGCTGCCTCAACCGCTTCTCTTGTTTCCATTGGTATAGGTGCTTTTTCTGTTATAGTATGTAAGTCATATCCTTTCATCCATTCATGAAAGGATGTAACCGTCATTGGTTCTATAGTACGATTTAAGCGACCATGACGAATAAAAGAAATCTTCATTCTTTCCACTCTCCATTCATCACTTACGAACTCTATTATGTACTATTTTTACATATCATACCACGCAAAAAAAGAAAGTTATACAACTTTACATATCCCCCCCACTCTCATGTGTGACCCCAGCATGTATCCCATCCATCCCATCAAAATATGTAGTCGTTTCATCATGACGAATCTTTTTTAAATTTATATAAGAAAATACAAATAAAGTTAATACTATAACACTCCCCACAAATTCAAACATCATTTTACCGCCTCTAATTTCTCCCACTTTAGTAGGTTATTGTATATGTTTATTATACCCCTATATAAAGATGTCTGCATTTAAACCTTTCTTTTTTTCTAATAACATGACATTTTTGCATATTTTCTTACAAAAAGTGAATATTTTTCGAATTTTTACTTTGGAAACATTTACAAAGTGGACAATATGGTTCAAAATAAGAGGAAATAAAAAAAACCAAAATTATTCTTTTTTGGGAAAACTGTAACAAGGAGAGTTGCTTATGCAGATCGCAGAAACTGGAGATATCATTGAATTTAAAGGTGGAATGCAAGGCCGTGTTCAAAAAGTAAATCAAAACTCCGTTATTGTAGATATAACAATTATGGAGAATTTTAGAGAACTAGATATGGAACCTCTTACAGTTGTAAGTCATAAAAACTATACTGTCATTAATCAAAATGCATAATATAATAGAAAGAAAGGATCTGTATGTTATACAGATCCTTTCTTTCTATTATATATTAACGATTATCAATTGTTTCTGGATATAAATCATGGTTCATCATGCGGTAGTCAGCCATTTGTTCATACTTCGTTCCTGGGCGACCGTAGTTACAGTAAGGATCAATTGAAATCCCTCCACGTGGTGTGAATTTACCCCATACCTCGATGTAACGTGGATCCATTAATTTAATTAAGTCATTCATAATAACGTTCATACAATCTTCGTGGAAGTCACCATGATTGCGGAAACTAAATAAATATAGTTTTAAAGATTTACTCTCTACCATTCTTTGTTCTGGAATGTAGCTAATATAAATTGTCGCAAAATCTGGTTGGCCTGTTTTCGGACATAAGCTTGTAAATTCAGGACAATTGAATTTTACAAAATAATCACGGTTTGGATGATTATTATCAAAAACCTCTAAAATTTCTGGGCTATATTCAAATAAATATTTTGTATTTTGATTTCCTAATAATGTTACATCTTTTAAATCTTCATCTAATCTTCCTGCCATTTTAAACATCCCTTCTCATTATACTCCGCGTTTATTTCCCCATACTAACGCATGAAGCTGCGGCAATACTTTTGCATTATTCATTTCTTTACGGTTAACCGCTTTTTCAATAAGCCACTCATACTTATCTAATAACTTTTTAATCAACATCGTATCATCCACAGTTTTTGTATCATCATTCCCTACTTGTAAGAAAAATGGTACATCTGGATAACGTTCGTGCATCTTAACTGCATACTCGAAATCATAATCGTCAAATACTACTACCTTTAAACTAATATCTTTTCCTGATAGTTTCTGAATCATAGCATCTAACTTCTGAAAATCAGTTTTCATTGTCGAACTTGGTGGTTTTGGAGAAATCGTTATTTCATCAATTTGAAGTAACCAATCTTGCCATTTACTCCCTTGCGTTTCGATTGCCGTTCGCATTCCATTCTCTTTTAATATAGAAAGGAGAAACTCAATATTTTTCAACAATGCCGGATTTCCACCTGAAATTGTAACATGAGAAAAATTTTCGCCACCAATTTCTACAAGCTCATTCCAAACGTCTTCTGCTGTCATCTGTCTAATTTGATCTTTAGCCGATCCATCCCACGTAAAAGCAGAATCACACCAAGCGCAGCTATAATCACAGCCAGCTGTACGGATAAACATCGTCTTTTGTCCTACAACCATTCCTTCACCTTGAATAGTCGGACCAAATATTTCTAAGACCGGAATTTTACTCATCGAGCATCCACTCCCGTCTTACTTCCGCATAACTAGTTGGCGTCTCAAACAGACGAACAAATTCAACACGAGCTCCTTTATATTCGTTCGCACGATTATCTTTTGTTAACGCCTCTGCCATCTTTTCATAAATCCAAACGACCATATTTTCAGCAGTTGTATTCATCGCTGGTAACGTTTCGTTTAAATAACGATGATCTAAATAAATTTCTATTTCATTCTTCCAAATTTCTTTTATATCTCCAAAGTCAATTGCAAGACCTATTTCATTTACATATCCACTAATCCCAAATACAACTTTATATGTGTGACCATGTAAGTTTTTACATTTCCCTTCATAACAGTGTAAATGGTGTGCTGCATCAAATGTAAATTCCTTGCTGACCATTACTCTTTTATTATGATATTTGAGCTGTTTACGCTGAATATCCTTGTCCATTTTTTGCAAATTTTCTACGATGCGAAATCCAAAGAAATTATCCATTAGTTACTCGCTCCTTCGCGTTCTTTTAGGTACGTATCTAATCCTGCTTTACGAAGTTGACATGCTGGACATTCACCGCAACCATCACCAATGATTCCGTTATAACATGTTAATGTTTTTTCTCGAACAAACTCGAATGCTCCAAGTTCATCTGATAATTTCCATGTTTCCGCTTTATCAATCCACATAAGTGGTGTATGAATTACAAACGGATAATCCATAGATAAATTTAAAGTAACGTTTAACGATTTCACAAACACGTCACGGCAATCTGGATAACCACTAAAATCAGTTTCACATACACCCGTTACAATATGACGTGCTCCAACTTGTTTTGCTAATACAGCAGCAAATGATAAGAACAGTAAATTTCGTCCATCTACAAACGTCGATGGTAATTCACCTTCTTCATGTGTAATCTCCATATCCGTTCTCGTTAACGCATTTGGAGCAAGTTGATTTAATAGACTCATATCTAGTACTGTATGTTTAATTCCTAGCTCTTTTGCAATTTCCGCTGCACAATCAATCTCTAGCTTATGACGTTGATTGTAATTAAACGTTACAGCCTCTACTTCTGCAAACTGCTCTATTGCCCAAAATAAACATGTCGTACTATCTTGTCCTCCACTAAAAACAACAACTGCCTTTTCTTTTTTCATTTCACTCATTCTCCTTCTCTACTACGAATAAGAAGAAAGAACGTTCTTGAACTGTCACAATAAAAAAACAAAACAATACCTAAAGATATTGTTGTTTCCATAGTTTTTTATAGAGGGAGTTCGCGAACCTCTCCCGCGCATTGCACGGAATTCCTTCTTTCATTGACAAAGCTTATTGTAACATATTGTATACTACCAGAAAAAATTTCTGATTTTTCCGCTATTTCTCATTTCATTTCTTTCATTTTATAGTATGATTAATTTAATATAAGAAGAGAGGAGGCATCCCACTGAAATCCTTTATTATTTATCTCTTTCTAAATATATTATTCATCCTTGTTACAATGCTCGTATACCATTTATTTTGGAATCAAAAAGGGAAACGCTCTCCTAAATTAAATTCAGCTATATTTATTGTATTATGCTGCCTCGTTACTATACTATGTATCACTTTCGCAGCAAAAACAAATTATGGATTTCAATTTGATATGCGTCATATCGTATTAGTTGTCGGTACATTAACCGGAGGTCCTATTGCTGGTGGATCAATATTAGTTGTATTAAATATATATCGCTTCTTATTAGGAGGAATAGGTGTTTTCCCATCGCTTATCGGTTCTATCCTTCTATTTATTGTTCTACTATTTACATATAAATTTTTCAATCGAACTTCTAATCGTATAAAAATAACACTCGCTATTATATACAGTCTCACATACGGATTGAGTTGGATACCTTTCTTCCTTTCAAAGGTTACAAATAAGACTGATTATATACCACATATTATTGTGTATGAGTTATGTACGATACTTGGTACGATTCTTATTTTATATTTACTACACATATTACAAACTCAAGTTCGTCTCCAAAACGAACTTATGAATGCTGAAAAATTTCATTTAATTGGCGAAATGGCAGCGTCCATCTCTCATGAGATTCGCAATCCATTAACTTCAACGAAAGGATTTTTGCAACTTTTACAATCAAATACATGCACTGAGGAGGAGCGAAATTTATATATTGACATAGCCATCAACGGAATCGAACAAGCAAATCACGTTCTTACAGATTATTTAACCTTTGCAAAACCAAGTATTGAAAAAGAACAAACATTACAGTTAGAAGAAGAACTACTGCATGCATTATCGTTAATTACACCGCTTGCTAATTTAACAAATGTGCGTACACATTATATAAAGCAAAGTACTTCTTTTTTTATCGCGGGAGAAAAACAAAAACTAAATCAATGTTTGTTAAATATTTTAAAAAACTGCATTGAGGCCATGCCAAAAGGCGGTGATCTTTATTTCACATTAGTTCCTGATCATAAGCATATTCAATTATATATAAAAGATACAGGAGTTGGTATGGATCAAGAACAAGTAAAACGTCTTGGATCCCCTTTCTACTCAACAAAAGAAAAAGGTACTGGTCTTGGAATGATGGTCGTATTCAGCGTTGTTCAAGCTATGAATGGAAAAATTGATATTATAAGCGAAAAAGGTACTGGTACAACTTTCTTATTAACTTTTCCACTCATACAAAAAACGTGATGAAATACTCATCACGTTTTTTCTGTTCCTTCAACTAATTCAGCAAAAGCTTTCACTTTGCCATGTGGTTTTTGATTTTCTTTACGCGCTTTCCATGCGCGCTCTTCTTCTTTCTTTTTCTTGGACATACTTTTCAACTCCTTCTTTTCTTTCTCTCTGTAGTATTCCAAAATAAGAAGAAAAACTATGCACATATGAAAAAGAAGTGGTCTCCCACTTCTTCCTAATTATCGCTGTAAAATTGCGTGTTTCGCTTCTTTTAACTGCGTAAGATGTCTTTGTTCATGCAAATCAAGAAATTGAACCCACTGATACAAATTCAAATCATTAAAAACAGGATGCTTTAACCCATTTTCAAATAGGTCTTTTTCATCTATAACGCTATGAAGCGCATGTAATAGTTCTTGTCGTGAATGTTCTAGTAATTGGATTCCTTGCTGTTTTTTCATTAGCGTTTCTGTTGGTTTCATTTGCTGAGGAGCTTCTCGTTTATGTGTGCGATCCAGCGTAAGTTGGAGGTCTTTAAATGGAGTCATGTTTCTTTCATTTTTTTGTAAGGCATATACAAGGGCAGACGTGACAGATTGTTCAACTAAATGCAAGTGATGCAAAATTTGAATAATACTCCATTTATCACGACGTGGCTTTACATTCACTTCTGTATCATTTAACATTTCAATTTCTGACAATAGCGTGCTTCGGGTAGACTGTAATGAGCTCACCAAACTTTCTAAACTCACATCCATATTAGATTGAAGCATACTTCTTTTCCCCCCTTTTGTTGGTGAAAAGAGGTGCCCCTTATTAGAAACACCTCTTTAGTATTCTGAATTTTCTTTTATTATCTCATCATTTTCTCATTATGTCGATGTTAAACATGTGAAAAAAAGCGCATGTTTTTTACAATTTTGTGTCGTCAATTGCTTGTAGCCATGCTTCAATTTCTGTAATAACACTTTTCACACAGCCTTCAGCAAATGGTGATGTTAAATTTGCAACTTCTACTAATTCCAAGAATGATTTACTTCCACCTTGTTGGCACAGATTCACATAATCTTCCCACGCCTCTTGTCTATTATCTCTTGCACGTTTCCAAAATTGCAGTGCACAAATTTGTGCTAACGTGTAGTCAATATAGTAGAACGGCGAGCTATAAATATGTCCTTGACGTTGCCAGAATCCACCGCGCTCTAAATAATCATTATCTTCATAATCACGATGCGGTAAATACTTTTTCTCTATATTACGCCATGCTGTCTTACGCTCTTCTGGTGATGCTTCAGGATTTTCATATACATAATGTTGATATTCATCAACAGATACACCATACGGTAAAAACAGAAGTGCTGAACTTAAGTGAGAGAAGTAATATTTATCTGCATCTTCTTCAAAGAATAACTTCATCCATGGCCATGTGAAGAATTCCATACTCATAGAGTGAATTTCACACGCTTCATATGTTGGCCAATTATATTCTGGAATTTCAAATTTACGACTTTCATATACTTGGAAAGCATGGCCTGCCTCATGTGTTAATACATCAATATCACCAGATGTTCCGTTAAAGTTTGAGAAGATAAACGGCGCTTTATAATTCTCAATATATGTACAATATCCACCGCCAGCTTTTCCTTTTTTTGCAACTAAATCTAATAAATCATTATCTAACATGAAATTGAAAAATTCATCTGTTTCAGCCGATAACTCTTTATACATCGTTTTCCCATGATTAACAATCCAATCCGCATCTCCTTTAGGAGTTGGATTACCTGTCGGAAATTCAAAGTTTTCGTCGTAATACGCTAACTTCTCTACACCGATACGTGCTTGTTGGCGTTTTCTTAATTCCGTTGTGACGGGAACGATATAATCTAGCACTTGCTGACGATAATTCGCTACCATTTCCGCATTATAATCTGTACGGTACATTCTTGCATATCCAAGTTCAACAAAGTTTTTGAAACCTAAAGATTTGGCGATTTTTGTTCTTACTTTAACAAGCTCGTCATAAATACGATCTAACTCTTCTTCATTCTCAGCTAAAAATCCGTAATACGCCTCACTTGCTGCTTTACGTTCACTTCTTTCTTTCCCTTGCATAAATGGAATAAGCTGTGATAACGTTCTTTCTTCTCCTGCAAAATTAATTTTTGCAGATGCTAATAATTGTGTATATTGTGAAGATAATTTATTCTCTAATTGTAAATCCTTCACGACTTCATCAGAATATGTTTTTAAATCACACTCCGCAAGAGCAAATAATTGCTTCCCATAATACGCTTCTAATTCTTCACGGAATGGAGAATGAATTAACGCATTATAATACTTTGTACCATATCCTTGTACAACTGGAGAGAATTCATCAAAGAAATCTTGCTCTTTCTTATAAAAAGCATCTGTTGTATCAACAGAATGACGAATGTAACAAAGATTCCCCATTGTACCAAAATCGTTACGAATTTCGTTAATTGAATGAATAACTTGTTTTTGTTCCTCTACAGTTTTTGCGTTATCAAACCTCTCTAAAGCAGCTGTAAATTTCTCTTTTAATTCTTCAATATTTGGCCTTTTATATTCATAGTCTTTAAATGACATGAACGAGCCTCCTCTCCATTAAATGCATCCTTTACTATAATTCAATACTTACTTCCAAATCTCCTCTTATTCTTCAACAAAATACGGCATATACTGCCATCATTACATGTAAACAAAAAAGCTTTGGATTTCTTTATCCAAAGCTCCTTTGGAACATATTATTACTTTTCATACTTTCCAATCTTTTTTAATAGATCCAGTAATTCTTCCTTTTCCTCTTTCGTTAACATTTCAAAAGACTGATGAATAACTTGCTCATGCCCTGGAAAAATAGAAGAAATAAAGTTCTCTCCAGATTCAGTTAATTGTGCATAAATAACACGTCGGTCATTCGGGCATGGAATTCTCTTTACTAGTCCCTTTTTCTCTAACTTATCTACAACATATGTAATGCTACCACTAGCTATTAAAATACGCTCACCAATTTGCTGAAGTGGTTGACCGCCTTTATGATATAGCAGTTCTAATACAGCAAACTCAGTTGGATTTAAACCGTTACTTTGTATAGACTTATTTGTCGTATCCATAACAGAACGATGTACACGAGATAATGCAATAAATACTTTTAAAGATTGAGAAATATCTTCTCGTTCATTATTTGATGTCATACAACTTTCAACCCTTCACTTAAATTCTCAATAATAAAAAGAACAAAATAGTACTTCATATAAATTCCGAATGAGTATTCACTCATTCATTATCTCTCCCCAAATATATTATGAATGATTCTTGAATAAAAACATGACAATTTTAACATAGTTTATATATAATGATAATAAAAAAGAAGGAGTACCAAATTTGAAGTTCAAATTCCACAGCATAGTTTTATATATATTGCTTGTTATCCTACCAACAACAGGGATTGGTGCTACATTTTATTCATATCATTCGTATAAAATGAAACAAGAAAATAAACAAGTTGCCCATACGGTCCTCTTTTTATATAGAGACTATTTAGATTACCACCTTGGCGAAGCAATTTCTGCCCTAGAAATGCTCGCAAAGGTCGTAGGAACCGAGACTGGAAATATGAATGGGATGAAAGAAATTGTACATGATACAGATGGAAACGATGCACGTTTTTCTGGTCTATATTACGCTACACCAGAAGGTATCATTACAATCGCATCGGAAGGTGACCGACCACCTGTTGATGTCTCAGATCGTAAATATATTCAAAACGCATTACAAACTAAGAAAACAACTGTATCATCCGTCATTACAGATCGTGTTCTTGGCCATCAAGCTATTATGATTGCTTCCCCCATTTTTAATAAACAGAAGGAGCTCTCAGGCTTATTGTTAGCAAGTTTACGCTTTGACTACATTTCATCATCTTTAAATGCCATTAAGCCACAATACCATTTTGAAGTAACTGATAAGTATGATGTAGTTTTTCTAACCGATGATAATAACGAAACAAGTGATGCACATTCTAATATGCTTACTACTCCACTCCAAAGATTAGATTGGAAGGTCTCTGTTTCTCCGTTACCTATTCATCAAAAAACTTTAAACCAGTGGGTTGCCGTAGAATGTATAGCTACTTTATTTTTAATGTCAATTTTATTTTTACTCGCTCAATATATGTTGTTAAAACGACAAACAAAACTAGAAAGACAACAAAATGAACTACAAAAAATTGAATTAGTTGGAACTTTTGCAGCTAGTACCGCCCACGAAATCCGTAATCCACTTACCGGAATTAAAGGGCTCGTCGCTCTATTAAAAGAGAAATATAAAGATGAACAAGATCAGTTCTATTTTTCCATCATCGAACAAGAAATAGAACGAATTAATGAAATTGTAAGTGAATTTCTTATTCTTGGAAAGCCAACTGCAATCATTGAACAAACATATGATGTGAGAACCATTCTAAATGAGGTAGCATTAATTATTCAATCTGAGGCGAATCTACATAATATTGTATTCCATTTACATTTGCCAGACCGTCCTGTTCATATCCGGTGCTCAAAAGACCATATGAAACAAGTGGTTTTAAACATTACAAAAAATGCAATTGAAGCTATGACTTCTGGCGATACACTAACTATTTTCGTAACAAACAATGAAACACACGCACAATTGCAAATTATAGATACTGGAAAAGGGATTCCAAAACATATTCAAAAACACCTCTTTCATCCGTTCTTTACTAATAAAGATACTGGAACAGGTCTTGGACTTGTCATATGTAAACGAATTATAGAGATGTACAACGGGCATATTTTTATTAACAGTATAGAAAACGAAGGAACGACAGTTCATATCGAAATTCCGTTACACATAGTATAATTATCCTTATCCCTAAAGGGTAATTATACTTATTTCATAAAACCAGCCACAAGCATTCGCCAAAAATTACTTGATTTCCCTTCATACCCAATTTGAAAAATAGGTACCTTTATAATTGATAACCATTTTGGTGTTTGTTTTTCTTTATAACACTGGTACTGTAAAATAAGCTTGTCCAATTCTTGACTAACTTGAATCGTCTCCGTACTATTTAACCCACTCGTTAAACCTAATTGAATCATCTCTTCACGTTTCATATGAATATCACGTGAAAGCTTTTCTAATGTGTACTTCCTTTTTACAGTAAACATTCATATCCCCCTTATTATACTTCCATGCTCTCTACTTCACTTCTCCATTGAACTTTTAACTGCTTATCATATTTGAATTTGAAGAATCAGAAAATTTAACATTTTCTCCCTGTAATTTACAAATCTTTACCCTCACTTTGAGAATTATTACAAATTATTCTATCTTTGTAAATACATTCGCAATAATAGACAATTTTTTTATCTCCTTTTTTTACAAACACCAATTAAATAGCGGATTCCCTATTTTCCATATACTTTTCTTCGACATTTTTTGTTTAATTTATATAAAAACGCAAACCATAATGGTGATTGATAATATAGAAAGGAACTATTTATATGCACAAATATACGATTGCATTGCTTATTTTGACTATGTTTTTACCATCCTTCTTGTTTCCTGTTGAGGCCAAGGCCCATACAAATAAAGTAGCTATTGTCATTGATGACTTCGGCAATAATATGAAAGGAACTGATAAAATGTTATCACTTCCTATTCCACTAACTGTTGCTGTTATGCCTTTTCTTCCTTCCACAAAGGAAGATGCGATAGCGGCTCATAAGAAAGGACACGAAGTTATTATACATATGCCAATGGAACCGCTTAAAGGTAAAAAAGAATGGCTTGGACCAAAAGCAATTACAACTGATTTAAGCGACGAAGAAATAAATAATCGACTCGAACAAGCGATTCAAGAAGTACCACATGCAATTGGGATGAATAATCATATGGGATCAAAGGTGACTGCAGACGAAAGAATTGTACGACTTATACTCGCAGCTTGTAAAAAACACGGTTTATTTTATTTAGATAGCAAAACAAATCCTAAGAGTGTCGTCCCAAAAATCGGGAAAGAATTAGGAGTACCAATTATTGAAAATCAATTATTTTTTGATGACGTGTACACAGCGGCACATATTTCAAAACAAGCCCAATTACTCATTAAAAAACTTCAAGAAAAACCGATTATGGTAGCTATCGGACATGTTGGGCCTCCAGGTGAAATTACATCACGTGTTATAGAAACCTCTATTCCTAAAATTCGTGAACATGCAGATTTTATTTTTTTATCCGATTTAGCATTATCTCCGCCTCCTGTTTCAAAATAAGATTCATGACTCAAACTAAAAAAGAGAGCAATCTGCATATAGCAAATTGCTCCCTTTCCTTTTCATCTTAAATATAATCTACATGACTCACCCTGAATCCTTTTTTCTCTATTTTTTCGATTAATTGCTTTAATCTTTTTTCATTTAACTCATCTGTTATATTGACAATAACGCGGCGAATATATTGATCGCCGTTATCTAGCGTAAATAGTCCACCGATATGAAATGCTTTCAACAATGTCCCAAGTTCTTTAATCGTTCCCTTACAATCTTGTGTTGCAATCGTTAATATATAACCACCCGTCCGCATACCAAATGAATCCTCAATAACATCAAATATATTGGAATGAGTTAAGATGCCAACAAATTCATTATAATCATTTAATACAGCTAAAAACGGCAAACGACGAATAACATAAAATGCTCTGAAAAAAGAGTCCTTTTCAAAAATAAATGCAATGGAATCTTCCAGCATATGTTCCGTACTTAATTCCTCTAATCCACCATTACACTTCTTTTCTAAAAGGTCCACTTTATAAATAATCCCCATGAATTTCTTTTCATCTTCTGCTAATACAGGGATTGCTCGAAATCCCGTTTCATTCATAATTTGCAGAGCCTTCTTACCTGAATCGTTCATTTTGCAAAATGTTACTTGCTGTTTTGGCAGAAAATGATATTTAACTCGCAAAATATGTTCCTCCTTACATGTCAACATGTAATCTATATATAATAAGGAAACCTATATTTTATGAGTAAAATTATTTTTAAAACGCTTTCATTTACTTATTGACTTGTAACGACATCACAAACATTTCATATAACAGAGCTCTTTGCACCTTTTATCATTAACAATTTTACATGGTAGTTCATTAAATATTCTATACCCTCCAACCATTTTTTCGCGTATTCTGGAGTTCTTCCCCACACAATCATGCCATAATTATGAACGAGAACTACTCCTCCACCTTCAATAAAATTCGGCACATTATTCTCTAATAAATCTGCGAATTTTTTCTCATCTTCTACAATGGGAATTGTCATTTCTGTTATACCTTCTTTTCCAAAAACACGTTCCACGCTACGTTTATCGAATGTTACTTCCCCTTTTTCTCCATACAACTCTGATATTAAATGACTATCTACAGTCTGTACTTGTAGAATACATTCTGCACTACTTTTTTTATAAATATCTGCATGCATAAATGATTCCGCAGCTGGTTTTTCTTCATTTTCAAATACTGGTTCACACATACAGTTCACAACAATAAAATCTTCTTCTGAAAATAACCCTTTATCTCTTCCTTCAACGTTTACTAAAAAAGTTAACGGCTCTTTTGACGTACAAAGTGATAAGCTAATTTTTGTACCATAAAACCAATCACGAAGTGCTAGTTCAGATTTCACATCTTTTAATTCATTCCATTTCTTTAGAAAAAATAACATTTCGTCACCCCCGGCGTAATATTCATATAATGTTCGAATCCTTTCTATGTAAAAGGAGTATTTTTTGATTATTCTAAAAATTTAATTGAATTATCACATGAGAACGCCTTTTTGTCAATATAGTTTCACGTCTCTTCTTTAAAAAGGGCTATTCATATGTCTATACTCCTGTATATTGACTATTTCATTTTATACATAAAAAATACGTTATTCTTTTTCAATCAAAGAATAACGTATTTTCTCATCTTTTATTTCGTCATTGCGTTATATAAGAACTGTGCATATTGTTCACGTGTTACAAAATCATCACCTAAAAAGTTTCCTTTTCCATCACCTTTTGATATGTTATTGTCCGCTAACGCTTTCACATATTCTTCTGCCCAATGACCAGTTGGTACATCATTAAAGTTCACTTTATTATTTTCATCTTCTTTTAGCTGAAATACTTTATATAATACTACAGACATTTCGTATCGAGTTAATACTCCATCTGGACGAAACTCCCCAGTACCATCTCCTTGCATAATTCCAGCTTGCGCAACTGTAGCAATATCTTGCTCAAACATATGTCCCTTCGTATCTGTAAATCTCTCTTTCTGCTCTACTTTATTTTCTAATTTCAAATACCTTTGTACTAAAGACGCAACTTGTCCACGAGTAATACGATCCCCAAATCCAAATTGTCCATTTCCATATCCCTTAAAAATATTTTCTTTCGCTAAATAATGAATTGCTTCCTCTGACCAATGTCCTTTTGGTACATCTTTAAATTCTACTACTCCTACTTTTTCATCTTCTTTAGAATTATTGTCTTCTTTAGAAGTGTTATCTTCTTTACTTTCTACCACATTTTGAATCACAGATCCTGTGAAGAAGATTCCTGTATCCGCAAATGGATCTTTTACACCAAATTCATATACTTTCTCACCCGGTGTACTCCACTTAACTGCATCATTACTATACGTACCACCTTCGCTCTTTAAACGAATTTTTGTAGAGATTTTACCATCTTTCTCGTATATAGGTACTTTTACTTCTTTATTTACTTCTGTTTCCTCTAAAAATACTTTTTGATTTTGAACATTGATATAGGCTGTTTTACTTAGTTCTATAACTGGTCGAACATCACGAATTTCATTTGCAACAAAACTTAAGAATACTAACTTTTTCAAATTGCTAGCTGGTGTTAAGTCTGAAATATAATTCGCTTCTAAATCAAGCTTTTGTAAGTTTACTAGACTTGATAATGGAGTAATATCTTTTAACTCATTGTTAGGTAAGTGTAATTGTTTTAACTGTGTCATCTTACTTAGAGGAGTAACATCTTTTATTTCATTTTTCCCGATCCACAATTCTTCTAATTGCTTCATTTGCTCAATACCGGATAAATCTTTTACTTTATTACGTGTTAATACTAAGTCTTTTAAAGGTAATGAATATAACGGTTTAATATCTTCAATTTGATTACCTGCTAAAGTTAAATATGTTACATTTTTCAACGCGCTTAATGGCACAACATTCGTAATTTTATTATTTGCTAAATTCAAGTAATCTAGTTGTTCCATTTTCGCTAATGCTGTTACATCTTCTATTTGGTTACCTGATAAATATAAACTTTTTACATTTTTCATTTCAATTAGTGGTGCAACGTTCGTAATTTTATTATTACTTAAATCAAGAGAATCTAAATTATCCATCTTAACAAGTGGTGTTACATCTGAAAATTCATTACCACGTAAAGCTAAATGTTTCAATTGTTTTAAGCTCGTAAAGAATGATGGATCTTTTATCTTCGCATTCGCAACTGTTAAAGATTTTAAATTTGGCATATATTTTAATGCACTATAATCCAGTATCTCATTCGTATTTAAAAACAAGTCCTTTACTTGTAATAACTCTTCTTTCGTGATTGGTGTATTTAAATCTTTTCTATTAAATACCTTTTTATTAACAAGCTCTCTTAATTTATTATCTGTTATCATATTTTGATTATCAACTGGATAATCCGTCTCCATATTGCCTGAATTAGAGTTATCATCTGGTTTCTCTGTTTCTTTGTCACCTACAGTTGGATCTTTAATTTCAAATTGAACTTGATATTTGTGATCATATCCAATAGCCGGAATAAGTATATGCATTTGCATATTGTGCTTCTTCTCAAACTCGCCAATTTCAAATTGAACTACTTTCGTTCCATTCTTCCTCTTATCTTCTGACAAAACTTTTACATCATGAAATACGCCAGGTTGGTTTTTATCCTCTATTCTAAGGTATTGAAAATAATCGCTATCTTGCATTGTTACAGTTACAATTTTTTTCCCATCCGCAATCGTTACTTTAGGATCTTTTATATATTGAGAAACCATAGATGGCTCGTCTTTTTGATCCTTATATATTTTAATCTCAGTATCGTATGTACGTTCACTAGCTGCCGCTACCGATTGGTTTGCTTCAATTTTTATTGCTGCTAACGCTGGAGTAGAGTATGCAGCAAATGGAATTGCTAATGTTGTCGCTACTACTAGCGCCTTCATATAATTTTTTTTCAAAATAATATCCCCTATCATATATAATCTTTATAATTGATAAACATTATCAATTACTCATAAATAAATGATAATGAATATCATTATCGATGTCAACGAGAATATTACATTAAATTTATATTTTTAAAGGCAAAAAATATAAAAGCCCTTTATTCAAAGAGCTTTTTTACCTATCGTATGAAGAATTTCATTTTTCTCCTTCTCATTGATGACACCAATTTTTTGCAAAATATTTGCATACAATACAAGTTTATTATATATCCGTTCTGACATGCTTCCCCTTCTTTCCTTCGACCAACTTTTTTTGTATTGGTAAATTATATGAAAGAGATGGGAAAATGTGTCCACTTTTTTTGCATAAATACAAATCTTTTATCCCGCTATTTGTAGGCAGTAAAACTCCCACCTCACAATCAGGTGGGAGTTCTACGTATTTAACAAATTGTCCATTGAATATTATGCCTTTTAACTTCCTCTTCAAAACTATAGGGCATTTTCTTATCACAAATTACATGTTGAATGCGCGAAAACGCTGCTATTCGGTAATTTCCTTTTACGCCTACCTTTGTATGATCACATAAAATATATGTTTTCTCTGCTAATTTCATCATCGCTTCTGACAGTTTAGCCTTTTCTAATTCAAAACTAGAAACTCCAAAACCAGGTAATAATCCATCAATCGAAACAAATGCTTTATGAAAATGAAATTGCTGGATAACTTGCTGCGAAATAGATCCTGATACGCGTGAATGTTTTGGAGATACTTTTCCACCAATAAATAAAACTTCACCGTGAAACATCTTTTTATTAATAGAAGAAATTAATTGTGTTGCTACTGGAAATGAACTTGTTACAATCGTTAAATTTTTGCGATGTACAAGATATGGTACCATTTGAAGTGGTGTACTTCCGTCATCAATCGCAATAACATCTCCATCTTCTACAAATGTTGCTGCTTTATACCCAATTCGCTTCTTCTCTTCTATATGTAGCATCTCTCGTTCTAACATTGGTGCCTCTATTCCAGCTCCCGGAAGTTGGACGGCTCCACCATACACTTTCTTCAACTTCTTTTCACGATCCAATTCTTCTAAATAACGACGAATCGTCTCTGTTGATACAGCAAACTCTCTCGCTAATTCTGAAACTTTTACCTTCCCTTTAAACTCTACCTTCTCAAGAATGGTTCGCTTTCTTTCTTCACCTACTACAGACATAACCTCACCCCATTGATTTCTACCTCATACGCTGCCTTACTTATACAAAGTTATAACTTTCCTTTTCAACGAAAACTTCCTCGTGAATATGAATACCACGCTTTTTTAGTTCATCAAAAATAATTTGTGGTTTGACAAAAGCTTCCTCGGGTGTCACAACACCAACTTTATTTACATTCCCATTTGCGATTAGCTCTGTAGCAATCCCAAATGGAATACCGACGTTTCTCGTATAAGCTCTTAATTTTTCCCATCCTACAACAGATCCATCAGATAACGGGTGTGTATGATATAATACACGTCTTTGTTTCTCATTATTTTTCATACCTATTACTTCTACATGAAGTGCATAACCGTAAATCTCTGTTTCTTGTCCTTCTTTCGATTGCAATAAATACTTCGCAATACAATCCATTATGCCGATTTCTTTTCCATTTATTTCAACTGGATCATTACGCAATATACCGTAATCATACAATGCACGTACGAGCTGCATATTTTGCTTTGGCCAAGTTCCTCTCGTCTCTATTAGTTTAACGCCTTTATTTTCTAATGCTTTTGCTAACGTAATCGTTTCAGAATGCGGTATGATATACTGCGTTGTCTTACCATAAGGCGCCGGTAATTCAATTTCTCTTGGACGCGCAAACGGAGGCACTTGCTTAAACTCACCATCTTCATACACTGTACGCGATGGCAAATGTGGATCATATTCATATGTCGTTGTTTCTGTAATGGATGCAGAAAAAGCAATGGGACGATACGAACCATGACTTACACGAACTGACTCTACAGTATGTAACTGATTTGCTGCATGCATCGCCATCATTTGCGTTACACCTGGCGTCATACCAAACCCAGGTAAACATGTTTTTCCGTTTTGAACAAATATAGAATGCGAATCATTTTCTTCACCAAATCCATTTAAATTCACACCGTGACAACCTGCTTCTGCAATACATCGAGTAGATAATCCATTTAACTTAATTGTTGTACCATCCATTACAATGTCATAGCCCTTCATTTTTGCAACCGTATCCTCATGATTCGTTACATCTACTTTCACAAAATCAACGCGAGGATCGTTGAGCCATTCTACTACTTTAAGCCCCTCTTCTTCGTTAAAATCTGCTACTGTAATCGTCTCAAAAGATGAAAATTGCACTAAATCTAAAATTGCTTCACGACAAATTTTACCTGCTCCACCTAAGCAAAATACTTTCAACCTATAACAACTCCTTTAGCGATACTATCAACTAAGCGATGAATATCTGCCTCATGTACATCACCGATATTTCCAATGCGGAATGTATCTACTTTTGAAATTTTACCTGGATATATAACAAATCCATCCCGCTTTAATTCATTGTATAATTGCTCAAAATCAAACCATTCTTCTGGATAAATGAAAGATGTAATAATAGGCGATTGATATTTTTCATCTACTAGTGGCTTAAATCCGATTTCTCTCATTCGATTCACTAATAGTTTTTGATTGTTATCATATCGATTGTAACGTGCTTTTACTCCGCCCTCTTTTTCTAATTCAAGTAGTGCTTGATAAAAAGCGTGTACAACATGTGTAGGTGATGTAAAACGCCATTTCCCATTTTGATTTTCCATTATTTCCCATTGATCGTATAAATCTAAAGATAATGAACGTGCCTGCCCTTTACATTTCAACAATTCATCGCGCTTTGCAATAACAAATCCGAACCCTGGAACCCCTTGAATACATTTATTCGCACTACTAATTAGAAAGTCAATTTGCAACTCAGCGATGTCTATTTCAATACCACCAAAACTACTCATTGCATCAACTAGTGTTACTTTTCCGTATTGCTTCCCTAATTTACATACATCTACAATTGGATTGATAATACCTGTTGTTGTTTCACAATGAACAACTGCAATATGTGTAATCTCTTTATCTTGTTGTAATATCTTTTCTACTTCTACAATATTAGTAGGCTCCCACTCTTCTGTTTGACTGACCACCACATCTATATGTAACATCTCTGCCATTTGTACAATTCGCTTACCATACGCACCATTTGTACAAACAAGCAGCTTTCCGTTTTTTGGAATGACAGAACCGATTACTGCTTCAACTGAAAACGTACCGCTTCCTTGCATTAATACTGTTGTATATCTCTCTTCTTCCTTCGTTGCTAACGATACAAGTTTAGCTCTTACCTGTTGCACCATCGTGTTATATTCAACATCCCACGTACACCAATCGTATAGCATAACTTCTTTTACTGTTTTTGTTGTCGTTAATGGTCCTGGCGTTAATAATAAGTAGTGATTTTCAGTCATGATCCTCTTCCCCTTTTATGAAATAATAAATTCTTGTTTCTCGATCTGTTCAATTACGTTTTCGAGTCCCTGCATCGTTTCAATTGTAAAATGAGCCCCGTTTTCAACGAAACGCTTTCGAACTACTTCCATTTTTTCACGAAGTTCTACCGGATCCATAGTTTCAGCTGCCCACTCACTTAAGCCGAGCTCACTACTACCGAGAATTACACCCACAGTCCACATACCAGCATTTCTGCCCTCTTTCATATCTGACACTGTGTCCCCGACTTTTATCATATGATTCATCGGATACACACCAAGTTCCATCGCATTTTTATAACACATCCAAGGGTATGGACGGCCTGCTGAAACATCATCTGGCGTCACAAGAACATCAGGTTTATATCCTTGTATTTCTGCTTCTTTTGCAACGATGTCCATCATTTCTCTCGTATAACCAGTTGTTGAGCCAATTTTAAGGCCTCTTTTACGTAATGAAGCAACCACTTCTTTCACCCCATCAATTGGCGTGGCATATTGTGGCAAAATAGTAAAGAGTATTTCTTCAAACTCTTCATACATCTCGTGAATGTCTGCTTCTGTTGGTAAATGTCCGAAAACACGCTCCCACTCATTCGCAATACGAGGCATTTCTGTTAGTGCCCTTACATGATCGATCTTTAATAATCCCATCGGTTTACGGGCTTCTTCATCTGTAATTTTAACACCACGTTTACGAAAAATTTTTATGAATACTTCCAGTGGTGCAAAACATCCGTAATCAACTGTCGTACCTGCCCAATCAAAAATAACTGCTTCTATTTTCATACAATCCATCACCCTTCTCACTTATCTTTTTTGCCATTGTGAAGTTCGGTTACGAAGTGCTTTCGTTCCCCATTCATATACAACTCTCACTACAATATTTGTAACAACAATAAGTACACTCATTGCAGCTGCTGGCGCTACATTTCCTGCATCATCCATATTTACGATTGA
Source organism: Bacillus cereus group sp. BfR-BA-01453 (assembly GCF_022662915.1). Lineage (NCBI taxonomy): Bacteria > Bacillati > Bacillota > Bacilli > Caryophanales > Bacillaceae > Bacillus > Bacillus cereus group sp. BfR-BA-01453. Next base: position 138,055 of record NZ_JAKUEN010000008.1, on the reverse strand, counting down.
TACGGCAGCTAGTTTAAAATCAGCTGCGTATAAGAATACAACCGCTGACACAGTTACCATCGAATTGACGAAATAGTACATCACCATTTCTAAAATTGCTGGTAAACACATCGGTACTGTTACTCTAAAGAATGTTTTATAAAACGGAATTCCCATCGACTGCGAAACAAGCTCAAACTCTCGGTCTAATTTCTTTAAAGCAGTCGTTGCGGTAACGAATGTTACCGAATAAAAATGAATGATGTTTACTAGTACTAGCACAGCAATTGTTCCGTATAAAGAATGAAACGGATTCGTTACTGAAAGTCCAAGTATTTGAATCGTTGGTTGACTAAAGAAAAAGACGTATCCCAATCCAAGTACTAAACCTGGGATTGCTAAAGGGACAATCGAGAAAAAGTAGCCTGTTTTTCGGAAAAACTTTAGCTGATCTATTTTCTCAATCGCATATGCGAACATAAATGTTAAAATTGCCCCAATAACTGCTGTAACTGCTGAGACAATCACACTATTTTTAAATGCTTCAAGTCCATCTCCTGTTAAACTCGAAAAATTAAAATGCTCAAATGTAAAACTCATATTATATGGCCATACTTTCACACTTGCAGCAATACCAACCGCCACAAATAAAAGAATAATCATAAATGTAATCACACTACAATATATGAATGAGACTACATCTCTTTTCTTATTAGCCGTTATTCTATATGGCACTGCTTTGGAAGATAAGAAATTCGCCTGCTTTCTTTGCGTAATGCGATCAACTGCAAATGCAAATATAGCTGGAATTAATAAAATCATTCCGACAGTTGCACCCATCGGCATATTTTGTTGTCCAATTACTTGTTTGTATACATCAGTAGCAAGTACATTATATTGCCCACCAACAATTTTTGGTGCGCCAAAATCAGTAAAACTAAGTGTAAACACAACAAACATCGCACTAATTAATCCATACTTTACACTAGGTAAAGTAACAGTGAGAAATTGCTTTGTTTTACTCGCTCCCAACATATTAGAAGCTTCGTATAAACGATAATCAGAACCTTGGAAAGCAATTAATAATATAAGAAATGCTTGCGGAAATGTATACATGACTTCAGCCATTACAATTCCTACTGGTCCATATAAAGGGATTTGTATACCTTCAAATAAACCAAACATCCCTTTCGTTACTAATCCTTGATTACCAAATAAATATGTAAGTGCGATACCATGCATCATCGTTGGTGCGAATAACGGTAACAACGCGACATATTGAAATACACGCTTTCCAAATACATTCGTACGAGCGATCGCATAGGCGTAAGCGAAAGCAAGTGTCACTGCAATAATTGTTGTCGCGCCCGAAATCCATATCGTATTTTGTAATGATTGAACTAATGTTGGGGTTGTGAAATATTTACTGAAATTCGCAACACCAATGAAAGCTCCATCTTTATCATAAAAAGCTTGTGTAAACAATTGTAATAGTGGTAATACAAGCATAATCAAAAAAGCAAGAATCATACCAATAATTAATAGTCTTTGTATCCATTCTTCTTTACCGATACGTCTCTTAATCTTTTTTTTCGTACTTTCTACCTTTAAATTTTCTAACATCTCCATCTATACAACAACCTTCTTTCCATATGACAACATATGATTTTCTGAGAAAGAGATTTGAATCGGCTTTCCTTTCCTAATAGCTGTTTTTTCTACTTCTGATGCCAATATATCTACAACGATTTTCTCATTATATAGATGCGTTTTCTCATCTATAACGCGCACTTCTGTCCGGTATACAGATCCGCGAAACTCCATGCTTTCTACAATTGTTTTCATACCATTATTTTGTACGACTGTTACATGTTCCGGACGAATTGCATGTTCTTCGTTATTTTTCGAAAAGAAATTAATAGAACCAATAAAATCTGCCACAAACGGATTGGCTGGTCTTTGGTAAATCTCCTCTGGTGTGCCAATCTGCATAATTTCCGCATGATTCATTACAACAATTTTATCAGCCATCGTTAATGCCTCTTCTTGATCATGCGTGACCATAATAGTTGTCACTCCTACTTTTTCTTGCAAATCACGCATTTCTCTACGTAACTTTTCACGTACTTTTGCATCTAAAGCAGATAACGGCTCATCGAGTAACAAAATATCCGGAGACAGAGCGAGTGCACGTGCAAGTGCTACTCGCTGCTGTTGTCCACCAGACATTTGAGCAGGATATTTATCTTTTACATTCAGTAAATCAACTAGTTCTAACGCCGATAGCGCCTTCTCTTTTACTTCTGCTTTTCCATACTTTTTTGTCTTTAAGCCGTATTCAATGTTTTCAAGTGCTGTTAAATTCGGAAATAACGCATAGGATTGAAACACCATTCCGAAATTCCTCTTTCCAGGAGGTAATGCTGTAATATCTTTTCCATTCACAGCTATACTACCTGTTGTCGCCTCTTCTAGCCCTGCTAAAATTCGAAGCAATGTTGTTTTCCCACAACCACTTGGGCCTAATAAACATACAAACTCATTTTTTTTCACAGTAAAAGAAATATCTTTTAACGCTGTAAATGCATCAAACTGTTTTTGAATGTGTTGAATTGATAAATATTCGCTCATTTTTTCTCTCTCCCACTCACTTACTTTTTCGGTTCTGCTTTTTGGCCAAACTCTTTTTCCCATTTTTCTAAAATTTTGTCTCGATTTTCTGCTGCCCACTTAAAGTCGTTCTTTTTGTATAACTTTTCCGTCACATCTTTAGGGAATCCGTCTGGAAGTTTATAATCATTTTTAATTGTCGCAAATCCATTTTTCTCGAAGTATAACTTCATTACATCATCAGTAATTGCCCAATCTAAAAATGCTTGCGCTAATTTTTCATTTTTCTCATTATCTTTTTTAATAAGTGCGTTCGCTTCTACTTCCCAACCTAATCCTTCTTTTGGCAATACAACTTCAACTGGTGCACCTTTTTGTTTCTCTTTCAAAGCACTATAAACCATCGATACACCAACTGGATATTCACCCGCACCCGCTAATTTCGCTGGTTTTGAACCTGAATGAGTATAAGTTGCCATATTATCATGAAGTTTCTTCATGTAATCCCAGCCTTTATCTTCACCCATAATTTGTAACCATGCAGAAACTGTTAAAAATCCTGTTCCAGAAGATGCTGGATGTGGCATAACAAGCGTTCCTTTATACTCTGGTTTCGTTAAGTCTTCGTATGATTCTGGCATCGGTAAATTTTTCTTCTTTAATTCTTCTTTATTTATAGCAATCCCCGTCATAAATGCAGTATTTCCTACCCATTTTTCTGGTTGTTTATCATCTTTAAATTGCGGTAAAACGCGATCCGCTCCTTTTGGAGAGTATCCTTTTAACATATCTTTTTTATCTAAAGCTAATAGACTTGAAGCTGCAGTTCCCCATACAACATCTGCTTGTGTATTTTTCCCTTCAGCTAGCAATTTTGCTGTAATAACTCCAGTTGAATCACGAACAATATTCAGCTTCACATCTGGATATTTCTTTTTAAAAGAATCAAGATAAATTGGTACAAGTTCTTCTTCAATTGCTGTGTAAACAGTTAATGATCCAGATAATTTATCATCTTTTACTTTTGCCCCAGCACTTTCTTCTTTCTTTGCACCACACCCCATTAATAACGAAAATACCATTCCAGTTGCTACAGCTTTAAAGATTATTTTTTTCACTGTCTCTCTCTCCTTTTACAAATCTTATGTACAACTCAAATATAAACAACTAGTGTAAAAGCAGTATTAAACCAACATTAATCTTTTGTTTGTTGTTTGTTTTTGTGTAATACGTTGCTACTTCTATGTTTTTTCGCATTTTTCTGCTAATAATGAACACTAAATTTACAAATAATTAAAAAAACCTTTATAATCCCACAAAAAAATGAGGCGTTTGTAAAAAACGCCTCACTTTTGTTTACCTTTTTTTGAATTACGATTTGCATACTTCGCGCTATTTTCTCCTTCATACTCTAATGCAAATTCTGCATCTGGTAAGCTTTCTTTCGGAGTTTTATTATTGTTGATTGCCGCATTTTGTTTCACTTTTCTTTTTACCAATACATTCACCTGCTCTCAAAAATTCACTTTCTACTCTAGTTTGAAGCAAGCTAAAATAATTATTACTGGCAAGTGTTAACAAGTACATAAGAACTGCTAGATGGAAATACTACATATGAAGAAATCATAATAAAAAGGAGCTCTTATTTTGAAGAAGAAAGATAAAATCCAGTCACCCATTTTAGATGAAACGCTCCCGCATCAAATGAATTTCCCATCTTTTAAAGGAACAGGAAAGAAAATGCAACAACCTTTCATCAATCAATATGACGTCGTAATCGGAGACAGTAAATATGATTCCGAGAACAGTCCACTTCACAATTGGAGTGATGATGTAGATCCTGCCATTATGGCTGGAGAAGAATGGATCCATCCTACAAATGATATCGGGTGGATTTCAGAAGAAAATCAAGAGTTACTAAAAAAAGAAGGAGATAATAAGAAGGATACTTTTATGCATCCGCAATTTGGCATTAATGACTAAAAAACCATTCTACCTAACATAGGTAGAATGGTTTCATACTATCCAATAATAATTCTCTCTTTCGGATATTTATAGCGAGGTGGCTGTTCTCTTCCGCCACTAGCTAGTATAAATGTTAAAATACCGACACGCCCGATAAACATAAGTACAATGAGTACAAGTTTACCAACAGTTGTTAAATCTGGCGTAATACCTGTCGATAGTCCTGTCGTCCCGAAAGCAGAACAGACTTCAACAATTAAACTCATAAGCGGTACATTTTCCGTAATAGATAAAATAAATAGTGCTGTGGCACATAATAAAATCCCCATTGTCATAACGACAGATGCTTTCAGCACGTCCTCTTCATGTAGCTGACGTTTGAAGACTCTAACCGTTCTCCCGCCTCTTGCAAAAGTGTATAGTGACAATATACTAACAGCAAATGTTGTTGTACGTATCCCGCCCCCAACCGAACTTGGAGATGCTCCTATAAACATTAATATACTCATAAACAAAAGCGTCGGTTGTGACAATTCAAGTATATCCATTGTAGCAAGTCCCCCGCTTCGCGTCGTCACAGATTGGAATAGTGTATAGAAAACTGTTTCATGCCATGACTTTCCTGCTAAAAAATGATTTCGTTCTAGTAAAAAAATCATAATCGTTCCAACGACCACGAGCGCAAAAAATGTTGTTGTCGTCAATTTTGTAAATAGCGAAAAACGAAATAGTTGCTGTCTCCTTTTACTAAGGAATTGTTTCACTTCCATTAATACAGGGAAGCCGATTGCTCCTAAAATAATAAGTAACATATGAATCATTTGAACAATGTAATCTTTTTTATACGGAATTAGCGATTGTCCTGTTAAATCAAATCCGCCGTTCGTAGTTGCACTAACAGCTGCAAAAAAACCGTGAAAATAAGCTTCTTGCCAAGTTGGAAAGTAAAGTAAGAATCTTGTACCTAATAATATTGCTCCAATAAGCTCTATTGAAATAATTACAATTAAAATAGAACGCATCAATTCTACAAGACCTGATAAATTCCCTTGATTATGGTCTGCCATAATGAGTCTTCTTCTCTGCAAACCAATCTTTTTTCCTGTTATAATCCAAACGAATGTACCTAACGCCATAATTCCTAAGCCGCCCAATTGTAAAATAAGGGCTAAAATAATAATTCCTGCCGTAGTAAATGTATCTGAAATCGTAACAACAGACAGTCCCGTAACACTTACCGCACTAACAGATGTAAAGAGGGCATCGATAAATGTCCATTTCACATCAGCCTTTGTAACAAACGGTAAACTAAGTAATATTACCGATACAACTACTGCTAATAAATAAAACAAAACAATGAGTTGTACAGGACGCAATTTTTGTAAAAACTTTTTTATATCTCTCATTCCATCACTTCGCTACCTTTTTTCTATCGATTAAATAAAGAAAAATCTTCACTTTCTTTATTTGTAAATAACCGCTCAAATATTTTAGCAAATACCATTCCATACACAGTTCCATTACCTCCAAAGGGCAATGCGTAAAATAAATTATGTATCTTTTTATCTTCTTTTAAAATTGGGAGACCGTCTTGACTACTGCCAAATGCTGCTGCCCAATAGTACTCTGCCTGTATATTCTTATACTGGGGGAACATCTCTTTTACAATGTTAATAAGGATATCACGCTTATGCAATAATTTCGTATCACCGATTGTTTGAATTTGCATCGCTTCATCTAATCCGCCTACAATAATACGGTTTCTATACGTACGAAAATATAAATAAGGCCTTGCTGTTTCCCAAATTAATGATTGCTCATGCCAGTCTTCAAATGAATCCACCTTATTTGTCACAACTGCATATGATGTTTCCACTGTTGTATTTTTTTCTTTCTTTCCGAAAAGTGCTTCATAACCCGTCGCCATAATAATATTCTTTGCTACAATTTGATTTCCTGTTTTCGTATAACAAATTAGATCATTTTGACGTTTTTTTATATGTATGGCCTCTGTATGTTCATATATAGTAGCACCCATTTGATTTGCTTTATGCAAAAGGCTATGCGCTAATAAATACGGATTTACCTCAGCATCACCGTGTGTATATAATGCCGCTTGTCTTGTAAAAGGATACCGTTCCTTAATATCAGATGCTGTAAAATACTCAACTGGAAACCCATAATTCTGTAACGTTTTGTATTCCTCTTGTAAAAATGAGACATCTTCACTTTTACTTGCATAATATAAACTGTTTCGCGGAATAAACTGGGGATTGATATCGAGAGTCGGTACAACTTTCTCCATTGTTCGTAACGCTTCGTAACAAAGTTTATATGCTCGCACCCCTTTTTCTTCCCCAAATGTATGGATAAGTGAGGTTAACGATTTATCATGAAGAAATTGTAATAACCCTGTATTAGCAGCTGTACTGCCACATGAAATCATATTTTTTTCAATAAGTGTAACGCGCATTCCCATTTTCGCTAACGAATACGCTATTTGAGCACCCGCTTCGCCACTTCCAACTACAAGCACATCACATATCATATCATTTTCTAACGATGGATAACAAGGCATAGAAGCTCCTGTATCCCAAAACAACTTACCAGTCATAAGTTTCATAATTATACTCCTAAAATATAAATGTCTCCTTTCTATGTTTTGTTATTTTACATAAAAAAATCCAACTAACATATGCTAGTTGGATTTTTTATTTTTACTTAGAGCGCTCGTCAAGCCAGTCTCCAATCGTCGGATATGTTTGTTTTACAGCTGTTCCACCGTAAACGATAGACATATGCCCTGTCGGTAAACATACATATTGTTTATCTGTGCTAGAAATATGGTCTAGTAATGCTTCTACTTGACATGGCAAAGCGATATGATCACGTTTCCCGGAAATATTTAAGACATTCGCCTTAATATTTGCAAGGTCTACTTTTTGTCCGCGAATCACAAGTTCACCCTTAACCAATTTATTGTTTTGATAAAAATCACGAATCCACTGTCTGTATGATTCACCTGGGAACGGAATACCATCGCCAACCCACTTTTGAACTAACCTCCAGCTTTCAACGAAGCGCTCATTCTCTGAACGATCTACTAAAGCAACATATGGACCAACAAAGTTCGTAATTGGTTTTAACATTTTGTTTCCGAAATCAATCATTTCTGGCGGAATATTTCCAAATGTATCAACCGCTTTATCTAAATTGAAGTATTTCTCATCTAATAAAGGACCATATAATCCTGTTTCAGAGAAATCAAAAGGACTTGTCATAAAGATTAGGTTACGAATTGGCATGTGCGGATGAAGTGCCGCATAAATAGAAGTTAGCGTTCCCCCCATGCAATAACCAAGTAAAGAAATCTCGTCCGATTTTGCAGTTCGCATTACTTTTTTCACTGCTTTTGCAATATAATCAAACACAAAATCATCAAATTTCAAATGACTATCTTCTAAACCAAATGTGCCCCAATCAAGCATATACACATCAAAACCACGGTCCACTAAATATTCCACTAAACTATTTCCAGGAGTTAAATCCATAATATATGGTTTATTAATAAGAGCATATATTAATAGAATTGGAACTCTTTGTGTTTTTTCTTGTTTTGGAATGTAGCGATAAAGCTTCGTCTTATTCTTCGTCCAAATAACCTCTTTCGGCGTTAATCCTACTTGTGGCTCTGGTTCACGTAATAAAATTTCACTCGCCCTTTTCACACGGCGGTACGCTTTTCGGTATTCTTCTGGGTATAGCTCTAATTGCTTTTCCCATTCTGTTGCGAATGTAGTCATTTTTCTATCTCCTTTTTGGTCAATTTCCTTCTAAAAAAAGAAGTGCATTCCTGCTATGGATATGCACTTTTTTCTTACTTCATTACATATATAATCCGCCGTTAATGTTTAATTGCTGACCTGTGATATAAGCACCGTCACGGCATAGATATACTACACCTTTCGCAATTTCATCAGCTTGACCAAAACGTTTTTTCGGGATTTTCGCAACGATTTTTTGGCGTACTTCTTCTGGTACTTCTGCTACCATTTCAGTATCAATAAATCCTGGGCAAATAGCGTTTACAGTTACATTTGTTTTTGCAAGCTCTAATGCTAATGATTTTGTAAATCCTAGCATACCTGCTTTTGCTGCTGAGTAGTTTGTTTGTCCAAATCCACCGGCTTGACCAATAATAGAAGAAATGCTAATAATTCTACCTTCTTCTGCTTCCGTTATGTATGGAAGTACCGCGCTTGTCGTATTAAACACACTGCTTAAGTTCACGTCAATTACGCGTTCCCAATCTTCACGATTTAACTTTTTGAATGTACGATCTCTTGTAATACCAGCATTATTAACAAGAATATCAACTTTACCAAAATGATTCACTGCTTCTTCTACAAGTCGGTTTGCATCTTCTACTTTAGAAACATCTGCTTGAACTGCATAAACGTCATGTCCTTCTTTTCCTAGTTCATTTACTAAGTTTTCAGCTGCTTCTTTACTGCTGTTATAGTTAATAACAACTTTTGCGCCCTCTTGTGCTAACGCTACTGTGATCGCTTTTCCAATCCCTTTTGCCCCACCTGTTACGATTGCTACTTTTCCATTTAATTGAACCATTTCTTTTCCCCCTTAAATGAATTTGTGAACGACTATTATGAATCATTTTGGTACTCATACTATGGAGTCCCTATATAATTATGTTTCGCTGTTTATACATAGAAAAGAGATTCTCCCTTTCTCTTTCATATGTTATAAACAAGCGCTATTATCACTTTTTATTTTCTGGCTTATTCGTAGGTTTTACTTCTTCTTTTACAGGTTCTTGTAGTTTTGCTAGTACTGCATTTTGCTTTTCTAGCAATTCTAAAATTTGATCAACTTTCGTTTCTAATGTGCGAATATCTTGTTTTACTTTCGTAACATCGCGCTTTAATGTAGGAGCTTGTCCTACTGACTCTACCTTATCTTCTAGAAACTCCTCAATGTTATCCACTTTATTTTCTAAGTTAATAACAAGCGTAGCCACTCTAGCGATATCCTCTTTCGTAGGCACATTCACCTGCTCTAAATAATTTTTTGTCGTATCATTTAATGCTTTTTGATAAAACAAATTCAAATCTAGAACGCTGCCCATCCAAGCAGAATATTCTTCTGTTTTAATTGTTTCATTGAGCGCTTTTCCCCAAAATGTTTCGGTTTGTTCATAAGCATTTTTCCATGCTTGTAGTGGATCGAATTTTTGATCAATCACTTTACCTACACTCCCTTTTTCGTTTTTGAAACAATTCAACCTATTCATTATTTTCTAATATTCTGAATAAAACTTCAAGTCTATATTTTATTTTTTTCTATTTTCTAACAAATGTATTGACTTTAAAAACAGATAGGTGTAAATTGCACTTATAAGCAAAAAATTCCATCTAACTGATTCATGAGGTGATGCACAATCATGCTACATAATGAACCAGAACAACGCGAAAGTTTGGAGAACAACCAAGCAAAACAACCAAACTCCATGCCAAAAAACTTCTTAGTTCCCTTCTTACTTCTCTGTCTTAAAGACTGGAGTCTTCATGGTTACAAACTTATTCAAATGCTAATGGATATCGGCTTTTCTTCTGTTGACCAAGGTAATGTGTACAGAACACTACGCAAATTAGAAAAAGAAAACCTTATTTCTTCTACTTGGGATACAAGCGACGGAGGGCCAGCAAAAAGAATTTATTCTTTAACTGAATATGGAGAGCAATATTTAACAACATGTGCGACTTCTTTTGAGCATTATCAAAATATGTTGCGGACGTTTTTCACGCTATACACCAATGCATTCTTTCCATTTTCTACTTCTCCAGAAAAGGATGAAAAAGATTCTTCATCTTCACCTGGTGATACAGCAGAGTAATCTGCGTTCACAATATGTAAAAAAACATTTGGGGGTCAAACAATGGAAACTAAACCATACGAATTAGTCGATGCATTTTGGAAAAACTGGTCTCAATCACTTTCCCTTTTCTCTTCAGCTGGGAAACAATTAGAGCAACTTACTTTAGAAACATTAAAACAACAACAAGATGCTTTGCATAAATTAACATCAGGAGTAGATGAACTAGAAAAAGAACTGCAACAATTTACTACTCAATTCAATAATCAGTATACAGATTACGTGAAGCAATTAACTGGAAACTCCTTAAATGATCAAATTAATGAGTGGCAAGACAAATGGAAAGAGTTTTCTGCTCATATGCAACAGCTAACTGTTTCTCCTACAAAAACATCTTTGTCTATCCTTACTCAAACAAGCGGTCAATTTGAAGAAACAACGAAGCAATTTATTGAACAACAACAATTACAACGTGAAGAGGCTCAAAAACAGTTAGAAGGTTTTTTGGAAGATTTCAAGACAAAACAGTTGGAACTCGCAAAAAAGTTCGAGGAAAACTCAAAAAATCTATTTACTTCCATCAAGTAAGAAAAATGTGGGAGCTAACTGCAGCACAAACAAAACTCTTTCTTCCTCCTACTACATCAAGATGGCTAGCATTTTTCGATATGGAAAATAAGGAGGACAAAATGAATCCATTTCAAGAAGCACAAACCGTCCCGGAGCTTCGTTATGATGAGATTCAAGTCGGTGATCAAGCATCACTTACAAAAACGATTACGGATGAGGACGTTATCAATTTTGCAAAATTGACTGGAGATGTGAATCCTATTCATATTTTAGATTCTTTTGCAAAAACGACAATGTTTAAAGAACGTATTGCTCATGGTATGCTCGTTTCAAGTTTTATTTCTACCATCCTTGGAACGAAACTCCCGGGTAAAAATACGATTTATTTATCTCAAAACGTTTCATTCCGCGCTCCTGTCAAAATCGGCGATACACTTCGCGTTGTGGCAGAGGTCATCAAAAAACGTGACGATAAAAAAATCATTACGTTGCAAACAAATATATATAATCAATCGGATGATATTGTCGTGGAAGGTACAGCGACAATACTAAAAAAAGAGTAGCAAAAATTGCTACTCTTTTTTCTATCCAATAACTTCTAATCACACCGATTACTTCCGCGTATGAGCACGCCGGTTCCACATAAAATAACGGTACCAGTTCAGATACATACTTAGCTGAACTGGATTACTCATAAGGATGTGTATCATCATGGCAAAAACAAACAAATTACTAGTTCCAGGTGCTGAACAAGCACTTGATCAATTTAAATATGAAATTGCACAAGAATTCGGCGTAAGCTTAGGGTCTAATACTGCATCACGTTCTAACGGATCAGTTGGCGGTGAAGTAACAAAACGTCTTGTTTCTTTAGCTCAACAACAATTACGTGGATAACACAATATAACATATGGCTTAGAGGCAGATATTCTCTGCCTCTTTCTATTTTTAACATACATAATGGTGCTTTTTCACATACTAGTAAAAGCAAACTGAAAGGAACGATATGTAACATGAAACGGATTAACATTCACATGAGTCCTCCCCGTGTTCTTACTTTGTCTTTTATTATGTTATCAATTATCGGTACATGCTTATTAAAATTGCCAATTGCTACAACGACGTCTATTTCATGGCTCGATGCTTTATTTACAACCGTTTCTGCTTGTACGGTTACAGGGCTTGGTGTTGTGGACACTGGGAAAGTATTTACCTTATTTGGCCAATGTGTCATTTTAACACTTATACAAGTGGGCGGACTTGGCATTATGAGCTTTGCCGTTTTAATTGCGATTATGCTTGGCAGAAAAATTGGCCTTCAAAACCGAATTTTACTGCAACAAGCATTAAATCAAACGAATATAGGCGGTGTCATTCGTCTTGCCAAAGCATTATTTTTATTCTCTTTTACAGTCGAATGTATCGCTGCTTTCATTCTTTCTTTTGAATGGGTACCGAAATATGGGATTGCTAAAGGGATCTATTATAGCTTTTTTCATTCCATCTCTGCTTTTAACAATGCAGGTTTTTCTGTTTGGAGCGATAATTTAATGTCCCACTCTCACAGCATTCTTGTCAATCTCGTCATTTCCTCCCTCATTATTTTAGGTGGGATTGGTTTTACAGTAATCGTAGATATAAAAAGAAAGAAAAATTTTAAAAACCTTACATTACACTCAAAACTTATGCTCTCTTCTACTCTAATCATCAATATTATTGCGACTGTTTTTATTTTTATATTCGAGTTTCACAATTCTCTTTCTATGAGAGGCTTTACCCCATTTGAAGAAGGCATGGCTGCTTATTTCCAAGCTATTTCAACGCGTACTGCCGGGTTTAATACAGTTGATATTTCCGCATTATCAAAGCCTTCCCTTTTATTAATGATGCTTCTAATGTTTATCGGAGCCGGTAGTGCTTCAACTGGCGGTGGGATTAAATTAACAACCTTTTTAATCATGTTTTTTGGGGTATTTAAATTTTTACAAGAACAAGATGATATTGTCGCGTTTAAAAAATCCATTAAAGATACTCTCATTGTCAAATCATTAACCATCGCTATTATTTCTATTTCATTTATTTTTTTGGCTATTTTAATTTTAAGCATTACTGAGCGAGTTCCTCTATTGATGAGTGCTTTCGAAGTATTCTCAGCATTTGGGACTGTCGGTCTCAGTATGAATTTCACACCACACTTAACGATGATTGGAAAAGCTATTATTATCTTTATGATGTTTTTTGGAAAGATGGGGCCTTTAACATTAGCTTTTTCATTTGCACGTAAAAAGAACCGGAAAATAAAATATCCGAATGAAGACATTTTAACAGGTTGACAACCGTATAAATTATCCATATAATGAGAGTACAATAGCATATCTCCAAAGGGGAGTAGCGTCCAAGAATATTTCTTGGAAACAAAGTCGTCATTACGTAGAACTTAGTTCTTCCGGCTTTGTTGGCATTTTCATTACATATGTCTAGCAAGACCTTTGCCTATTAACGGCAGAGGTCTTTTTTGCATTCATTACCAAATTCTTCCAAAGTTAATAGGCAGGAGTATGGGGAAACTAAATAGTGGGGAAATTCTTCACTTATTTAGTACTTATAGAAATGAGAGGAGAATGTACATGGATGTATCATTATTATTGGAGTATGGTTGGGTATTACTCATCCTAATTGCACTAGAGGGGATTTTAGCGGCTGACAACGCTCTTGTTCTTGCAATTATGGTAAAACATTTACCAGAAGAAAAAAGAAAGAAAGCACTATTTTATGGATTAGCAGGGGCATTTGTTTTCCGTTTCGGATCGTTATTTATGATTTCGTTCCTAGTCGACGTATGGCAAGTGCAAGCAATCGGTGCCATTTACCTTATGTTTATCGCTGGTAATCACTTATTTAAAACGTATGTTAAAAAGAATACAGATGAAGAAACAGAAGAAAAAGAAGCAAAGAAAAAACAAGAGAACTTTTGGTGGACTGTATTTAAAGTTGAAGTTGCAGATATCGCCTTCGCAGTTGATTCTATTTTAGCTGCTGTTGCATTAGCAATGACTTTACCAAAAACAGGATTAGGTACAATTGGTAGTCTTGATACTGGACAATTCGTTGTTATCTTTGTAGGTGGACTTATCGGATTAATCATTATGCGATTTGCGGCAACTGCTTTCGTACAAATTTTAAAACGTAAACCAGGACTTGAAACTGCGGCATTCTTAATTGTAGGTTGGGTTGGTGTGAAACTAGCAGTTTATACGTTAGCACACCCTGCATTAAATGTAATTCCGCACTCATTCCCAGAATCTACACCATGGAAGCTTACATTCTGGATTGTATTAGTTGGAATCGCAGCTGGTGGTTGGTTCTTCTCAAAAGAAGTAGAAACAAAAGTAGAAAAGAATTTAGACGAAAAAGCGCTGTAATTACAGTGCTTTTTCTTTTTTCCTTGTCCCCTCTCTATGTCCAGAAAAATTATATTATACTATTATTTGTAAGCGCTTTCTCTGTCTATGTATGTCCTTTTTGTGAAATATTGCACAAACTCATTGAAACTATGACAGAATCGATGTACTTTATTCATATAAGGAGCATTTATCCCACTTTAATGGGCAGTAAGACCTCCACCTCGAAATTCAGTCAAAGCAAAGAAGTTCGGTGGGGGTCGGGCTGCCCATAAAAGTCCGATTGGTGAGGGCTGATAATCAATGGGGGATGAAGAAAACCCCACTGATTAAAGTTTCACTTTATAGATGATGTACTAAAGGAGCGTATTACTCATGCTAGAACAAGGATTAGATTATGTTGTCAAACTGGCTAAGAGCAAAAAACAAATGTTAGATACAAACCCGATGCAATATTTCATTCGTGCCGCACTTGCGGGTATTTATATCGGTTTTATTATTGTACTATGTTTTAAATTAGGTAACTTTTTTCACATTGCAGATTCACCAGCAACTTATTTAGCTGCTTCTATGTTTTTCGGAATTGCCCTCATACTTATTATATATGGTGGTGCTGAATTGTTTACTGGAAACACAATGTACTTCACTGTAGCAACTTTAAGAAAAGAAACAACAATTGCTGATACACTTCGTAACTGGTTTGCTTGTTATGCAGGCAATTTAGCTGGTGCTTTATTCTTTGCCTTACTATTTTACGCAACTGGCATTTTTGAAGCAATTGATCACGGTCATTTCATGAATAAAGTAGTAGAAGGAAAAATGAATACACCTACAATGCAACTATTCTTTAAAGCAATTTTATGTAACTGGCTTGTATGTCTTGCTTGTTTCTTACCTTCTCAAGTTAAAGGTGATACAGCAAAAATTATTATGATGATGATGCTCGTTTTCACATTCTTCTTATCTGGTTACGAGCATAGCATCGCAAACTTATCACTGTTTGCTTTATCTTTAGTTTCACCGCATCCTGAGACAATTTCTTTTGCAGGTGCTATTCATAACTTAATTCCAGTTACAATCGGTAACATTATTGGTGGGTCTGTATTTGTCGGTATGGTATACCATTACTTAACAAAGAAAGTACCTGACATGAAACAAGAAGAAACTGAATTAGGAGCAGCTCAACAAGAAGAAATCATTCCGTTGCAAGCGCATATGAAACATTAAAAACTCCAAAGTTTTACTTTGGAGTTTTTAGCTCCCCACATATTTAACAACAAGATTAGGATTAATCTCTCCTTCTTCCTTTCCCTTATTCATTCTCTGTTTCATCTTATGCATACCGATGACATCATTCGTATGAAAGTGTATTTCATTTACATATAAACCCTCTTTACAAAAAGCTTCGACAAAATCTAATCCACTTTTTTCTCCCCATCCCATATTGAAATCAAGGGAAAGAACATTCACCTCATAATCTCGTACCATTTGCAAAGCACATTCTACTGTAGTTGCGAGCACGTAACCGTACGGACAACTTCTTTGATCATCCATATATACATTCATTTTCTATCCCCTCTCTATCTTGCATACGTGACCAACATGTAACATATTGCCCCAAGACTAATAAAAGGACCAAACGGTATTTGAGTCCTCATTTTCATACGTTTTAATACGAGACCAGCTCCAAAGAAACAAAGACTAAAGCAAGATGCTAAAAATAAAACGATAAAAATCCCTTTCAGTCCCACTATAAATCCAAGTAACGAAAGTAATTTTATATCCCCTCCCCCAAGCCCTTCTGGATATATCTTTTGCATGCAGTATAACAAAATGAATATAACGCAACTACCAACTATACTATCTATCCAAGTGACTAACGGTATAAAAGCACATTCTAAAATGAGTAAACAAGCAAACCAAGCTAAAATACGATTTGGAATTAACATATATATGTAATCTGTAACTGAAATAATAAGAAGTAACGAAAAAAGTGATAAAACGATAATAAGCTCTCGTTCCACCCCAATCATATATACAGTAAGAAGACATATCATTCCAGTTACAAGTTCAAATACTACGTACAAAATTGAAATTTTCCTCTTACAATTCGTACAACGCCCTCTTTGCATACAAAAAGAAATGATTGGAATCAATTCTTTTGGCTTTAGCACATACTTACAATAATGACAATATGAACGCGGGGTTATGATAGACTCCCCTAGCGGAACTCTCATCGCAATTAACATAAAAAAAGAACCAAACACCATCCCCGCTAACAATGCATATACATAAGTGAACATCCCTTCCTCTCCTTTCCAAAAGAACATAGCAAAAAAAGGAGAGAACTTCTACTTCATATTATCTCTATTCTATAAAAAAAGCAGGCCATTTTCTGGCCTGCTTTCCCCTATTTTATACGATGAAATATACTGCTTTTAATGGTCCATGTACTCCGACAACAAGATTCATTTCTATATCTGCCGAGTTACTAGGTCCTGTAATAAAGTTAATACAAGATGCCACTGTCTCACCATTTTCTACACGCTTGTTCATATCCTCAACTGCTTGTGTAATACGAGGTACAAGTGTTTCACGTGGAATAATAGCAAAGTATACAGTCGGTAAAAAGTGTAAAGAACGGCCTTGGCCTTTATGACTTTGTACAACGATCGTACCAGATTCGGCTAAAGTATAATCACTAAATGCAATTCCAATATTTGCTCTTTCCGCGATACGCATATTCTCTTCTTTTTTCTCAGGATCCCATACGTTCACTTCAACATTTTGCTTTGGAAGTTCTTCTTTAAATAAAGAAGTCAACCCATAAGAATCAAAACGTTCATCTGCCGATAACATAATAGGTCCCCCGCCGTTTTCAACGATTACTTTTTGAATATCCTCACGTAAACGGTCATTTGTCGTTTCCACAACAGTTGTATGAATGTTTGTACATTGATTTTTAAATACTTCTAACAATTCTTCTTGTGAATAATTTTTTAACGTTTCTTTATTCACATTGTTTTTCCATACTGGACGTTTTACACCATCCGTTTTACGCGCGCGTCCAAGTTCTTTTGCAATATTTTCCAGAAAGGACTCACGGTTTTGAATTAATCCTGTCATTATTTGTCCCCGCCTTTCTTATGATCTTTATACCAATCACGGAATCGTTCTTTACTTGGAGCCGGGAATTCACGAATATCTGTCCAGTTTTTAAGTGGCCCAACACCTTTTGATACACGGTTACCAGATGTAAATGGACTCATTGCTGCTGGCGCCATCTTTGATCCCATTTTATATAAAGCTGCTGAAGATGCACCCATACTAAACATTTTCATTGCTAATTTTTCTGCAAGTGGAGCACGCCCTTCTTGCTCAACGATAACTTGACGATGTTTTAATAATAAATCATGCAATGGAATTTTTACTGGACAAGCTTCTGTACACGCTCCGCATAAACTAGAAGCATAAGGAAGCTCTTTGTAATCATCATATCCACCTAAAAGTGGTGTTAATACCGCCCCAATTGGTCCTGAGTATATAGAGCCGTATGAATGTCCACCAACATGTCGATATACAGGGCATACGTTCACACAAGCAGCACAACGAATACATTGCAACACTTGACGGAATTCAGATCCGAGAATTTGAGAACGACCATTATCAACCACAACTAAGTGGAATTCTTCTGGGCCATCTACTTCCTCTTCTTGAATTGGTCCCGCTACCGTTACATAACTTGTTAACTTTTGACCTACTGCACTACGACATAGTAAACCAACTAAAACATCTAATTCTTCCATTGTCGGAACCATACGTTCCATACCCATAACCGCAATTTGTGTTTTTGGAATCGACATAACAAGGTCGGCATTACCTTCATTTGTTACTAAACAAAGAGAGCCAGTATTTGCAACAGCGAAGTTACAACCTGTCACACCAATTTCAGCACCCATAAATTTTTCACGAAGTTGTTTACGAACAAACTTTGTCATTTCGTATGGATCATCAGAATTTTCATAACCAAGCTTTTCTTTAAATACGTCACGAATTTGCGTTCTATTTTTATGAAGAGCAGGCGCAATAATATGTGAAGGTGGATCGTTATCTACTTGCAGAATATACTCTCCTAGATCACTTTCTAACACTTCACAACCGATTTCTTCAAGCGCATGGTTCATACTAATTTCTTCTGTTACCATTGACTTTGATTTTACTACCTTTTTTGCCTGCTTCTTTTTTGCAACGTCTTGAATATACTTTGCTGCTTCCTCTTTCGTTTTCGCAAAGTACACATGTCCGCCTCTTTTGGATACATTTTCACTTAACTGCATTAAGTAATAATCAAGATTTTCTAACGTATGTTGACGAATTTCTTCACCGAGTTCACGCCATTCTTCCCAGTTTCCTAATTCATCTGCTGCTTTTAAACGATTCGTATATAAGCGTGTTTGTGCAGAAGATACTGCTCCGCGCATAAACGAATCTTGAATTCCATCGCCAACGCGATCATTAAATTTTTTCTCACTGATTTTCATAGACATAGCTTATGTTCCCCCTTCATGAGCGACTATTCAGTACCTCAGCAATATGCATTACTTTTATTTCTTTTCCTAAACGCTCAATACGTCCGCCAATGTTTAACAAACACCCACAATCTGCACCGATTAAATAATCAGCGCCTGTTTCCATTGCACTATCTACCTTTTCATCTACCATTTGCTCAGAAATTGGAGTCATCTTCACTGAAAACGTTCCCCCAAACCCGCAACAATTTTGCACATTTGGTAACTCTCTCACAGTTAACCCTTTTACATTTGATAATAAAATTCCTGGTGCCTCTGTTACTCCAAGCATACGTGTCATATGACATGATTTATGAATAGTAGCAATCCCTGGTAAACTTGCACCAACATCAGTAACCTTTAAAACGTCTACAATAAATTGTGTAAATTCATATGTTTTATCAGCAACTTTTTGTGCACGTTTAGCCCACTTCGGATCATCTTTAAAAACATGCGGATACTCATGAAACATTGTCGCACAAGAACCAGATGGCGTAACGATATATTCTGCATCTTCAAAAGTTTCAATCATATGTTTCATCGCTTCTTTTGCAGCTTCTACATGGCCGCTATTATAAGCAGGCTGACCGCAACAAACTTGTGCTTCTGGAAATTCAATTTCACAACCTAAACGCTCCAACACCTCAACTGTTGCTTTGCCGACATTTGTTTCAAACATATCGACTAAACAAGTAACAAATAAAGTAACTTTCATAATTATTACTCCCCCTTTTTACAACTCCACCAACAAACATATGGTCATCAGATGACTAAGGAGAGAAGAAATAGGCTCAACCATGGCCTATCCTCTCCCTCTTCTAAAGAAAACGCTTACTTAATCTCTCTCTATTTTATCAGAAAATTAGATTTTTAAAAGATTAAATTAAGAATTTATATCGTTTCTACCTGTGACAATATGTTCTACATTTGTTAAATGATCTAGCATTGCTTGCTGCGCTAATTCTACATCTTGCTTTAACACTGCATCATATATAACTTGATGCTCTTCTATAAGTCGTTCTGATGTTGTTTGTTCACCATATAAAATAATGCGTCTTGATTCACCAATTGTTTCAGCAATCATCTCTGAAACATGATTCATAAGTTCAAGCAAAATGTTGTTATGCGAAGACTCTGCAATTCCCATATGGAACTGAAAATCTGCTTTTTCACCAGCTTTTTCATCTCCAACGCTCTTTGCCATTTCATCTAACCAATGCTTCATATTTTGTAAATTATCTTCCGTACGTTTTGCCGCAGCTGCTCGAACTGCCCCCACTTCAAGCACCTTTCGTACTTCTAATAAATTCAAAATATCTTCTTTCTTCATCAATAATCTATTGTTTAATGATTTTGTTAATGAAGAAGAATCGAAGTTCTTCACATATGTACCTTCTCCTTGTTTCATCTCAATTAAGCCCATTGCTCTTAGCGCACTTAGCGCTTCACGAACAGCAGATCTACCAACTTGAAACTGCTCAGCTAATTGATGTACAGGAAGTAGTTTGTCACCAGGTTTTAACGTACCATTTTTAATCATTGTTAAAATAGCTTCAGATACTTCTTCGTAAATCTTTTTCGGTTTAATAGATTTGTACTCCAGTTAAATCACCTCAGTATCTTCCAAACAACAATTGAAACGATTTATAAGAACTTTGCATCATAACTATTTTAGAACGAATTGGTAAGAAGTACAAATGTTTTGTTCATAAAATCGTCAAAATTTCGATATTTATTACATATTAATTTATATCTTACGTATAATTATTGTCTTCCATATAAAGAGCATGCTCTAAAAATTAGAACATGCTCTCCTCATCCTGTACTTTCAATTTAATACTAACCGTCGTACCGTTCCCTTTTTCACTTTCAATTCGCCACTGTCCGTCATGTATATGAACAATTTGTCTTACAATTGCCAGGCCTAAACCTGTTCCACCATGTTGACGACTTCTCGCTTTATCAACTCGGTAAAAACGCTCGCCAAGGTTTTCCAAATGCTCTGTATCAATACCGATCCCCGTATCTTTTATGTTCAATTCACAGTAATCATCTATCTGTCTGAGCGTTACCATAATATCCCCGTTTTGATTTGTATACCGTATCGCATTATCTAACACGTTATGAAGCACTTGTTGCATACGATCCTCATCAATCATTACAATGATTTCTGGATTTAAATTTGTTGAAATACGAATTTTCTTTTCTATAAACTTAATCTCATACGTATCTAACACATCTTCAATGAGTTGTGAAAAAACGATAGGTTGTTTCTTTAACGGAAAATGTTCACCTTCTAATTGTGCTAAATCTAATAAATCATGAACGAGACGCTGCATACGATCTGCTTCTTTATGAATAAGCTGTGTTACTTTTTCCTGTTGTGGTCCCTTCGCTACACCGTCTAAAATAGCCTCGCTATATCCTTTTATATAACTAAGCGGTGTTCTTAGTTCATGCGAAACGTTGGCTAAAAACTCCTTACGCTTTACGTCTTCTGTCTCCAAAGAATTTGCCATTTTATTAAATGCTTTTCCTAATCGCCCAATTTCATCTTCAGAAGAAATTGTAATTCGTTCCGAAAAATCCCCCGTAGCCAAATGATTGGCAACTCGTTCCATTTGCGAAAGTGGTTTCGTAATAGCAATAATAATTTTTCTACCAATCCATATTGTCAGTAAAGTTATAGCAAGTGCTAACGGTGCTAAAATAAGACCCATATCATATATTAAGTCTTTTATACTTTTTAAAGGAATATAAGAATATACAATACCAACTAATTTTTTATTTTCTAAAACAGGGATGACAACCCCCATAATATTACGGTCAAAATGTTCCTCGTATCCTATCTTTGTCACAGTTTTTCCATCTAATAATGCTTGCCTGTCCCCTTCACTTATAAGAGAATGATGGTGCACATCAAATGGTAAACATGCACTTAAATCACGTGGGTTCGATACGAAAAGAACGTCTGAACTAGATATTTGATCAAATGCTCTTACTTTCTCTTCAAAAATTGATATTCCTTCGCGCTTATCATATTGCGCAGAAAGACGCTTCCCTTCCATTACTAATGAATCTTTTAAATTATCAACGTATAGTTTTTCATACGAATATAAAGATACAAAATAAAGAAAGGAAACTGTTACAAATACTGCACATACTACTGTCAGCCAAAGCTTCTGTACCATCGTAAACATACGTTACACCTCAAATTTATAGCCTACACCCCAAACAGTTTGAATGTAGTTTCCACTTTCTCCAAGCTTCA
Source organism: Bacillus cereus group sp. BfR-BA-01453 (assembly GCF_022662915.1). Classification (NCBI taxonomy): domain Bacteria; kingdom Bacillati; phylum Bacillota; class Bacilli; order Caryophanales; family Bacillaceae; genus Bacillus; species Bacillus cereus group sp. BfR-BA-01453. The sequence continues at coordinate 115,798 of NZ_JAKUEN010000008.1, read as the reverse complement.
AACGCATCGTTTTCACGTGCGTATCTACGGTTCTTGTACTTCCGGCATAATCATATCCCCATACCTTTTCCAGCAATTGTTCTCGGCTAAATACTTGTCCCGTATGTTGGCAAAGAAAATAGAGTAAATCAAACTCTTTTACTGTAAGAGAAATTGGCTCACCATCCACCTCAATTTTCCTACTTTTTTCATTAATAAGGATCGGCCCAAACTGAAATTCCTCTTGTTGCTCTTGCTTTGTATAACGCCTTAATACAGCTTCCATACGAGCAATTAATTCACCAGGACTAAATGGCTTTACAATATAATCATCTGCTCCCATACGTAAGCCGTTCACCCTATTCCACTCTTCACCTTTTGCTGTTAAAAATATTATTGGTACATCTGACGTTTTTCTAATTTCTTTACAAACTGAAAGTCCATCCATCTCTGGCATCATAATATCTAGTACAACGAAATCATAATGATTTGTCTCTAATTTTTTTAGAGCTTCTTTTCCATTTTCAGCTTCTCCCCACTCGTATCCGAAATTATCTAAGTACATTCCAACAAGTTGCCTCATATCACTTTCATCATCTACAACTAATACCCTATATTTATTCATTGTCCTCCCCTTCCCTCTCTATGAGTTGAAACGGCCCTTTTCCGACTTTAATTGTTTGTTTTATTTTCAAGTTCTTCATATCCATGACGCAAACTTCATCACTATCATAACTTGCTACGTACCCTTCTGCTCCGCTCTTCAAAAATGCAAATGGGTTCGATCCTACTTCTACAGAATCTACCTCTTTATACGTGCTAACATCAAACTTTCTAAGCGTATTTGAACCGTGACTTAATGCATATACGTACTTATTATCCTTCGTTATATTCACAGGCATAAAAGGAGCGTGTAAAGAACGTACCATTTCTCCGCTCTGCAAAGAATACACTAATACTTTCTCATTGACTTGATTTCCATCACCATGTCCACCAATCCATATTTCTTTCCCATCCGGACTAATTGTCGCTCCCGTTGACGCTGGGGGAATCATAAAGGTTTGTATCACTTCTTTTTTCTTTGAATCAATTGTCGTTAGCTTCGTATCATAAAAGTTTAATACAGATAACTGGTTATGGTACTCTACCATCGTTATTGGCCCTTTTCCAGTTGACACACTTCCTGTCTCTTTACCTTTTATCGTAAAGAACCTTATCTTTTGGGCATTTTGATCGGCAGCAAATAATTGCTTTTTATCTTCTGATACGACTACATTTACAATGCCTTTTCCTGTTTTATATTTTTCCACTTGCCTTCCTTCTGCTAGTGAATATACAGACATGTACTCTAACTGCTTACCATATACAAGTATGTCCTCACCATTTGGAAGTAGTGCAATCCCTGCCATTGGTTCGTTAAGTTCCCATGTCGTAATTAACTTTTTAGTATGTTTATCAATAAAACTAAGGCTACCTTCTTTTATATTCGTTGTTATAATAACGCTTTTATCTTTAGCAATCGATGTATAGGAACTTCCTTGACACCCTACTAATAGAAATAAAAAACAGAGAAGAAAAACATACTTTCTCAAAAGATCCCCTCCATCTTCGGATGATTTCGTTATAATTGTAAAATAACAAATAAATGTGTGGAAAGTGTGAAATTTCCCTTTCTTACTTCATTTACATATATAATGTACAACAAATAGAATTTGAGGTGTGCCAATTATGCTTTTTCCTGATTTAGCGAATAAAATTGTACGAGAAGTACGCAGGCTAATTAAAGAAAATATTATTATCATTAATATACAAGGCGTTATTATTGCAAGTACAGATATAGAAAGAATCGGCCAATTTCATGAAGGCGCACTCCGCTGCGCAAAACAAAAGAAAACTGTCATTATTACAAAAGAGGATGAACGACGTTTGCAAGGCGTAAAGGCAGGTATGAATCTCCCTTTACTATTCCATGACGAAGTAATTGGTGTCATTGGAATTACAGGCGAACCTGAAAATATTTCACAATACGGAGAAATATTACGTAAAATGACCGAACTACTCATCCATGAAAACTACTTTTTAGAGCAACTAGAACTTGAACACCGTTCTTATGAGGCATTTGTCTTTGATTGGCTTCAAAATACAGACTGGTCTCCAAACTTTCTCGATCGTGCCAAAACACTTGGTATTGATTTATATAAGAAAAAACAACTTATTTTGTTCTCTATCGATCGAAATGACACGATGCTTCAGCGTAAGATTTGGCAACATGTACGCAATCTATTAACAAAGGAGCATCTATTTATTCGCTGGGGAAATGATCGATTCATTTTATTTACAGCCACGAACTCCAAAGAGCAAACATATCAATTTTTAAAACGATTAAAACAAGACTGTGAAACTTTGTTTTCTATTCCTTTATATATCGGGATTGGAAAATCCGTTACGCCAAGCAATATGAGCTTATCATACGAACAAGCATTACAAGCTCTTTCCGTATCACTTGAAACAAACAAAATTGTATTTAATGAGGATTTACGTTTAGAAATGTGCTTACAAGATATTTCTGCGGAAACGCGGGAACAGTTTCTAAAGCGCACCATCGAAAACTTACTATCATCACCTGAGCTTATGCACACTTTACGTTTATTTATCGATTATAACCAATCCTATAAACAAACAGCGCAGCAATTACATATACACATTAACACATTGCATTACAGACTTAAAAAGATTGAGGAGTATACAGGACTTGATCCGAAACAATTCAAAGACTTAAATATTTTATATTTCTCGCTCCTCTTATTAGATAATCAAACAAAAAAGAACGATAAAAATGATTAATCTTTAGATGATTATACATAGAAAGAATCCCCCGACTTTTTTATCATTATAATGAAAGCACTGTGACAACGTTTTTTATTATGACTAATTACGTTAACAGTTTGAGGGGGATTTCCAATGTTAGAAAAACAAATTATTGATTCATTCGTATCCATTGTTGGCGAAGATAATGTAGATACATCCAATATGGGGCGTTTAACGTATAGTTATGATGCCACTCCAAACTTCCAAGCAATGCCTGATGCAGTCATTGCTCCTCGTAATACAAATGAAGTAGCTGAAGTATTAAAAGTATGTAACACTCACAAAATCCCTGTATATGTTCGTGGGTCTGGAACAAATCTTTGCGCAGGGACATGTCCACTTGAAGGCGGTATCGTCCTTATCTTCCGCCATATGAATAACATTTTAGAAATTGATGAAGAAAATTTAACAATTACTGTACAAGCTGGTGTTATTACGCTTGATATTATTAAAGCAGTAGAAGAAAAAGGTTTATTTTATCCACCAGATCCAAGCTCAATGAAAATTTCTACAATTGGTGGTAACATTAATGAAAACTCGGGTGGATTACGTGGATTAAAATATGGCGTAACACGTGATTATGTGATGGGGCTTGAACTTGTCTTACCAAATGGTGATATGATTCGCACTGGTGGTAAATTAGCAAAAGATGTAGCTGGTTACGATTTAACTCGTTTATTTATCGGTTCTGAAGGAACACTTGGCGTCGTAACAGAAGCAATATTAAAACTTGTTCCTATGCCTGAAACGAAGAAAACGATGCTTGCACTCTATGAAGATATTAATGAAGCTGCACGTGCTGTTTCTTCTATTATTGCAAATAAAATCATTCCAGCGACACTTGAGTTTTTAGACCAGCCGACAATTGAAGTAGTAGAAGAGTTTGCTCAAATCGGTTTACCAACTGACGTAAAAGCAATCTTATTAATTGAACAAGACGGTCCGCCTGAAGTTGTTAATCGAGATATTGAAAAAATGGCTAACGTTTGTCGTTCCATGAATGCAGTTGATGTTCGCGTCGCAAAAGATGAAGCGGAAGCAGATGCGCTTCGGACAGCTCGCCGTAGTGCACTGTCAGCACTGGCAAGATTAAAACCTACTACAATATTAGAAGATGCAACGGTACCACGCTCACAGATTGCTCCGATGGTTGAAGCTATTAATGCCATTGCCAAAAAATATAATATTCCTATTTGTACGTTTGGCCATGCTGGCGATGGCAACCTACACCCAACTTGTATGACAGATGCTCGCAACGAAGAAGAAATGCACCGAGCTGAACAAGCTTTTGCTGAAATATTTGCGAAAGCAATTGAACTTGGTGGCACGATTACTGGTGAACATGGTGTTGGTGCGATGAAGGCTCCGTATTTAGAAATGAAGTTAGGTAAAGAAGGTATTGCTGCTATGCAAGGAATTAAACAAGCCTTCGATCCAAATAACATTATGAATCCAGGAAAGATGTTCGCGAAGGACACTCGCAAAAGAGTGGTGGTTGAGCGATGACAACATTAAATAAAGAAAACATTCAAAAGGAATTTAAAGAACGATTAAGTGAAGATGAACTACTAAACTGTATGCGATGCGGTTTCTGCTTACCAACTTGCCCTACTTACATTCAATCTGGATATAAAGAATCACATTCCCCGCGTGGACGTATCGCATTAATGAAAGCGGTCGTCGACGGCTTAATTGAGCCAGATGAAGATGTTGAAAACACATTAAATGTTTGCCTCGGCTGCCGTGCTTGTGAACCTGTTTGTCCATCTGGTGTGAATTATGGACATTTATTAGAAGAAGCTCGTGATATTATAAATCAAAACAAAAAGTTTTCAATGCCAGTGAGAGCTGTTCGTAAAGTCGTTTTTGAAGGACTTTTCCCGCATCAAAATCGAATGAGAACATTAACAGGATTAATCGGATTTTACCAACGTTCCGGTTTACAAACGCTAACACACAAAACAGGAATTATGAAGTTATTCCCTGAAACACTTGCAACAATGGATCTCGTTTTACCAAAAGTCCCAAAAATGAAAGCAATGAAAGATCGCCCTGAATTTTTACCTGCTGAAATTACAAAAAAGAAACAAGTTGCATTCTTCACAGGTTGTTTAATGGATACGATGTTTTTAGAAACAAATAACGCAACGATGAAACTACTTCAGTTAGCTGGTTGTGATATCGTTATTCCAAAAACACAAAGTTGCTGCGGGGCATTACATGGACATGCTGGTGAGAAAAATGGAGCAAAAGAATTAGCAAAACGCAATATAAAAGCATTCGAAGATTTAAACATCGACTATATTATTACGAATGCTGGTGGTTGCGGAGCTTACCTCGTAGACTACGATTACTTGTTAAAAGATGATCCACAGTGGGCTGAACGTGCAAAGCAGTTCGTTTCTAAAATTAAAGATATTACTGCTATTCTAGTAGAACTAGATTTCCATAAACGTAATGACTTACGAGTCACGCCGCAAGTTATTACGTATCAAGACTCTTGTCACTTACGCAATGTTATGCGAACATCTTCAGAACCTCGTATGTTACTAGAAGCAATTCAAGGCGCAACATACCGTGAAATGAAAGATGCGGATCGCTGCTGTGGTTCTGCTGGTATTTATAACATTGTTCATTCAGAACTATCTATGGAATTTCTAGATTACAAAATGGACCGTGTGCATGAAACAGAAGCAGCAACCATTGTTACTGCAAATCCAGGTTGTTTATTACAAATGAAATTAGGCATTGAACGAGAAGGTCTTTCTCATAAAATGAGAGGAATTCACATCGTTGATTTATTATTAGAAGCAATTGAAACCAACTCGTAACATACGTAATAATAGGAAAACGGCTATCTCCTTCGTCTATGTAAAGAGATAGCCGCTTTTTTGTCCGCTACAACATTAAAAATATGTTACTTTATTATAAAAAAGAACAACAGAAACATTACAGTTTTGTAAAAATCAATCCAGTATATTCCTCAAAAAAACGCTCAAACCATTGATACAATAGGATTCTTCATTTTCAATATAGGTACATTTATCCAAAAACCGCGTCTTATAACCAAGTATAAAAATGCTGAAAATTCCTTTTATACTCTATGTTTCTCTTATTTTTCCCCTTTTCCCCTCTTAGGATAAATTAGGTAAATTTTAAGTCTATGAATTTTTTTCCATCTTTTTTCTCACAAAATCTATGCTACGATGAATTTGTCAGTCAGACAGGCTGTCAAAAACAAATCGTGTGAAAACAAATTAAAACTTTATATAGGGGGACACACATCATGAAAAAGCGTGTTTTATTATCTGTAGCTGCTGCAACGGCTCTTACTTTAGGAGTATCTTCTCTAGATGCACAAGCTGCAACAGTACAACCATCTAACATAAAGGTTCAAAATATTCAGCATTCAAAAGTGATGATGAAGCAAATGAGCCAACAAGAATTACAAGCATTCTTACAATCTATGGGCGTTGAGTCATTAGCACAATGGCAACAAGGAAACTTCCAACCAAATTGCATTATTCCTGGTCAACAACCTACTGAAAATGTTGTAACTGAGCAACCGACAGCTAAGCCAGAAACTCAAAAGCCTGCTGAGCAAAAACCTGTCGAGCAAAAGCCTGCTGAAGAAGTTCAAAAACCAGAAGCTCAAAAGCCTGCTGAAAACAATAATACGCAAAAACCGGCTGAACAAAAACCAGCTGAGCAAAAGCCTGCTGAAGAAGCAAAATCTTTAAGCGAGTTCGAACAACGTGTTGTTGAATTAACAAACGCTGAGCGTGCAAAACAAGGTTTACCAGCTTTAAAAATCGACACTGAATTAAGCAAAGTAGCACGCATTAAATCTGAAGATATGCAAAAAAATAACTACTTTGATCATAACAGCCCTACATACGGGTCTCCGTTTGACATGATGAAGAAATTTGGTATTTCTTATACATCTGCAGGTGAAAACATCGCCCAAGGCCAACGTACACCTGAAGAAGTAGTACAAGCTTGGATGAACAGTGCTGGACACCGTGCAAACATCTTAAATAATGGCTTCACTCACATCGGTGTTGGCTATGTAGAGAGCGGCAACTACTGGACACAACAATTTATTACGAAGTAAATAGATTAAAAGAGTCTTCTCATAATGAGAAGACTCTTTTTTACGTTTCATAACTTTCTATTATGTATGAGTATAAAGCGTAGAACATAAACAAAATAGAACCACCACTTATTACGCTAAGTAACACATAAAATCCCCATTTCAAGTTCAAAAACAATGAAAACAATATACTACATGCCATCACTTGAAAAATCCGTCTACTCACTAAACGGATTTTTTTTAATTTGATTGAGTCTTTTTCCGTACTCTGAACTTTTTTAAACGCCTTACTAAGCATAAAGAGAAACATACTAATCCCAATTGTTAGTCCTGTTTGAAAGGATATCATGCTTCCAAAATTAATAAAAAGAATGAGCATATGGATAAACAACATAAATAAAGTAATCGTCTTTAGAAATCCACTTATAATGACATGCTCGTCTTCATTAAACTTGTATATATTATGTGAAATAATATACATCAATCCATGTAAGAAAATAATAAGACAAGGAATAAGTGCTATAACAACTTTTTTACTCATAAATTCGTTTGGCCGACCATTTCCATCCCAATGTACCGCCAAATGCTCTGGTAAATATGGATAGAGACATAGAGTAACTAAAAGACAAGCGAAAAATATTCCTAGTATATATTTATATTTGATCAAGTGATTCTCACCTCTCTTTTCTCTTAACGGCTTCGCTTCTTTTAGAGAAATTCCTGCAAAAATCTACTTTTCTCAAATTTAAACTTACACTTTACGCATTTACTCTTTGAAATTCTTTCATTTTGTCATTTAATTTTGTAGGAAATGGTACATCCACTTCAATCTCTTCTTTCGTAATTGGATGTAAAAAGTTTATCTTCATCGCATGTAACGCTTGCCTAGACATATATTTCGTTCCTCCACCATATAAAACATCCCCAACTAACGGATTACCATTATAGCTCATATGAACACGAATTTGATGGGTTCTACCAGTTTCTAATTGTAACGTTACAAGCGTAACATTTTGTTTTCTAAAGTACTTCTCTACTTTATAATATGTAATTGCTTGATCTCCCTTTGGAGAAACACGTCGTCTCGTCGCATGATGGCGATCTCTTCCGATAGCCGCGTCAATCGTTCCTTGCTTCTTTTTCACTTTGCCTTCTACAAGAGCTGCATATGTTCTTTTAATTTTTCGTTCCATTAATAAACGATCCATAATTGCACCAGCAATTCTATGTTTGGCAAACACGACACCACCTGTCGTATCTTTATCTAACCGATGAATATGACGAACCTTCGTCTCTAAACCTTGCATTTGAAAATGAAAGGCAACAAGATTTGCAAGAGTTCCCATCCCACCTTTTTCAGCAGGGTGCGTATCCATCTTCTCAGGCTTATTGACAATGAGTACATGATCGTCTTCATATACTACATGTAATTCACCATATTCAGGCTCTACACCGTATTCTTCCTCCATAAACATATGAACTTGTAACTTATCGCCTTCTTTTAAAAGCTCATTCCATCTTCTCTGTTCTCCGTTAACAGTAACACCTTTTTCCATACGAAGCTGATGTAACAACTTTTTCGGTATTTCCCATTCTATTTTTAATAGCGACTCGATGCTTATACCATTCCATTTCGCTGGCACAGTAATTTCGCACCATTCGCCCTTCTTCTTCGTTTCCATACTGTATCACCTTATTTCTATTGATTCTCTCATTGTAACGGAAAATACACTTTGATGCACCGTCAAAAATAGAGGACAGTCTTATAATAGACTGCCCTTCACGCTCTACGCCTTCTCATTTCCTGCAACACTTCTTCCGCTTTTTGTTCATACGATAAATCTTTAAAGAAATCCGCCAATCTCTTATAATCGTTATACGTATCTAATAAGTCATCCATCTTTTCTGTTTTCATCACTTGTTGTTTTTGCTTCATTTTTACCGGATAACGATAGCCCGATACTTCTTGTATTTTGTAATACTCATCCTCTACTTGAATGACCTTTACAAGTTCCTCTTCTTCCGCATCCATCGTATACCCATCAAAATCTCTAAGCAATTCATAAATGATATGAGTCCATTCATCTTTTGGATAAAACCCTTTTTCTAACCGATAACCGACAATGCGATACAAATGCCCATCATTTTCTGCAAACTGTACTGTATCATTTAGCTTAAACTTAAAATAACGAAACATTGCCTTCACCTACTTATATGTAATGTTCTTATCACATACTATTTGCAAAATGTAGGTCTTGCTATTCATAAAAAAATACTCATCTTATAGATGAGTATTTTTTATAATGATTTTTCTCTTTTCTTTCGAAATGGTAACCACCAATTCCAGTCTCCAAACAATTTCATTAAACTTGGTACAAGCATAAGACGAATAATTGTTGCATCAAGGAATATTGCTAATGCAACACCAAGCCCCATTTGTCTTACTGGTAAAATATCAGTAAAGGCGAATGCGCCCGTTACAACGATCATAATTAATGCAGCTGATGTAATAATTCTACTTGTTGAAACAAGTCCTTCTAACGTCGCCTGATCGTTATCTCCTGTTTCTTCATATAATTCATGGATACGTGAAATAAGAAAGACTTCATAATCCATGCTAAGCCCAAAGACGAGGCCGAAAATGAAGATTGGTAAAACAAATAGAACTGGACTTGCTTCTAAACCAAAATGACCACCTTCGAATAACCAAACAACAATTCCAATTGTTGCGCTTAAACTAAGTATATTCATAATAATCGCCTTAATTGGAATGAGTATAGATCGAAATGCAAATAATAATATAACAAAAGTCGATCCAAATATAACAGACATACCAATTGCAACTTTATCTTTAATTTCATCTTCTAACTCTTGTTGGAACGTCGTCATGCCGCCTAAATAATACGTAACATTCGTTTCTTTATAATTTTGTTTAAAATCACGAACCCATTGTTTAGCCGTTTCAGTACGTGGTTTTGTTTTTAGAAAGATTTCTATCGTCGTCTTATTCCCTTTCGTATATACTTCAAATACAGGAGCTAGTTTCGCTGCTTCTGGCGACGCTACTATTCCAGCAACTTGATCTGCTTTCATACCTGTTAATCCGTCGTATAAACTTCTTACTTCATGCACTTTCTTATCATCTTTTAATTTTTGAACGACTTCTTCTACCTGTTGTAAACTTTCTTTTTCTTTCATATCTTTTTTCGTCTCTACCACTAACGTAACGTCAGCATGTGATTTTGCCGTTTCATTAAATGCCTCTTCGTACTTCTCATATGCAGTTCTTGTATCACTTTGTTTAGGTAAAGCTTCCACGTCAGGGAACTGCAAATTAGCTGTACGTAACGGTAATAAGCAAATCACAATAAATGTTGTAACAACAATAATCATCGCAATTGGATGTTTCATTACAAATTGTGCAAATGTACGCCACGCCTTTGCCGGCGTATGTGCTACTTGATTCTTTTTTAATATTCGTTTACCAATTAAGGATAATAGCGCTGGAAGGAGTGTGAGCGAGAATACAATACTCATAATCACAACAATCATTCCACTAATTGCGACAGACTGAATATAATCGATTTTAAAGAAAAACAAACCGGATAGGCCAACGAATACACATAATCCTGAAAATACGATTGCCCGCCCTGCTGTCTGATATGTAATTGCTATTGCTTCTTTTACCGTTCGCTTTGCAACTTCCTCTCGAAAACGATTTACAAATAATAGCGCAAAATCAATAGATAACGCAAGTCCGATCATCGGTGCAACATTTAGCACAAAGATAGATAGTTCCTTATCGCTACCTATAAAATATAATATGCCCATCGTACTAATAACACTAAGTGCCCCATTTACAATTGGTAAAATAGATGCCAAAAGGCTACCGAATGAAAATAGTAATACGAGAAATGCAATTGGTAACCCAATCATCTCTGCCACTTTTAAATCATTTTGCGTTCTTTCATTAATCTCTTTATTAATTTTCGGAAACCCTGTAGGTGTTACTTTTAATGCAGTATTACTTTCCTTTTCAATTTTATCAGCAAATTGTAATGTCTTTTCCATTCGTTCTTTATTTGTTTTCCCGGAAAATAAAATTGTCGCATAGCCGATATCATCTTGTAACATTTCTTTATTTTGCACTGGATGATGGAAAGATTCATATGTCTCTTTCTCTTGAACATTCTTTACAATTTCCTCTAACTGCTTTTTAAATTCCTCATGTGAAACACCTTTATTTTTTTCAAAAACGAGTAGGAGCGTATCTTGAGACCTCTTAAAATCTTTATCTAAAATTTCTTTCGTTTTTTGATAGTCTCCTTCTGTTTGGAAACCGTCACCACCTAATACTCCCGGTAACTTTGGAGCGAAAATACCGAGTGCCATCGCAAGCAATAATAATGCTACAATTACTGTATAACGAAACTGATATAAAAAAGCGCCTAACTTCCCCCACTTATCTACTTTATGTACATTTGTTTTCACACATTTTCACCTACTTTACATCATTCAATTGTTACTTATAATGTATCACATCTTCATACAAACAAAAAACGTCTAGAAAAACTATAATAATAGTTTTTCTAGACGTTTTTCTATCTCTCTTTATGAAGAGCAAGCTTCTCAGTAAGTAAACGATGGCAATAAATTACGATAATTAATAGAATACCACCTACGCAGTAGCCTGCTAAAATATCAGTTGGATAATGTACATTTAAAATGACTCTACTTAATCCAATCGATACGATTACTATTCCCATGAAAAGCGTTATCACATATTTTCCGGTCACACTCTTCAAATTTGCTGCAATGATATAAGCAAGAAACCCGAATGTCATAATAGATAACATTGCATGCCCACTAGGAAAACTATAGCCGAGCGCATCAAATGCTTCATTTAACGACGGACGATCCCTTTTCACAATTTCTTTTATCCCTTTATTCACAAGATGTGTTGTTAAAATACCCATTGGATACACGATCATCGCAGCATAATAACTTTTTTTCCAAAAAACAAGTAAACTTATAACGAGCACCGTTATAATCCCAATGGCAGACCCTAATTTTGTATAGTGTGAGAAAAATGCAAGCGAACCTTCTGTTTGTAATCCTTTTACTAATCCTCTGATATATGTATCCATCACTGTAACGCCACCAGCATGTACTCGCCAAGCAACAATGCCAAATACAGCAAGTAATAAACCGATACACATTACCTCATATTGATGCAACTTCTTCTTCAAACGATTTCCTCCTACTATAAAAAAATGCGATTTCTACTTTAGAAACCGCATTTTCTCACTTATTTACCTTTTGTTTTTAACTCTGTCCAGTAACGATCATAGTCTTTTAACTTATCGTCTACATCAACAAGCCATTCTGTACGATCTAACTCTTCTTTCGTTAAGAAAATCATGTGGTTATCACGATATTCTTTACTATGAAGAGGATGAGCTTTTTCATTTGGATTACTGTATCCAATTGACTCGTAGTTTTTCACACTTACTTTTTCATCTAGTAAGTAGTTCATAAACTTCTCTGCAAGCTCTTTGTTTTTCGCACCTTTTGGAATTGCTAACGTATCAGCCCAAATTGTGCCGCCTTCTTTTGGTACAACGTACTCTACATCTTTATTATCTTTTGCGATAAATGCTGCATCTCCAGACCAAACTGTTCCGATCCAAGCATCTTCTGTAATGAATTTTTGTTTAATATTATCTGTATCAAATGCTAATAAGTTTGGAAGTAGCTTCTGTAAATCAGTTGCTGCTGTCTTTAACTGTGCATCGTCTTTCGTACTGTTTGAGAATCCATGCTTCTTAAGACCCATTCCTAATACTTCACGAGAATCATTTAATAAAGTTACATGCCCTTTATATTTCTCGTTCCATAGGTCAGCCCAGCTTGTAGGTGCTTCCTTCACATACTTTTTATTGTATGCAATACCTGTTACGCCCCAAGTATATACTAAAGAATATTTATTCTCTGGATCAAACGCAGGTGTTTTGAAATTAGAAACCATATTTTCGATATTCGGGATATTCTTTTTATTTAACGGCGCTAATAAATCCATTTTCGCCATTGTTTTAACCATGTAATCAGACGGCTGAATTAAATCATACTTCGCGCCACCTGCTTGTAATTTCGCAAACATTTCTTCATTACTTGCATACTTATCATAGTTAATTTTCACATTATATTTCTTTTCAAAATCTCTTAGCACTTGCTCATCAAAATTGTCAGCCCAGCTATAAATGTTTAACTCTTCTTTTTTTTCACCACAACCAGCAAGTACACCAGCAACAAGGCTAAAGCTAATTGCTGCGCCGGCTAATCTTTTCATTAATTTCATCGGTTTTATTACCTCCTCGTACTTTCTATATCGTTCGTATTATAAAGGAAGGTGTCCTCCAGAGTTTTCTTCACCATCTGCACCTTTGTTACGGAAGATTTCAGATAGAACCATTAATCCTACGATAGCCACAATTAAAATTGTAGAAAGTGCATTAATTTCTGGTGATACTCCGCGCTTAACCATACTGTAAATGTATAATGGCAATGTTGTTGATCCTGGTCCTGATACGAAGAAACTAATTACAAAATCATCAATTGATAATGTGAATGTTAATAATGCAGCCGAAATAACTCCAGGTGCAATCGCTGGGAACGTTACATAACGAAACGTTTGCCACGGCGTTGCTCCTAGATCGTTCGCAGCCTCTTCTAAATCACGTCCCATACCAGAAAGACGTGCTGCTAAAATAACGACAACAAATGAAATGCTAAAAGTAATGTGTGCAATAATAATTGTTGTTTTACCAAGCTCCATACCTAATTGACTAAATAAAATAAGTAAAGATAATCCCATTAAAATATCAGGAATTAAAATTGGTAAATACACAAGACCGTTAATGGCCCCTTCATAACGATATTTATAACGATGTAATGCAATTGCGAAAATCACACCAAGAACAGTCGTTACAATCGTCGTTACGATCGCAATCGTCATACTATTTACAAATGCATCAATAACATCTTGTTTTTGAAATAAATCTGTATACCAATGGAATGTGAACCCTTCCCATTCCGCATTAATGCGAGAATCATTGAAGGAATATACCATTAAAACCATCATTGGAAAATACAAGAACAATAAAATTAACCAAGAATAAGAAACTAAAAACTTCTTCATTTTTGCCTATTCCCCTCCGTTCCCATCATATTTATATACTTTCGTTGCACGATAATATAAGTAAATTAACAGAACAGAGAATAGAACAACAATCATAGATAACGCAGATCCAAACGGCCAATCACGCGCTCCTAAGAATTGATTTTGAATTACGTTTCCGATTAATGCTACTTTCGATCCACCCATAACGTCTGATACAACAAACATTCCGATAGAAGAAACAAACACTAAAATAGAACCGGTAGCAATCCCTGACATCGTCATTGGTACTGTAACATTCCAAAATGCCTTTACTGGTGTTGCCCCTAAATCATAAGCTGCTTCTAGCTTACGCTTATCAAGCTGCTCAATCGCTGCATACACCGGTAAAATCATAAATGGTAATAAAGAATATACCATCCCAAGTATTACAGAAGGTGTATTGTATAGTAAATTTAACGGTTCACTAATAACGCCTAGCTTCAATAACAATGTGTTTACAAGACCTTGTGAACGTAAAATAACAATCCATGCGTATGAACGAACAAGGAAGTTAATCCAAAACGGGATCGTTGCCAATAATAAAAGAATCGAACGATATTTACGATCAACAATTGTAATTGTATACGCAAATGGATAACCAATTAGTAAACATATTACTGTCGTAATAACCGCAATTTTCACTGTTTCCCATAACGTCCCCATATATAATGGGTCAAATACACGTGCTATGTTCTCTAATGTAAATTGCATTTCCACTGTCCCATATGCTCCGCGCTGCATGAAGGCAAATGCCAATACAAACAGAAGGGGAATTAGGAAGAAGCTTAACAGCCATGCGACTGTAGGTAGTGCGAGTAATTTCCCTTTTTTCAATTTAAGGTCACCTCGTCCTCTTGCTCCCAGCCTACGTATACATTATCTCCAATGCTCCACTGCGCTGCTTCTTCAGCAGTTTGATATGCCATTAATAATTCTGATGTTTTCTCATCACGTACATAAAGCTTTTCCATATTTCCAACAAACTCAATGTCTTCAATATGTCCAAGGTGGTATTTTTTTAAAATCTGCTCTTCAACCGAACGCACTTTTACATTTTCAGGGCGAATTGCTACATAGCCTTCCCCGTTTTTCACAATATTATTTTCACCGATAAATGTCGCAACGAACAACGTTTTCGGCTTATTATAAATTTCTTTCGGCGTTCCGATTTGTTCAATATGGCCTTTATTCATAACAACGATACGATCACTCATGCTCATCGCTTCTTCTTGGTCGTGCGTTACGTATATGAACGTAATTCCTAAATTACGTTGTAAGTTTTTCAATTCACGTTGCAAGTCTTTTCTTAACTTAAAGTCTAATGCTCCAAGTGGCTCGTCTAGTAATAATACACGCGGGTTATTTACAATCGCTCTCGCAATTGCTACACGCTGCTGCTGTCCACCAGAAAGCTTTGCAGGTTTACGATTACGGAACTCAAGTAACTGCGTTAAACGCATTGCCTCTTCAGCACGCTCTTTCTGCTCTGCTGCCGGTACTTTCTGCATTTTCATACCGAAACAAATATTTTTCTCCACATTCATATGTGGGAATAGCGCATAATGTTGGAACACTAGGTTCATATGACGCTTATATGGTGGCAAATCGTTAATCTTTTCATCATCTAATAAAAGATTCCCTTTAGTTGGAGTTTCAAACCCTGCGATCATACGAAGTAACGTCGTTTTCCCGCAACCACTCGGTCCTAAAATAGTTAAAAATTCCCCTTCTTTAATATCTAAAGAAAGCGGTGGGATAATCACTTGATTTCCAAAATGTTTTTCTACTGCTTCAACTTTAATAATCTTTTTCATTTTCCCGTCCTATCTACCTCAAATTTTAATTTTTATATTCATGAATACATATTTATGTTCTATAGACTATTTTTTGTTTCGATCCAAACAAAAATGGTTATTTAGCAAGCGTTCCCTTCTATTCTTTATGTAGTATGTTTGATTCATTTTCGCCTGATACATAATGTCGAACAGAAAAACCCCTTCCATTGCGAAGGGGCTTTTATCATACGGCTACGCCTACTGATAAACACCATCATCATTTTAACAACTTTCGTATGAATTTTAAAGCACTTTTTGTAGAAGAGTAGCGAATTTTCATATCGAATGCCGTAGATTGGGCTAAAATGCTTTTATAATGTGAAAAAGTCCGAAAACTTTCTTCCCCATGATAACTCCCTAATCCACTACTTCCGACGCCACCAAAAGGTAAATATGGTGTTGCAAGATGATAGACGACATCATTAATACAGCCTCCGCCATACGAAATATTACTCGTTACTTTCTTTTGCACTTCTTTATCTTCAGAAAATACATATAACGCTAACGGCTTCGGATGTTGTTGAATCGTGTCAATTACATCTTCTATGTTGTCGTATTCTATAATTGGTAAAATCGGACCAAAAATTTCGTCTTCCATAACGGAACTTTTCCATGTAACATTAGTTAACACTGTTGGTTCTATATGTAAAGTCTCTTTTTTATAGTTCCCACCAATTACAGTTTTCCCATCTTTCAAAAACGTACATAAACGTTCAAAATGACGCTCACTCACAATTCGTACATAATTATCATTGTGCAGTGGCTCTTTCCCATACTGCTCCGCAATTTCATGTCGCAACGCTTCAATTAACTGTTCTTTCACCGAAGCATGCACATACATATAATCAGGTGCTACACACGTTTGTCCTGCATTTAAAAACTTCCCCCACACAATCCTTCTTGCTGTTACATCTATTTTTGCATCTTTATGTACAATACATGGACTTTTTCCACCAAGTTCTAACGTAAGCGGCGTCAACTGCTTTGCTGCTGCTTCCATGACAACTTTCCCAACGCCCACACTACCTGTGAAGAAAATATAATCAAATGGTTCCTTCAGCAAAGCGGTACTTTCTTCAACGCCACCTTCTACTACTGCTACAAGTTCTTCTTGGAATAATTCTTCTAACATTCCCGTAATCACTTTAGAAACGTTTGGCGTTAGCTCTGACGGCTTTAAAACGATTGTATTTCCAGCTGCTAGCGCTCCTACAAGTGGCGCAATTGCTAATTGAAACGGATAGTTCCACGGTGCAATAATAAGTGTCACACCGTACGGTTCAGGTACTACTTTCCCCTTTGATCCAAAATGAGTCAGCGCTGTTCGAACACGCTTCGGTTTACTCCACGATGAAATATGCTTCAATTGAAAAGAGATTTCTTTTAATACATATCCCACTTCCGTTGTAAATGACTCATGAACTGACTTATTTAAATCTAATTTTAACGCCTGAAATATTTCTTCTTCAAAACGCTGAATGCCTTCATAAAGCTTCTTCAAATTATTCTTTCTCACTTCTATACTTCTCGTATGGCCATTATAAAAATATGCTTTTTGTTTATTTACAATAGAAGAAACACTCATTCATTCACCTTCTCCCACTATTTTTATCCAATTCTTTCATTATTTATATAGACTTCATATATAATAAATTTCTATTCATAAAGTTACATTATATATAATTTCTTCTTTTATATAAAATTCATTGCTCACAAAAAAACTACCGAAAGCAAATCTCTCGGTAGTTTTACTGTATTAACGATATAAACGAATAGCACCTGCAGAATTATCATCAGCTTGTCCTACTACTTCAAACTTCAGGCCAAGATTCGGTAAAATACGCCCTGCATCTGGAATCTGTTGATTAATATACGTTTTTGAATCATCAAACTTCGGTACACCCGCTAAGCCATCATACGTAAATGTTCCACGCGTTGGAGATACAACTTTCCAAGCTGGTGTTTTGTCGAATGAGAACGCCGCATCAGCAATTTGGAATCGTGTACTACTCTTAACTGTCGGTTTACCATTTAAAGTTCCTACAATTGCTTCTGGATGAGAATCCACTACGCCAAGGAAACCGTGTCCTGGGTGTACGCCAACCCAGTTATCTGTGTAAGCTGAATCCGCATACCATACAACCATACCAGTGTTAAATACTGGACCGCGTGCAAATTTCAATGCGTTATCTGCACCAGCATAGTTTCTCCACTCTACATAATAGTTATGTTTTTTCTTCTCAGTTCCGTTAGATACAACGAAGCCGTCTAATTTTAATTGTGGTGTCCCTTCTGCATCATCAGAGAATACTACTTTACCATCTACTGTTAATGAAGCATTATCAAGAGCAAATCCATTTAATGCTAAACCACCATCAGTAATGTAATCAAATGTTAATTTTACTTTCTTACCTTTGAATTGGCTTAAGTCATATGATTTGTCAATCCATTTTCCATTTGTCGAATCTGCATTTCCACTATTAGCTTTCTCACCAAGTCTTTCAATTAACGTTTGTTTACCATCTTCTGTTACAGCATGTACTTCAAGGAAGTCATACTCTGCTTCAATTTCATATAATGATTTGAAATCAAATTTTGCATTCGTTGCATTCGTTAAATCGAACAGTGGTGTTTCCATCTTCGTATGAAGATCGTCACCTTTTGTGCTGTAGTAATACTGTTTACCAAATGCTGGGGCAATTGTTTTTACATCTTTATCAGGTAAGTTTACACGAATCATACCTGGACGGTTAGATTTCGTAACACTTTGGTCTAAATATGTTGCTAAACCGATACCTTTATTTAATTTCTCGTAATCTACTTCTACGATATTTGCCCAGTTACCACCGATTGTTTTTTGGAAAAACTCTTTATTTTGCGGTGAGAAACTTGTTGGCGTTGTTCCTGCAATTTTACCAGCCCAGCTACCGCCACTCATAATAGACCAAGATTCAATCGGCTCACCTTGACCGCTATATTGTGTATCATACTCATCTGGAAGACCTAAATCATGACCATATTCATGTGCGAATACACCAACTGCGCCATCTTCTGGCTCAATTGTGTAGTCAAATGCTGCCATCTTTCCTCCCCAATACGGAACTTTCGCTTGTGTGCCTTCGATTGGGAATGGTTTCGGTCCAACAGTCCAGCGATGTGACCAAATTGCATCGTCACCTAATTTACCGCCACCAGCTTCTTGTCCAACACCTGCATGAATAATCATTAAGTGATCGATTAAACCGTCCGGTTGATTTTGATTTCCATCGCCATTTACATCGTATTGATCGAATTGGTCGAACTCTGATAAATCAATACCGCTATCTACAGCTGCTTTTAATGCATCTTTTACTAAATCACGTGGTCCTTTTGGTCCTTTATTATCATGACCGCCGCTTGCAGCATCCGCACCGTAATCAGCAGCTTTACCAGGAACTGTTAACCATTTTGTAACCGTTCCGTCTACTGTATAACTACCGCCAGATTGCTCTTCATAATATTGTTTAAATGTTTCAATTTTACTTCCATCATCTAATGTGAATGGCTCATTACCGAATAACATTTTTTCATAATGTTCTTTGTTAAAGTCTTCCGAATACATATAACCAGGTTCTTTATCGATATTGTTATGTTTAAAGTCAGCGTACTCTACAAGTAGAACGAGTACTTTATCTTTACGAACATCACCGTTGTACGCTTTTTGCTTTGCTGGAGATGTTGGTACTTTACCATTTAGACCACCCTTAACTGGCCCTGTCGCTGCAGGTGTTCCTGTCGCAGGTTTATCTAACTTTTCTTTCGTATCTGCTTTTGCATCTTTCACTTTCTTTAAAAAGTCAGATGCTTCTTTCGTAAGTGGGTCCCCATTTGATACTTCTTTCCCAGGATTTTCACCCTTTTTGTTCTCTACGTATTTTTCGACAGCTTTCTTTGTTTCTGTCTCTGAAGCCTTCGAATCAATTACCCCACGTTTTTTTAGCGCATCTGCTAAACGTTCTTCCGGAATTAAATGATCATCAACTGGGCTCGTAGCTGTCTTATTAACAGGCGTTTCAGCATATGCAGACTGGCCACCCGCTCCGAATGAAAGACCTAATACAGCTGTCAAAGCGATTGATGATAAAACTTTGAACGGTTTCTTGTTCATCCCTTATTTCCTCCCCTAATAAATAATATGTATTACAAATTGAATTTTATTAAAAATTCAATATTTTTTCAATATTTAGTCATATTATGTAATGTTTTTAATATATTTGTAAAAATTCCATAGTTAGCATACGAATATATCACAATTCAACAATGTTTTCTGAAAATATTGAAAATATTTGTCAGAAACTTTATAATCGCCATAGAGGGAATTTAATGGGGATTTTATCTTTGTTTTATCTACAAAATATTTGATAATTCACTACATAAAAATACAAAATCTGATTGTATTATCACGTATTCTGTAGCAGCAGTTATGACCGATAATTAGGGAGGAATTACATTTGTACAAAGATAAGACTGACGCATTGGATCAAGAATGGATTGATTTAATACTTGAAGCTCTAGACGCTGGTATCGCACTACAAGATATCGAACATTTTTTCCAACGTATGAAGCCGGCCACTCAGGCTCAATAGGTTTGTTCTTTTTAGCGAAGTTTATGTTATAATAATGACATCATAAGACGACGACATATTGATAGAAAGGTGCGCAAATATGATTGGAGAACGTATAAAACGCCTGCGTTTACAAAAAGGTATTTCATTAACTGAACTTGCCGAAAAAGCTGGCGTTGCTAAATCTTACATTAGTTCTATAGAACGAAATTTACAAAAAAACCCTTCCATTCAGTTTCTTGAAAAAATTGCAGCAGTTCTACAAATTCCAGTTGATACTTTACTTCATGATGAAACAACAAAGGAAAATCACTTAGACTCCGAATGGACACAGCTCGTTAAAGATGCAATGAACTCCGGCGTCTCCAAAGAACAATTTCGTGAATTTCTTGAATTTACAAAATGGAAGCAAGATCAAAAATAATAAATAGAAAGAAGTGCTTACAATCAGCACTTCTTTTTTCTTTATAAAAAAAGCGGGGGATACCCGCTTTTTTATTATTTTTCTTCGCCAGCTTCTTGGTTAGCATTGAATGTCCATTCTAAATTCAATGAATCGCCTTGGAAGATATTTTGGTCTTTTCCATCATCTACAAATTCAAATTGTACCCATAAATAATCCTCTGTACCAGCTTCTAATCCACCCTTTTCTCCCCACTCAGGAGCAAAGATGTCTTTAGCTAAAAGATCTGGATCGGTTTTTTGTAAGTCTGCTAAAGTTGTTTCATATACAGGTTCACTTTGTTTATCCCAGTTCCAAAGGAATTTCACTTTAATGTGCTTACCAAAGTCTTCACCAGCATTATCGCCTTTTGCATCTTTCACAGTATACTTTGTCGCTAATTTAACGTCTTTAATTGTTAATGAACCGCTATTCTTTAATAAGAACTCTTTCTTAACAGAATCCCCTGGTTTTAAATCTTTAATATCTACAAGCGTTGTAGGGTCTAATGTAAGATCTAACGTCCCAGCCGCAAATGTATTATTCGATACTTCTTTATCGCTAAAGTATGCGAATGTTCCTCCACCAATTAAAGATAACCCCAATGCTGCTGATGCAACTCCCATACCTAATTTCTTTTTCAGACTCACAATCAATTCCCCCTAGCTGTTTTTTTATATTTTTATTGCTATCTCTTATTTAAAATAAGAGATGTAACTAAAACTATATTAGCATTAGCTAATATTTGTTCTTTTTTAAAAACCTTATGTTCATTATAACGAACAAACCTATATAAATACAACAAATATTTATTAATATTTTCAGTTATTTTTATTTCTCAATATTATTCCGAAATTTCTAAAAAATATTGATAAATAAAAAATGTTAATTAATATTTAAACTAATTATTCTCCTTCACTATCATACTGCCAACTAGTTTTCTCCTATCTTCTAGATTTTTACATGTATCGTTAAAATAAAGAGGATACGCCAAATAGGTGAGTCGCAATGCTCTCTCACCTATTTGGCTGTATAACCGCTATTCGCTCTATATGTTGCTGTATTTTACTTGTTATTCTTGTTTTTTACTCTCTTCTTGCTTTTTTGCTTCCTCTTGTTTCTTCTTCTCTTCTAATTTTTTCGCTTCCTCTTGTTTCTTCTCTTCTAACTTTTTCGCTTCTTCTTGTTTCTTTTCTTCTAATTTTTTTGCTTCTTCTTGTTTCTTACTCTCTTCTAGTTTTTTTGCTTCTTCTTGTTTCTTACTCTCTTCTAGTTTTGCTGTTTCATCTACTAGTAACTTCTCAAAATCTTGAATTTGTTTATCAATCACTTGTAAATTAACTTCTTTATCAACATACTCACAGTTTTCTTTCACTATATGAAAACCAGCATTCACATACGAGAATACTTGCTTATTCGATTCAGTTGTATTTCCTTTTAACTCTTCTTGCACTTGATTATAAGGTTCTTCTATTGACTTATACACTTTTTGTAAAGATTCTCTCTCAGCAACTATTTTCTCCCGCCCTTGCTTCCACGTAACAAGCGCCTGTTCTAACTCTTGAACGGAGGTAACAGTTACTTTTGATTTCATCTCTCCATACTCATGTAAAATAAATTCCTTATGTTTCTTAGCTTGTTCTGCTAATTGATCAACTGTTTTTGGAAAAATACTTGCTGTAGAAATCGTAGCCGTTACTTTCGTTTCATGAACGAAAGTTGCTTCTGTATAAGTCATCATTTGAGAGCCTAAATAAAAAGTAATAGAACACAAACATGGCAATATAAGAATCTTTTTAAAATTGCGAGGTGGCTTCAGCATTTTAATCTCTCCTATCGAACAACTCGTTCTTTATCAAGAACTATATCTTTATTATAATAAAGTGAATTACAAAATGATATAAAAATTATCTTTCTTTTTACATTTCCCTTTTATCAGAAAAAGAGACTATCATTTTTGATAGTCTCTTTTTCTTGTCCTTATTATTTTCCTTCAGCTTCACCTTGTTGTGCATCAAACGTCCAAGTTAATTGTAGCTTATCCCCCTGGAATTCATTTTGATCTTTTTTATTATCAACGAACTCAAATTTCACTTTGAATTTATCAGACTTACCTGCAGAAATACCTTTTTCATCCCAGAACCAAGCAGCTAAATCGTTATTTACCGCAGTAAGTGTGTCACCCTTCAATTTATCTAGCGTTGTTTCCTTTACGATTGTTTCATGCTTGTCTACATTTTTTAAGAATGTTACTTTAATATGTTTACCAAAATCATCTTTATTATCTTTCTTCACATCTTCTACATTATAATCTGTTTTTAGTAGTACTTTTTTTATATCTAATGTTCCTTTATTTTCCAATTTAAATTCTTTTTCAACTGTATCACCAGGTTTTAAATTCGATACATTAACAACTGTTGATGGATTTAATGCTAAATCAAGCGTACCAGCCGCAAATGTATTGTTTGACACTTCTTTATCACTGAAAAATGCAAACGTTCCTCCGCCAACTAACGCTGCTCCTAATACTGCTGATGCGATACCCATTCCTAATTTTTTCTTTAAAGTCATGTCCATATCCCCTTGATTTATATATTTGTCAACTTCCTAAACGGAAAGTATAACCAAATGAACTAGACAGATTGTTCTACTTTTTTCTCTTTCTTTTCTCCGTCTATGCTACGAATAGCACCAAAAATAGTAATAGCGGAATATCCTAATAAAAAGACTCCTGGAATAATAAGAAGTAAAGCAGCTCCAGCTTTTGAATTTGCATAATTTAATGCATACCCTGCATAAGGAACTGTAATATCCGCGTATTTTCCAATGACATTCTCCGCAAGTACTGGTTCTAAATCAGCGCCGTTGTTGTTATCCCCTTTTGTTTCATACATTACTTTTCCATTTATATCTTTCACACCGATAATACGGTGAGTGATAATTTTTTGATCTTTCTCTTTAAAAGTAATAACATCACCTTTTTGATATTTAGAACCATCTTTCGTCGGCTCTATCGCAATGATTGATCCTGTTAAAAATGTTGGCTCCATCGATCCTGAAAGAACACTCTTAAATTGATATCCCATTACCGTTGGATCACCACCACTCGCTTTTGAAGAAATAACTACAAAAGCTAAGCAAACCATCAACGCAAATAAAACAAATGAGATAACGTTGCTAATCACCTTCCAAATTAATTTCATCGTATCTCTCCCTCTCCGTTGTTTTATATTATTTGAAGTATGCAATATTCACTTCTGTTCTTTAACAAGAACACAACTAAATAATATAACGAACAAACCGGAAATGCAATAAGAAAATTTACAATTATTAGTTATTTTCGATATATAAAAAAGACTGTGACAAAGTCTCTTCACAGCCTTTTAACTAGTAATTTATTTTTCTTCTGATTTCATTCCTGTTGTATTTCGGCGTAGCACTACAAATAAAATAGCTCCAAATAGTACAGCAGCCCCTATCCCAATGCTTATTATTTTCACATTTGATTCTTTTACTTCAGGCGTAGCCGTATCTTTTTTAGGCATCGCAAAAGTAACATCTTCTTTTGAAAGAACATTTACCGTCGCAATTGTTTGATTATTTTTCGTAATATCAACTGCCCCAACTACCTCACCGCGATGGATTCCTTTATGATATAAAGAATCTTTATCTAATGAAGCCGCATGGAAAATCGTCCTTACGTTTTTCCCTTCATCTTTCTTAAGCGTAAGTTCTGCACTTTGCTCAAGTTCGCTATCAATATCTTTATTTAAATATGTTGTTTTTTGATGCCAACTCTGTTTATCTAGTACCATTTGCTTCACAAATTGACCGAAAGAATAGTCCGCCATCTGCTTCAAATCTTCATAAATTTCAGGTCTTTGAGAAGCCATTACTACATTTATAATACGATTTCCATCCTTCTCATTTAATAAAACGAGTGTATTGCGCGCTTCATTTGTAAAACCAGTCTTTCCACCAATACTATATGGATTTTCAAAATAAGTAGACTTGTTAAAAATAGACACCGTCTGTCTAGATGTCGTAACTGTCGTTCTTTTCGTATTCATTGCTTGCAGAATTTCAGGATACTTTTGTACACCTCTCGTAATCATCGCCATATCATATGGCGTAGTATAATGATTCGGATCATGCAATCCATTTGGCGTGACAAAGTGACTATCTGTAGCCCCTAATTGTTTCGCTCTCTCATTCATCATATGAGCGAAATTCTCAACACTTCCGCCAATATGCTCCGCAATCGCATACGACACATCATTCGCACTCAGCACCATTAAAATCATAAGCGCAGTATTTCTATTAATCGTCTCACCAGGTTGAAACTCAATTTGATAATTACTCTTCTCTTGATCTAATGCTAATTGTGAAAACGTAAATTCATCCTCAGGCTTCGTATGCTCCATAAGTAAAATCGCCGTTAACACCTTCGTCATACTAGCTGGAAATGCACGATGATGTGCGTTTTTATCATACAAAATATCTCCAGTTTTCGCATCAATCGTAGTTGCAAACTGACTAAAAACATTCGGCCCTTCCTTAGGTGGTGGGGCTACTTGTTCTGGATTCACTCCAATATTTGTCTCAGCACGTAACGTCATAGGTGTCAAAAAAAATAAACAAATAACGGTAATAAAAGCCAAAATTTTCTTAAATTTTACCATATGACTCTCCCTTTTCCCTATACTCTCACAGTTTAAAAATTGAATATACCAATCTATATGTAATTTGTATTAAATTGGAAGAATATTCACTGTTTTTTACTATATCATACTTTTACGATGAATGACATAAATATACAATAAAAAATAAGAAAGAATTATTCTTTCTTATCCTTCTCATCAATCAATGAATCTATTAATTTTTGACTAGCTTCCTCAGGTGTAATCTCATCTGTCATCCCCATAAACGACCAACCTTTAGAATCAACCCACTCAACAAACTCTTGTAAAAACTCATCATGTGTAACATCCACATCAAGAATTGATCCATTAATCGAAATCGTTCTATTTCTAGATACACGCATCTTGAACGTTTTCCTAACCATTATAATAAATTCTCCCTCTACTCTTGAATAATTATAAAATAATCTTGTATCTCTGTTATACATGATTTTAAGTAAATTGTAAAAAGGATATATTGGCCAGTTTGCATATTGAAACTGAAAATCTATTATCATCCAAAAAATAGCAAACGATATGTAAATGATCATAAATCACTAAATAAATCCACATAAAACACAAAACAACTTACATTTTATCACACCAAATACAAATGACTTCAGTACAATAAAATGGACTATACTAGAAGTAACCTTAACATAAGGAGGAACTCTATGGCCCGTTGTACGTATTGTAACACGAAGTGGACAATAAAAGATGTATGGTCAATACTCGTGACATTTGAAAAACATTGCCCGTATTGTTTTAGGAGGCAATATGTATCTAATGACACCTTTCATCATGCTAATGCCGCTCTACCTCTATTATTCTTATGCCCTTTACTTGTTGATTTAAGCGATGAAAACCCTTTAGATAAATATCTTAAATAATATGACCGCTACATCCTACTAAGTTTTTTCTTATCATTATCCCTTCAGACACTACTCGTATAATTGCATATGATTTCCTTTTTAAAACCTAATTTAAAAATATTGAAAAATTTCAGTTAATTGCATATAATTACTTTATCATAAAGATTACAGATGCTGTTACATACGCATTTTTGAAGATCCCGTAGCTCAGCAGGGAGAGCGCCACCTTGACAGGGTGGAGGTCGTGAGTTCGAGCCTCTCCGGGGTCATAAAACCTAATAGTATCAAGGCTTGAGGGAGTATTCTCAAAAGCTAAAACTGTGGAGGTCTCCATCAGACACCACAAGTTAACAGAGGACTACTTCTAGTCAGCAAACCAGCTGGCTCAGGGGACGTCCTCTTTTTTGTTTCCATAAAACTGAGAAAGGACTAAAAAGAAAATGCTACTTAAGTTTGTATAGTAATTAAAATTATAGTTTTTACACTCATTGAAATCAGTTAGATAACTCTTAAGACTACCGTTTATCTAACTCAGATCCCTATTCCCCCTTCAGATATCCTAATTTAACCATACTCTACTTAGCAATTCTATACAAAAAATAAAGCAAGGATTTCTCCCTGCTTCTGTTAGCTTCTTTTATTGAGATGATTAACCACCAATATTCTTATCTGCCATTCTATACAATTTATATCTATTTTACCCCCTTCTTTTTTCGATTTCTAAATATAACCTCTAACACTACTACTGTGGTGAATCCTACAGTTAGTTGTAAACCTGTAAACAGCAGTTTATCATTTAGAGGAATATCAGGTGCACTCCACAGTAGTACCGGAGGGATAAGTATACCTATGATTACAAGAGTTCTCATTATCTTTCCCATTTTGTTTCCCCTATTATATCTTTAAGATTTACATTTCTTTTTACAATTCTACTAATTTCTCACGTAGAACCAATTCACTCTCAGTCATATACCCTCTATGCATTTCCTCTACAATTTTATCATGATTAAAACATAATACTTTTTCATCACCTAAATAACCCACCGGATAAAGAACCCCTACATAATCAAAATCACGTTTATCCGCTGAAATGACCATTCTTCCAATAATCATAACAGGTTGGTTTAGATCTTTTAGCTTTACAACTGAACCAATCGGGAAAAGTTCCATCGTCATTCTCCGTTCTTTTTAGATATATTCTTCGACTTGTTACTCAAAATTTCTAATAGATAGGAAATTCCAATACCTATTCCACCAATAATCAATGCTGCAATAGCTGTTAAAAACCTTTTTTCCATTGGCTGCGGAAAAAAGAATGAAGAAAAAAATAAAACCGCGGTAAAAATATACATCAAAATACGTCCTTGTTTAAACATGTGTGATTACTCCTTTTTTTCAGGTTTCAAGAAAAAACCTCCTCCAAAACCTTCGTATGATGCATAAAAACCTTTCTCTTGACCCATGTGAAGCTTATACCCATAAGTCCCTACTCCCAATTCTAAGCGGATTGTTATATCGTGATCACTGAAATACGGAATAATATCCGGAACATCAATTTTCTCTAAAAGCAATTCATACTTGCGCGAACTATATTCCGCACCTACCTTCGCTGTATACTCATCATAACCTACAATACTACTAAAATCGTGCATTTTTTGAGTTACAGTTATATCTTCCATATAAGGAATATCCGTTCTTACATAAGATGTTTCTTGAGCGCGTCCCTCCACTTTTCCACCAATCAAGTTACCACTAGAAGCATCTTCGCGGAGTGTTTCTTTACTATACGGAATATTTAGCTCTGCAGAACCAGTACCGAACTTTGTATTTATTTTACTATCCTTACTTAATTCAAACTCACCATTTACTACTGTACCTTCTAATTTCCCTCCAAGTCGATCTCCTTCAGCACCTTCTGCCTTACCCGTAAGATATTCGACTTTATCATTATTTTTATTAAGAATACCAGAAGCCATCGCAATAGCAACATCCATATTATCTACCTGTTCGAATTTATTAGCAGAATCAAGTAGAAACTTCTCAAGCGGCTCTAATATGGTTATAAATTGTGCCATTTTAAATGATGAATCACGGAAATCCGTATTAAATTTCATATAGGTTGAGCCCAACCAATTACTAGAAATCATATCAATATCTCGTTTTAGTCGCTCCTGTGTTGCAGTTGCATTTGTGATAGTTGATCTAATAGTCCCTGCCACTTTTCGCAACTGTTCAGGAGTAACTTTTATATCCCCCATAGCCATTCCCCTTTTAAATATTTACATAGAATATTTTACCACAATAGAATTGTTGCAACTACGAATATTTTATATAATCTTACAACTCCAAACTCTTTCTATCCTAAAAGTTATCCTTTCGGCATTTGAAATTATACCTTATGCATTGGCGCTAACTCAGTAACATCATCTAGTCCCATTCTACGAAATTATTTCTACTATAAGTATCTACTATTAAATACGTAGACCTATTCCCATCCTATTTTTCTAGATAAAACTAAAGAGGTATGCCTATCAACTGTTTCCTGTATAGTATCACTATGTAACGGAGCTACAACAACTTTCATCCCCTATCATCTGCTATAACCATGAAAGATTGTTGATGGAGATTCTGAGTTCGAGCCTCTCCGGGGTCATAAAAAAAGAGAAACCATATCAACCTTCTACGTGATATGGCTTCTCTTTTTTATCTAAATCAATCACTTCCCACCAAACATCTTCTCCAAAGACTTCGCATTAGCAAACAATACTTCTTTCAAGTTATCATCTGCAACGATTTTATAGTCGCCATCTTTGTTTTTCTTTAAGTTCAATGTAACTTCGCGAGTTGCCATGATTGCATCTTTATCTGATAAGTGTTTGACAATTGTTGATGTCATTGTTTTTTCGATTGCTTTTTCAGATTGCTCTTTGTCTTCGCTAAAAGCGCTAGCGAAGGCCATTGGCATAACTTCTCCCACTGCTTTTGTTACAGCAACGGATAGATCGGCAGATGTAATTTTTACTTTCACTTCTGCTTTGTCATCTTTTTTCGATACTTCTTCTGGCTTTTCAAATTTAAAGTTTTTCGTAATTGCACTTAGCATCGCTTTTGCCTCAGCATCATCTGTTTTTTCGTTTAGTTTATTAAATTCCTTGTCATTCTCAACAAATGTACGAGCCTTTTCTACATCACCTTTTTGTATCGCAGTTAAAAATTCTTCTGTCGTATCTTTCGGGTTTGCACACCCTGCTAAAACACCTACTGTTAATCCTACTACCATCATTAACAGCAATAATTTTTGTATCTTTTGCACGTTCATTCTCCTCTTATCTTTTCTAGTAAGTCATCACTATAAAATAGTATGAAACTAACATTACAAACATTTTTTAGTATAGCATTTATATGATTCGTTTTCTATTCATTCCCAAAGATAAAGAGCCTTGCAGCATTCCTACAAGGCCCTCTTCTATCAATCCGTATCCGTAGCACAAATGAACCACATTTTATGCTCCTTACTATCTAACACCATCCAAGTAACATCCCACGCAACATCGTAAAACCAATCTGTCCAAGGGCGATAGCTTTCAAACACTTTAATATCTTCGTATCGATCTTGGAACATATATTGACATACATTGACTGCTAATTGCTTGGCGATAACTGGTCGTTCCTTAAACCCTTCATATGCTCCGCCCCACAAAATTTGCGCGGCAATGCTACCATCAAGCATGACTGCTAGCTGCTCTTTAAAATGAAACTTATATTTTTCTGACGTATGTATTTTTAACTCTTCTAAGCTATTAATTATATCTAAAGAGTTAAAGATTCTTCGAAAGAAGTGCTCGTATCCATCTTTCGAATGTGGTATTTCTTTGAAAAAATTTCCGTTATGTACTTTAAAACAGCTTATAACCGCTCCGCCATTTACGTTTTGTTCCTTGAATGTATGTATAAGTTGCTCAACAGATGAGTCATTCGTTTCTATTTTTTCAAATGTTCCCTCTTTCCATCTCATAACGCCCACTACTCTCTATTAAAATTTGTTTCTTCATTATAAATAGCAAAATAAAAACCAGCAACTTTAAGGTTGCTGGCCTATTTCTTATTCATATTCGAAACAACAATAACAATTGCTCCAAGCACATAATGCCCCGCTACCATCCACATACTCCAATCAAAGATCATAAGCGATAACCAAAGCGATATATTAATAGCAACAAATAATACATATAAAATGAAGTCTCTCTTTTGTAGCGCCTCTTGATTCATCAAAATATAAATTGCACCGATTGACAGAAGGATGAAGCAAAGAAAAAAAACAAACATTTTTCTTAACGACCATGGATATGAAGTTACTGTCTGCATATGGATCTCTTTTTATTTTATAGTACTTTTAACATCGGTCTTACTACTCTATATTCATCACTATGAGGCTCCTTTATGATTAAAGGTGAGTGAGGATGTTTTTCTTCTTCTATCATTGTGAATACTTCTGTTTTTTCTTGTAATGTGTTAGATTCACTATTTTTAGTAGGTTTTTTACTTGTTTCAATTTTCTTTGTTACTTCTCCGAGCCTTTGCCCAACTTCTTCTGCTTTCGCAGGTCCATGCGTTACATAGTATTCCTGCCCCTCCCATACTAACATAGGTGGCACTTGTTCTCGTTTGTTACATATTATATAAGTAGCAGTAGCTACAAGTAGTATACATGTTAATAAAAAGAAGATAGTTTTTTTATTCATATACTATTCTCCTTATCTATCATTTTATTAAATTATATAATATCGATTATATACAGTAAATTGATTTAGCAGGAATTTTCGGATTTTATACAAAAAAGAAAAACCTTACTCCAGTAAGGTTCATTCTATAGTGATTGATTTATTAAAACGATCATTACGATAATCGCTATAAACATAACAACTAAACAGCCGATCATTTTATAAAAGCCTCGTTTCGTTAACGTCCCACCTTGCACGTCTTTCCGAATAAATAAGAATACGGCTAAAAATAATACAAGCCCAATGCCAAAAGCATACATCATTTGCATATGTTAATCTTCCTTTCTCTCTTCCATCTTAATATCTTTTCGATAAAACAACAAATGAGATGAAAACTGTACTCATCGTAAGTGCCATTAGTATGTTCAATAGTTCAGTAGCAGATAGTGTAAGTATTTTTAAGTTTAAGCCGATAGAGAAAAGAAGATAATATGCTGTTAATGCAAAAAAGGTCACGAACATTCCTTTATAACGAATGAGCTTCATTCGCTCGTCTTTTTCTTTAAATTGCGGGTGTAAGTAACTTAGGCAGAAACTCATAATCATCATCCCAAGCAATGGATAAGTTGCTTCTGGCGGTGCAGAATGCGTCATTATACCTGTTAGTATCATAAATCCACTCATAAATAAAAAGATAATTCCCATGATAATGAAGTACTTTTGTGAATAGTTCATCTTTACTCCTCCCCTTCTTTTCCTTCATAAATAAATACATGTTCTATCGTTGTCTGAAATGTTTTTGCTATTTCAAATGCTAACGGAAGTGATGGATCGTATTTTCCCTTTTCAATTGAAATGATGGTTTGTCTGGAAACGCCTAGTTTCTCAGCCAATTTTTCTTGAGATAGTCCAAATTTTTTTCGGTATTCGACCATTTTATTTTCCAAGGAAATTTCTCCCTCCTTCCTTACACTGAGTATATATGTAAAGTAACCTTTACGTCAAGTTTCCTTTACATGTATTTTAGTTTGTTTCACTCTATTTATATAGAAGAAACTTTTTCAATTTCGGCACGTCTATTTTAAAGCGAAACATGGAACAATGGAACTAACCGTTACTATATCTCCACCTCTCTTCTTTTAAAATTTAATATCTCCATATTTGTTTTAGCCTTTTAAAATATTTCATTTATCCCTTTATTCCGCAAAATGTGTTATTGGTTTTACGGTGTTTTTCGGCATATTTATAGAAACTAACTGTTTATGAAGCATTTTTTATGTTTAGCAACTTTTTTTGTAGAAATCCTTCACTTTCCTTTCGATATTTAACACTATCTAAATAAAGTTTACGATAAATTCATAATTTTTTATTTTTTATACTATATTCCGTTATATTGTTGTATAATATCAATGAAAGCGCTTATTATTTCAATATACATAATTCGAACTTATTTTTATCGAAACATTCTAACTATTATACTTATATTTACATGCAACAATTTTAGTTATTCGTATAGGTATACCAAATATACCCACCCTATTTTTCTGCAAAATTACTTTATAACATGAAAGATTAACTTGGGTGATAAGTTATTGTGAATGTTTTTTTACAAAACAGATAAGTAATAGTGTTTGGTATTATGTAAATTATTGTAATAACATAAGAGTAAAGAAAAACATTTACATTGATTATTGGTTCATCAATTATTGAAAAGAGCAAAATGCACCTTTTTGTATGGAAAAAGGATTATATGCATTGGGAGGTTTAAACAAATGACGAGGAAGAATACAACGACAAACCCTTGGGCCAAGTTCCACGGTCCGAACCTTGGTTATGTTATTGAACAGTATGATCTTTACGTAACTGGAGCAGGTTCTGTTGATCCGGAATTACAAGAGCTTTTTGAAATTTTTGGAGCTCCTTCGTTTCAAGATGATGTCGTAACAGGGGACAACACAGCAACACATTTTTCTCCTCAAAACACAGGTAACATTGAAAAAATTCTTAAAGTCGTTCAACTTGTTGAACAGATTCGTTCTTTCGGGCATACGTTGGCTCACATCAATCCGATGGAAGATGCTGCAAATGGACAATCTCTTCTTGAGAAAGCAATGAACGAACTGAGCGACGCTGATTTGAAAGCGATTCCAGCAAAAACAGTATGGCAAGATGCACCAGAAGGTATTCACACTGCACTTGATGTAATTCATAGATTAAAAGAAGTGTATACACAAACTTTAGCTTATGAATTTTCTCATATACAAGATAGTGAAGAACGCGCGTGGTTGCATCAAATGGTGGAATCAAATTCATTGCGTCAACCACTATCAAATCAAAAACGAACTGCTCTTTTAAAACGTTTAACAGCTGTTGAAGGTTTCGAGCAATTCTTGCATAAAACATTCGTTGGGCAAAAGCGTTTCTCTATCGAGGGCGTTGATATGCTTGTACCCGTTCTAGATGAAATTGTGCTAGAAGGTGCTAAAAATGGCGTAGAAGATGTCATGATTGGTATGGCTCACCGCGGTCGTCTAAGCGTACTTGCACACGTATTAGAAAAACCATATAGTCACATGTTTGCTGAGTTCAAACATGCAAAAATAGAAGGCGCAGTAGCAAACTCTGGTTGGACTGGCGACGTAAAATACCATTTAGGTAGAGAACAAGTCGTTAGTAACGAAGAAGTTAGTACTCGCGTTACATTAGCAAATAACCCAAGTCACCTTGAGTTCGTGAATCCGGTTGTAGAAGGTTTCGCACGTGCGGCTCAAGAAAACCGTAAAAAATCTGGTCTTCCAGAACAAGATACTTCAAAATCATTCGTAATTTTAGTTCACGGTGATGCTGCATTCCCTGGTCAAGGTATTGTATCTGAGACACTCAACTTAAGCAGATTGAATGCATATCAAACAGGCGGAACAATTCATGTTATCGCAAACAATGCAGTCGGTTTTACGACTGATAGCTATGATTCTCGTTCTACGAAATATTCAAGTGACCTTGCAAAAGGTTTCGATATTCCGATTGTTCACGTGAACGCTGATGATCCGGAAGCTTGTCTTGCTGCTGCTAATCTTGCGATTCAATATCGCATGTTGTTCAAAAAAGATTTCTTAATCGATTTAATTGGTTACCGTCGCTACGGTCATAACGAAATGGATGATCCAGCAGTTACACAACCACAAGTGTACAAAAAGATTAAAAATCACCCAACTGTAAGAGCAATTTATGCAGATCAATTACAAGCTGCTGGTGTTCTAAATGCAGATGAAATTGAAACAATTACACAGTTTACGCAAGAGCAATTAAAATCTGACTATGCACAAGTACCGCCAGCTGATACGAGCGATGCAACAATTCACGTTAAAGTGCCAGATGTTGTTGCAAAGGGCATTCAGTCAATTGATACTGGTGTTGAGCTTGATTCACTTCGTGCAATTAATGAAGGTCTGCTATCTTGGCCAGAAGGCTTTAACGTATATCCGAAAGTGAAGAAAATTCTTGAGCGCCGTAAAGACGCTCTTGAAGAGAACGGTAAAATTGAATGGGCACTTGCTGAATCATTAGCATTCGCTTCTATTTTACAAGAAGGTACACCAATTCGTTTAACTGGTCAAGATTCACAGCGTGGTACATTCGCGCATCGTCACATCGTATTACACGATACGGATACAAATGAAACATATTCACCATTACATCGCTTACCAAACATTAACGCTTCATTCTCTGTTCATAACAGTCCGTTATCAGAAGCTGCTGTTGTTGGTTACGAGTATGGTTATAACGTATTCGCTCCAGAAACGCTTGTTATGTGGGAAGCGCAATATGGTGACTTCTCAAATACTGCGCAAGCATTATTTGATCAATATGTTTCAGCTGGAAGAGCAAAATGGGGTCAAAAATCTGGTTTAGTTCTTCTATTACCACACGGTTATGAAGGTCAAGGGCCAGAGCACTCTAGTGCACGTCCAGAGCGATTCTTACAGTTAGCTGCTGAGAACAACTGGACAGTTGCAAACTTAACGAGCGCGGCACAATATTTCCATATCCTGCGTCGTCAAGCATCTATCTTAGGAACAGAAGCTGTTCGACCATTAGTATTGATGACGCCGAAAAGTTTATTACGTCACCCACTTACGCTTTCAACTGCTAGTCAGTTAAGCGAAGGACGTTTCCAACCTGCTTTAGAACAAGAAAACCTTGGCATGAAACCAAACAAAGTAAAACGTCTTGTTTTAAGTACGGGTAAAATGGCGATTGACTTAGCAGCAGAAATCGAGTCTGGTAAGCATGAGTACAACTTAGATGAAATTCATATCGTTCGTATTGAACAGTTGTACCCATTCCCTGCTGAGAAAGTTCAATCTATTATTAAACGCTTTAAAAACTTAGAAGAAATTATTTGGGTTCAAGAAGAGCCTCGTAATATGGGCGCATGGCATTACATGGCTCCAATTCTGTTCGAACTAGCTGGAGATAAAGTGAAAACAGGTTATATTGGACGCCCAGATCGCTCTAGCCCATCTGGCGGCGATCCATTCGCTCACAAAGCTGAGCAAGAACTAATTGTTTCACACGCTTTAGATGTGAAGTATAACTTCCGTCAAGATAAACTAGAAATTGAAGTTTTCAGCAACTAAAAAGTAACAATGAAGATTTCTAGCTTGTTCCTTGGGCAGATATTCTGCCTAAGGTCAGGCTAACAAATGGAGATTACCGAAGACAAAAGAAGAAAAAACACACCGTTAGGCAAATAAGGGGAGGACATTTAAAATGATCGAAATTAAAGTACCTGAGCTTGCAGAATCTATTACTGAAGGAACTATCTCACAATGGCTTATCAACGTAGGCGACAAAGTTGAGAAAGGTGGCAGCGTTGTTGAGCTTGAAACTGATAAAGTCAATGTAGAAATCATTGCAGAAGATTCAGGTATTGTATCGAAGTTACTAGGCGAACCTGGGGATACAGTTGAAGTTGGCGCAACTATCGCAATTTTAGACGCAAACGGAGCACCAGTTGCAGTAAGTACACCTGCACCGGCTGCTGAGCAACCAAAACAAGAAACAACTGAAGCACCAAAAGCTGCGGCACCAAGTGCTGAACAAACTGCAACTTTACAAGGTTTACCAAATACAAACCGTCCTATCGCATCACCAGCTGCTAGAAAAATGGCTCGTGAATTAGGAATCGACTTAAACGACGTACGTAGCACAGATCCACTTGGACGTGTGAGACCACACGATGTACAAGCTCATGCTGCAGCACCAAAAGAAGCACCAGCTGCTCCAAAAAGTCCAGCTCCTGCTCCAGTTGCAAAAACTGAATTCGAAAAACCAGTTGAGCGCGTGAAAATGTCCCGCCGCCGTCAAACAATTGCAAAACGTCTTGTAGAAGTTCAACAAACATCTGCAATGTTAACAACATTTAACGAAGTTGATATGACTGCAATCATGGAATTACGTAAAGAGCGTAAAGATGCTTTCGAGAAAAAACATGATGTACGTCTTGGTTTCATGTCATTCTTCACAAAAGCAGTTGTTGCAGCATTAAAACAATTCCCATTATTAAATGCTGAAATTCAAGGCGACGAGCTTATCATTAAAAAATTCTATGATATCGGTATTGCAGTAGCAGCTCCAGATGGATTAGTTGTTCCAGTTGTACGCGATGCGAACCAATTAAACTTCGCTGAAATCGAAAGCGAAATTCGTGAATTAGGTAAAAAAGCACGTGATAACAAACTTTCATTAAAAGAACTACAAGGTGGTACATTTACAATTACAAACGGTGGTGTGTTCGGTTCTCTAATGTCAACACCGATCCTAAACAGCCCACAAGTTGGTATTTTAGGAATGCACAAAATCCAAGTACGTCCAGTTGCAATCGATAACGAACGTATGGAAAACCGCCCAATGATGTATATCGCTTTATCTTACGATCACCGTATTGTTGATGGTAAAGAAGCAGTTAGCTTCCTTGTTGCTGTTAAAGATATGCTTGAAGATCCAAAATCATTATTATTAGAAGGTTGATAGATTCATAATCTATTACAGGCTGTAGAATATATCATTCTACAGCTTTTTTTATTGCATTCATACGGGACAAATCGCATGACATAAGGTAATAATGTATGCCTAAAACGTAAGGAGGATTAAAATGAGTAACCTTCCAGCACATGCAAAACTAAAAGCAAATAAAGATACTTTCTTCCTCCCCGACTCAAACGGGGGTGTCTATTTTCGAAATAACGCCAGTTCATTTCGTATGGACGGTGACGGAATTTATAACTGGATTGAAAAATTAATGCCAATGTTTAACGGTAATCATTCTTTAGCAGAAATAACGGATGGTCTCCCTCTCCCCTATCAAAATCGTGTATTTGAAATTGGGGAGATTTTATATACAAATGGGTTTGTCCGTGATGTAAGTCAAGATGCACCTCATGAATTAAACAGTGCATTACTTGATAGATATGCTTCGCAAATTGAATTTCTAGAAGCAGATTCTCATTCAGGCGCTTTAAAATTCGAAACGTACCGCAATGCAAATGTACTTATAATCGGCTCTGGAGATATGCTTACTTCCTTAGTTTCTTCTTTATTAGAATCCGGATTACCTACCTTTTATTACCTTGTGACAGATTATGAAGAAACGAATTACGACCGTATTCACGAGCTAGTAGAACTTGCGCATGAAGTAGATGATGCTGTACTTGTTCAAGAAATAGATACAACAAATGATCGTCCCCTGCATGAAGTGTTCGAGCCTTTCGACTGGATTTTATACGTTTCGCAAAATGGAGATATCGAAGGACTAAGAGCAGTTCATGCGATTTGCAAGGAAATAGGAAAGAACTTCATACCAGCCGTTTGTTTATCAACACTTGGTATAGCTGGTCCTGTCGTAATGGCTAATCGTGAAGAATGCTGGGAATCCGCATGGCATCG
Source organism: Bacillus cereus group sp. BfR-BA-01453 (assembly GCF_022662915.1). Lineage (NCBI taxonomy): Bacteria > Bacillati > Bacillota > Bacilli > Caryophanales > Bacillaceae > Bacillus > Bacillus cereus group sp. BfR-BA-01453. The sequence continues at coordinate 77,538 of NZ_JAKUEN010000008.1, read as the reverse complement.
GCTACATGAAACAACTTTACAAAATGAACATTCATCAGCTTCATTTTCACCAATTACATCTGCAATGCTAGCAAATATAATCGTTTTTGAATTATTTAAACATGTTGCTGATGATTCACATCGAGAAAAGAATCCACAATTCTTTTTATTAAATTATGAAACACTTGAAGGAACATGGCATCCTTTTATAAAACATCCTCTCGCCACTGATGAAAGTTTTACAATTGATACGATAGAAAACCTTTCTGAAAAACTTGAGCATCGGTCTAACCAACATACCTCAACTGATTTATTCCGTTTTTTCGATTCATTAACTTCTAAAGAAACTGGTATATTCCATGTATGGGATGAACAAGATTTACATCAATTACCGTTATCACAATGCCATATTCAAGTAGCTACACCTCTATCAGATGGCCCAGCTTCTCTCCTGCCTCTTATAACTTGCAGTGGTTTAACTCATAACGAAGCGCGCCGAGAAGCTGGTTTAGTAGGAATCGAAACATACGTAGCAGAAATTATGCACCGCCTTATCCCTGAACATAACGATATCGGTATTGGCGCTGGAGAAACGATGACAGAGGGTGTATACCGGGCACTACAACAACATTTAAATAATAAATTGTATGAACGACAATCACATATGCTAGAAGAAATTACGACGGTCGACTTAACGGACATTCATGATAAACATTGTAGATTTTATTACGATGCCCTCGCTACCATTCATGAAACACCTAAAATCGCAATGGGTGAAGAGATTCTCAGCTTTCCAGTCGTTTGGGTTGGTATACATGATCGATGGTATGGTGCATCTAATATTAATATGACGTTAGCGTTACGAAACGCACTACAACTATCGCTTCTTCATATTCAAAATGAAGAAACTCCTTACAGAACTAATATTTTGCCTGAATCATCTATTATTTTATATGACACGGATTCTTTTAGGTTAGAAATACAAGCAGAAGAAGAAATTCCAAGTACGCAATCTCTACAGCTTGCCTTGCAACATTTAGAAGAACATCACTTTTATCCATTCGTGTTTGATTTAGCGATTGAATCATTTTTGAAAGAAAACTTAGATGGTGTGTACGGGGTATTAATTGCAAAGGAGGATAGTCTATGACTCAAAATATATTACTTATAGGAGATGGCCTTCTTGCAGACTATGTACATGATCAATTATGCAAACAATATTCCATCATTCGCCAACACACAATTGCAGACGAAATCCCTGAAAATATCGACCTCGCTCTCGTATTACACGACGGCTCTCCTTCTACGATTCATCATGACGCTGAGCTAACTTTCCGGTCAAATCATATTCCGTGGCTACGTGGTTTTACTTCATTTGGTGAAGGGGTTATCGGTCCTTATATTCATCCTCTTGCAGCGGGATGTACTCATTGTGCCGATGGACGACGCTTTATCGCTGGATTTGATCAAAAAGAAATGTGGGAGTTACAGCGAAAATATGCGGTAAAAGAAGGAAACGTAACGAGGCGTGATGTACGTGCCACCCAAAATGGCATTCTGCAAATGTGCCATCTGATTTGCGCAGAAACAGAGAAAATATTAACTCATAATCATCCTTCTTTAGAAAATGAACTCATTTTACTAAACTTACAAACACTGCAATGTACGCGGCATTCTTTTCTTCCAGATCCGCTCTGTCCTGTATGTAGTAATTTGCCTGATGACACGGCAGATGCAGCAACGATTTCATTACAACCGAGCTTAAAAACAAGTGATGCAACATATCGCTGTCGTTCCATTCATGAACTAAACACATTTTTAACGAAGGACTATTTAGATTACCGAGTCGGTATGTTGAACGGAAAAATGCAGCATTCTTTATTACCATTTGCTGACGTTATTATAAACATGCCATTAATGTTTGGAAATGAAGGGGTTGCAGGCCGAACTCTTTCATTTGCAGTAAGTGAAGCAACTGCTATTTTAGAAGGTTTAGAGCGATATTGTGGTATGTCACCTCGAGGGAAAAAGACAAATGTGCATGGTAGTTTTCATGATTTAGAGGATCATGCACTAAATCCCCTTACGCTCGGTGTACATACAAATGAACACTATAATCGTGATGGTTTTCCATTTAAACCATTTGACCCTGACTATGAACAAAACTGGGTATGGGGATATTCATTGTCACAAAACCGTCCAATTTTAGTTCCTGAATCAATCGCTTATTATAGCCTCGGTCATCGAGATGCTTACGTATATGAAACATCAAATGGCTGTGCCATTGGTGGTAGTCTAGAAGAAGCAATTTTTCACGGTATTTTAGAAGTTGTAGAGCGTGACGCCTTTTTGCTCACTTGGTATGCTGCATTACCTCTTCCCCGCCTTGATCTTAGTTCAGCAAATGATACGGAATTACAATTAATGATCCAGCGGCTGTACACGATTACCGGTTATGAATTGCATGCTTTTAATGCTACGATGGAACACGGTATCCCGAGCTTATGGGTAATTGCGAAAAATACGCGTGAAAATGGAATGAACGTTGTTTGCGCTGGAGGCTCTCATTTGGACCCTGTCCGCGCTTTAAAGAGTGCCATTCACGAAATAGCAGGCATGCTACTTATAACAGACGATGAACTTGAGGAAAAAAGAGAGTACTACGAAAACTGCTTACAAGACGCTTATCTCGTAAATAAAATGGAAGACCATAGTATGCTGTACGGATTGAAAGAAGCAGAAGAACGTCTTCATTTTCTTTTACGTGACGATGCCCCGATGCAAACGTTCCAAGAAATGAACAGGTTACAATCATTTGATCTCGATTTAACATCCGATCTTCATCAACTTTTAAACCGTCTAGGCCAAACCGGACTTGAAGTAATCGTTGTAGATCAAACAGTGCCTCTTATAGAAAAAAACGGATTGCATTGTGTAAAAGTCATTATTCCAGGTATGCTACCGATGACGTTCGGTCACCATCTCACTCGACTTACAGGGCTAGATCGAGTGTATACCGTACCGATGACGCTTGGATATACCGCTGAGCCTTTAACGAATGAACAATTAAATCCACATCCGCATCCGTTTCCATAGTAAAGGAGGGATTCTATGCAGCTGGATTCTTTTTTACATCATCTCCATTTTTCTATAGACGAAATTATGCCGAATCATGAAGTGGACTGGGCAGATGCACCGCTTCCTTATAAACTATATCGAAATGTACCTATCATTCCTCTCTCTTTAGAAATCCCATTATCTTTACCTAACTCTTCTACTACACCTACTTTGAAAGAGATTGGTCATTACCTTTGGTGCTCATTTGGTTTAACCCAGTTATGTCAGCTAAATAGCGAGAGAATTTTATTCCGAAGATCTATCCCTTCCGGCGGCGCTTTATATCCAAATGAATTGTATATATATTTAAAGATTGACGATTATCCAGACGGCATTTACCATTACGACGCCGCGCATCACCGACTTATCTTACTTCGCGAAGGAAATTTCGATTCTTACCTTACAGAAGCACTCGGCAATCGTTGTAACTTACATTTTTGTTTTGGTGCTGCATTCGTATCCACTATGTTTTGGAAAAACTACTTTAAATACAATAACTTTTCATATCGACTTCAAGGATTAGATAGTGGTGTTCTCATCGGACAATTACTTGAATGTGCCAAACAGTTCGGTTACACAAATGGCGTATATTTTCAGTTTTTAGACCGTGCAATCAATCATTTACTCGGACTGTCAGAAGGCGAAGAAAGCGTGTATGCTGTTGTACCTTTCAGTACAGAACCACAAACGAATTGGTTTTACAATGATTACCGTGAAAAGAAAACAGTTACTTCCCATGAGTTTTTACAGCAAATTCCGCCGCTCACACATGAACATTTCATTCGGTCAAAACATGTTGATGAATATCCGATGATAACAAAAATAAATGAAGCTTCTATAATTGAATCGACAGCACACTTCCAAACACTAGTTCATGAAGAGCACTATCAACATCATGAGCACGCTATACAACTGCCGAAAGTAGAGCGTTTATCTTATGATTTCTTACAACTTTGCCGAAAACGGTATTCCCCTGATGCTGACTTTATTTTAACAAAATGGGATGTAGCCGAGCTCGCTGCTTTACTACAAGAAGCGAGCCTCTCCTTCCCTTATTACAACGACCTTGATGGTAAGTATGTAAATGAAAATGCGCGCGTCTCATTATATGGATGTTTCTATAACGTAAAAGATATAGAAAACGGGGCTTACGCTTATAATAGTAAAACGCATTCCATACAACCACTTCGATATGGTGACCTTCGTTACCCCCTTCAATCTAGTATGACGATGGATAACGTAAACCTTTTTCAAGTACCACTTTGCTTACATGTAGTCGGAAAGAAAGATTACTATACAAATGCATTAGGCTATAGAGGGTACCGTATTCATCAAATGGAAGCAGGTATACTCGTTCACAAACTCGTTTTTGCAGCAACCGCAATGGGGATGGGCGGGCATCCTTTACTTAGTTTTGATACAAATTCATGTGATCAGCTATACGGGATAGATGCTGGAAATAAAACGTCACTTATTCAAATTCCTGTTGGGGCCTATCGGGCGCGGAATTGGTTAAAAGGGGATTTGCGTAATTAGAAGCACGCCGGTGTACGGCGTGCTTTTTTTACTAGATTAGCTTAAAAATACTTTTAATTTGTCTCGCAAATAACCAGTTTTTCGTACCGTAGTTATCATTTAAACTATCTAAATTGATAGTTTGTCCGTTAGCAAACTTTAATTCTAACGTTGTATTTTTGTCATTTGTTTTTAAATTACTATTTGTAATGGCATCATACTTTAATTTTTCAATCTCAACATATTCGTCTTTTTCTTGTCCGATCACGACATGGTCTTGGAAGAAGAACAATACTTCTACTTTCTTACCGAAACAAAATACGTTTTTCGTATAAATTAATGTCGCATTATCAAGTCCAATGCATACTTCTTTCATCTCTTCAACAACGTTTCCAAAGTCTTCTTCCTGTCTTGCGTTTGATTCAGCAATCCATTCTTCGATTGTTTTCATATTAATTGCCATACTGTGCCCCCTGGTTCGTTCATTGCTTTATTTTAAAATAAATACTATATGAAAATATAAGCGATACGTACTATGTTTTCAAGGGAGAACGGTATATTCAAAATAAAGTTAAATTTCAAAGTAATATACTAAAAGAATCCATTTCATTATATTTCAAACGTTGGAACGAGACATTCTTCCTCATCGATTAACTGTATTTTCTCATCAAATTCGATGTTTAACTCCCTATATACTTTCTTCCAAAAAGAAACTGCTGGTACATTTTTCACAAGTTCGATAACGAAATATTGTCCTCGTTTCTCTTTTAGCAAACTCTCAATAACTCTTTTACCGATTCCTTTTCCCTTGTACTGATTCAATATGAAAATGTCATTTATACCAAAATCGTTTTCCTTCTTCAAAAACGGACGTTCCAGTAGTAATAAAAATCCTACAATCTCATTATCACTTTTAATAAAATACGGAGTGATTCCATCATTTTCCCAGAACATATGTAAATCTTCGTATTCAAAAAATCCATTTGCTCCAATCTTTATATTAGGAGTGAACTTAGAGAGGTCATGAAGATATAGTGCATACAAATTACGTAATATTTCTTTTTCTGATTCTTGAACCATTTGCAGTGTTACAAACATTTTTAATGATCCCCTTCCCTATATGTAACTATTTCCAATTCACTTCATTCGCCACAAATGATGATTCCTCTTTAACGAAAAAAATAGCACTTAAAAAGTGCTATTCTGCTCGCCTTGCCGCTTGCTGAATTGGATCCCAAACGCTGTTATATGGTGGTGCATAACTTAAGTCCACATCTTCTAAATCGTGAATGCTCATTTTATTGAAGAGTGCCATTGCGATTACATCAATCCGTTTATCTACACCTTCTTCTCCAATTACTTGTCCGCCTAATAATTGTTTCGTGTCAGAACGGTATAGTAATTTCAAGTAAAGTGGTTTCGCATTTGGATAATAGCCCGCCATATTTGTAGAATCTACTTTAACTGTTTTATACGGGATGTTTAATCCTTTCGCTTCTTTTTCATTTAAACCTGTTCTTGCAAGCGTTAAATCCATAAATTTAATGATACCTGTACCTAACGTACCTTTAAATGCTCTTCGCTTATCAAGCATGTTCAGTCCTGCAAGTCGACCTTGTTTATTGGCAGTCGTTCCGAGCGGGATATGATCATGAATTTCCTTTATAACGTGGTAATGTGTTGCACAATCACCAGCTGCATATACGTCCTGCACATTCGTTTGCATGTATGCATTTACTTCAATGGCCCCTTTGTGATTTGTACGTATATTTGTTCCTTCAAGAAAATCAGTATTCGGCTTTACTCCAACCGATACTAAAACAAGATCTGCTTTATACGTTCCTTTATCTGTTTCAATTTGTTCCACTCTTTCGTTTCCTTTAAATGCTTTTACATTTTCATTCGTTAAAATTTCAATATGATGTTTATCTGCTTCTTTATGTATATACTCAGCCATATCCGCATCATAAATTGTACCGATATGATCATTTCGCTCAATCATTCTTACTTTCTTACCAAGTTCGACGAATGTTTCTGCCATCTCCAGTCCAATTGCACCGCCGCCAATAATGGTTACATCTTCAACTTTATTCGTTTCTAGCGTTTTTAATATGCGCTCAGCATCTGGGATTGTTTTTAAAAGATGAACGCCTTGTAAATCTCGCCCTTCCCATTCTGGCATAACAGGACGTACTCCGGTCGCAATTAATAAACGGTCATACGAAAATTCAAAGACATCTTTCGTCTTCGTATGCTCTGCGTATACCATTTTCTTTTCCGTATCTACTTTCATTACTTCATGTCGTACTTTCGCATCAATTCCGTATTTATCACGAAACGTCTTTACATTACGCGCGATTAACTTTTCCGTTGAAGCGATAGCACCACTAATGACATATGGTAACCCACACTGCGCGTACGAATAAATTTCACCTTTTTCTAACGTCACAACATTTGCATTTTCATCGTTTCTAACAATTTGCATCGCTGCACTCATACCAGCTGCATCTCCGCCAATAATGACATAGTTCACTTTACCACTCCTTCTTTTTTACATACTCTTTACGTTTTCCATATTTTATCGAAATAACACCTACTTCTATTGTAAAGAAAGAGAATTTCATCTTCAAATTTAGTGCACAAACCTATGCCTAAATAGGTAACCGTCGTGCCTTATAAACAACATGTTTAATATGCTATAACAGTTACTATTGAAAGTAGGTGAAATATATGTGCGCCGGCCTTCTCGCCCAGCTTCCAGATGAACCGCAAGAACCAAAAGAACCGAAACCCGCCGTCTCACTTGACCAAGAATTTTCCATTAATGCAACAATATATAGCGCTCGTGCTTGGTTATCTAACGATGATACATTTGCGCAAGATATTTGGAAAGCTACCCAATTCGCTTCAGCATCACATGCTGGCAAGTCCATCTTTCCAGTCGGTTCTGTTAAAATTATAAACTTCTCTGATGATACAATTACTGTTATTGCTTCACCAGAATCAGATCATGCGCTCAAAATAGTCGTACCACCCCATTCCGAGGCAGCCCTAACGTCTGGTCCTTTATCACATATACAAGCTAGTACATCAGGGGGATCCAGTAAAGTCACATTTCTCTTTCACATCTTTTTCTCAAGGGATCCTGGTTCAGATAAATAACCATAAAAAAGGTACAGTTACGCACTGTACCTTTTTCATATGTTCTATTCTCTTGATTTATTCAGTTCAACATTATAAGATTCAATCTTCAAATTGAGTCCCACACTTTGTACATACATCCATCTATTCAACCACCTTTTCTTTAGAAGCCAGTGAATCCCTGTGTAAAGGTTTGAATGATCGTGCTAATGTAAGACCACAGTACAATGAATGTTGCAATTCCGATTAAAACATTTGCGATAAGAAGTGTATAAATAAGGTCTAATCCGCCGTTATCTAGCTTTACTATAGCGACAATTATACTAATTGACATATACGTTGTAGCCAGCCCTAATAAGATTGGTAAGAAAAAGATTAATAAAAAGCTAAACAGAAAAGAAAGAACTAATATCGCAATTGCCGGAGTCGCTATCGTTCCCCATATACCGAATACTTCAAGAAACGAAAAAGATGATTTCATCATCTTCCCACTGACAAAAATAATAAATCCGACAAATAAAGTTAAAATGAGTAAAAATAAAAAGACCGTTACAGAGTCCAAAAAGAATGTAGGAGTAGGTATATCTGGTGCAAATGTTTTCGTAACAGCTGCTGCAGCACTCATCATTCTATAAAAAATACATGCCCCTAAAAAACAAATAAGAACAAGACTTACAATTCCATTTCGTACTTCAACCTTGCCACTTTTCATAATCGCTGTCGGTGCTTTGAAAGCATGTTTAAAAAACTGAAAATACCCACTCGCAAATCGCTTCGCTTTCTCTACCGTTTCATTCGGACGAGTTTCCTTCGCTTGTGCTACGCGTACTTGTTGCTCGCCTTCTTCCTGTGAACTACTCGCTACTGCACCCTCTGTTAACGAATGTCCACAATTCCCGCAAAATTTTGCCTCTGCTGTATTTTCCGTATGACACGCCGGACATTTCATTCTCGCATTCCCCCCCTTAAGCAAATACCATATAGGGTGTTACAAATTCAATATATGACTTTGTACATAAAACATGACTACAAGAAACAGATTCTGAAATCCTTCTTTCAAAAGAAATATATGTGCTAGCAATCTTGAAAAATAATGCTATTATGAAACAGAACGAATAACGTTTTTAACAGATTGGATGACTGAAAATGGAATTGGTAAACTCAATTTTTCAAATACTCCTTACAAGCGTAATCCAATTATTTTCTTTAATTGGCGTTATCATTGTAATTGGATTTCTATTAGGCTATTTAGAATCTCTCACGCGCATGTATTGGTCGAGAGCTTTCGGAAGAAAAGGCTTCCTTTTAACAGCTTGGATCGGTGTTCCGATTCACGAACTTGGACATGCCATTATGTGTGTACTATTTCGTCATAAAATTGTAGCAACGCAGTTTTTCCCAACAGATACAAGCCAAGGCGCTTTAGGCTACGTACAACATCAGTACAATCAAAAAAGTGTATATCAACGAATCGGGAATTTCTTTATTGGAATAGGACCTATTATTTCCGGTATTACGGCATTAATCCTTTTAATGCGCTATTTCGTACCAGATTCATATTTCTTATTTAATACAACTCTCGAAAAAACAATCGCTACTACTTCTATTAATGTAGAAATGGTGCAAAACATGCTCTTGTCGACGTTCGTATTATTAAAGAGCTTATTTACAATAAGTAATGTATTGAATCCTTCCTTTTGGCTATTTTTATTTATCGCCATTTGTATTTCTGCACATATCGCTTTAAGTAAACCAGACATTAAAGGATCAATAGACGGTGTCATCGTCATGTTTATCGTGTTATTTTTATTCAATATAATAGCAGGGCTGTTTCAGTACGACAGTAACCATTTAATTAGCAAAGTGATGAAGTATAATATGTATCTCATTGCGTTTTCTAGTGTGGCACTGCTGTTCTCTTGTATTTCTACACTTGTTAGTTTTGGGTTTTATAAAATAAGAGGAGGGCGTTCTATTTAAATAAAAGGGTATCCAATTACAACTGGATACCCTTTTATTTAAATACATGTTCTTCATACAGATATTTATCTGCTAATACGACCTCACAATTCTCTCCTTCTTCAAGGAATCTAGCAACAATCGAACAATGCGACACACCAACTATAAATAAAATACGCTCCTCAGGTGATTCAATTAAGCGAACGATATTCGAATACATAATTAAATTTCTCTTGTACCACCACGTTAACCATTCCATCCCAACATAATGACCGAAATCACCGATACGTGCCATATTTACATATAACTTATGCAGCTTATTAAATACTTCTTGATTATTCATTTCCTGATAAAACTCTAGAACACTTTTAGTATCAACTAAATTTATTTCTGGTACCAAAGTAAATATTTCTTCAAATAGATCTGGTTGATTTTCTTTCCCCCATTTATGTACATCCCAAACATCAGTAACATCATTCCCTCCCATCCAATCGATTGCATATACTTGTTTATGCTTTAAGTTTGCTGCCATTCTAAAGCCAATTTGATCTATTTCATGTAATGCCAATTCGTATACACCTAACTTATACTGTTTAAAATCTTCATTTAATTTATTCTGCTTATCTGTAATACTTTCAACTGCAATTTTTGTTGGCTCGAATTTTTGAACGATAGAAACAAGTTCTCTAATTTCAGCTTGCCTCTTATCCGACAATAATTCTTCATACTCGCTCATATGGCATGATCCAAGTATTAGAACTTTCGGTTTACTTCCTTTCATTTTCACCCTCCTTTTTTCTGACTATTCAATTATATCAAGATACACTCAATTGTAAATAATTGTATTACAAATGGAAAGGCCATCTAACTTACGATGGCCTTTCCATTTGTAACAAACTACCTCTTACTTGTATAATCACAATGCTCAACCGGCACACGAGCATGTCCCTCTTCATCCGTACACCATGATTGCGACTGGAAGGCAAGAAAGATACCGATCCATTCTTCTTCCTTTTCAAAATGAATGAGTATTCCTCCGTCTTGCCATATACCATTATCACCTTTCCATTTCTCTACATTTCCTTGATTCATATGAATATCGTGTATCCCGTTTCCTGGTTCAAAATGAAAATAAGAATCAGGTGTATTTTCTTCTGGCCCCCATCTTTCACCGAACGCATAAATAATTGCTTTTTCTTCTATCGCTCGTTTTATATAATGTTCTATTTTTTCATTTAAATCATTGTCTACTCCTGCTTTTTCAGCAGGTAAAGGAATCATTTGCTTCGAATCAAATAAATTACCTCTTACATAATCTAAAGCTACTTTCGGTTCATTGTTTTTTATTTCTGTAAAACCAAATGGTAGTGTCGGTAAAATGTGAATTGACTCTGACCGAATATCACTACTTGCAAAATATAAAACTTCCGACGGATAGCTTTGCGATTTCACGTTAATTGCAATGCGATAATCTACTTCTGCTTCACCTTGTAAATGAACTTGATAATGAGGAGTTTTCCCTTTTCCGATTTTAGATTGTATAACGGTACCTTTTAACACACCATAATTTTTTAAGGGCATACATTTCATCTCCTATTCATTTAATAGAAGCTTTTCATATTTAAAACATTATCCAATCATAAAGAAAATCCTCCTATGTTAGGAGGATTTTTAATTTCTCAACATATACCAAACAATAACCTCTACCACTACTAGCAAAATTGCACCAAAGATCATTAACGTCGTCTTCTTTAACAATTCATTTTCACGATAAGGAATGTTACATAAATACGCCCCTAGTGTAATCCGTGACGGGCAAGCAATTGTCGCTACTGATGACGCGGTGTTTTGAAGCGTTGTGACGTATTGCCATGGAAGTGCTACGTTTTGCGCAGTTTGCATTTGTAGTTTTATAAACATCGCATTTGATCCTGCATTACTACCTGTTAAAAAGCCACCGATACCACCGATAAACGGAGCAACGAAAACGAAAAATGTTCCAAATGTGTCACCAGCTGTTTTTGCTAGTAATGAATGCATGCCAGATGCACCCATTAGTTCTGAAATGGCGATAAACATTGTCGTCGTAATCGCAAAGGGAATCCATTGTTTTATTGTTTGCGTGATTGATTGTTTCATAATATGAGATGGAATACGGAAGAAAATAATAGTAAATAAGCAAGTCATACCGAGCCAAAATCCTGGTGAATATAGTAGCTCCAGTTTATAAGAGTATGATTTTAAATCAAGAACGGCATATGACCGGAACAAATCATGTAATGCTGGAACGAGGCGAGAAAGTAAAATACAAACGGTTAAGAATATATAAGGGCTAATAATTTTTATAATGGATACTTCTCTCTCCGTTGCTGCAGCATGTTCTGTCATTAGATTTTGTTCGTTTTTGCCCTTTAATTTAATGATAAGAAAGCCAAATGTAATGGTAACGATAGAACTTAATATACCTGCTAGTTCCACGCTTACGTATGCGTTAGAAAGATAGATTCCGAGAGAAAATAATAGAAAGAAACCGAATCCTTCCTTCCACTTTTCAATAACCGCCTGCCAGCCGCCAACAACATGTAAAGAAAGAATGACGAAATAGGCAAACATCGGAATGCTTAATAGTGCCGTATTTGTGCCAAGTGTTGTAAGCGGCATATTGATAAGCTGGGAACCGATAATCGTACCAGTTGCCATTGCCCCCCATGAACTAGCTAGTAAGCCGATAAACGAGAGCAGTACAGCTTGAAACGGTTTATAACCTAATGAAAGAAAAATAGGTGCTGCAACCATAAAGCCGATTCCAAATCCACTTACTGATTCAATTAGTGGGCAAATGCCAAAACACATAAGAAGCATTTGTAATAAACGATCTTGCGTCACTTCTTCTAAAAAACGCGCTACTTGGTCGATGTACCCCATTTTGTTCATGAGGTGAAATAAAAAAATACCGAAAAATAAAACGTACCCGACAATAAAACAAATTAACCATCCTTTAATCGTTGCGTGCACAGTTTCACTTATCCCTAATTGAAACATTGGCGAGAGTAAAACGATTCCAACAGACACAGCATAAGAAATTAACGAGGACCTTAATGACGTTTGTTTAAATAAAAATAAACAAATGAAAATCATCATAATTGGGATAAGTGCCAACAATATGGCCATGTTATCATCTCATTTCGTTTAAAATACAATTTTTAACTATTATATAACAGATGAAATATTTTTCAAATTTTTATAACAGATTCACAAAAGAAGACGAGTGATTAAACATATTATAATGAAAGAGATTATTTATTATGTATCCCCTGTTAAAAGAACATATATTAGTTTTTGAGACAAAGAAGTAACTCACAGCAAAAGGGTTATTGAGGTCAGTTGACCGAGTACAAAAATTTCAGGAAGGAAGATTTGTGTACAAGAGTTAATACCAGAATATAGGAAAAGGTACATATGAGTAGATAAAGAAGGTATTTTTGCGATAATGCATTAAGTATTTGGATTATACAGAGGCCAGTAGGAACACATAGAAAACGTACTGTTATGCATTAAAGTAATATTTCTTATATATATACAAGAAACTAGGAAAAATCTCAAACATATGAGACTAAAAGAGTTTGTAAGTTGGTTGCAACGTCCCTATAAAAACACAATTGAATAATTTATTACTACAGCTATTCATGAAAAAATTAGGCGTTATAGTACGAGGGCACCGAAAAAACCCATTTCATAAGAAAAAAGAGACTTTTGATAAAAATTCTTGTTTTTTAAAGTAATCACTTTTTCAGTCCCTCTATAGTACTTGGAACATTTTATTTTTTTGATTTCAACAAGAACGTTTCTTCGCTCTTACCATTCCATTTAATGGTAACTTTTATACTCTCATTTTTATCAGTTGCCATACATCCCTGGCAATCAGAGGATAAAAAAATATTTGCCCCCTTATGAATCTCTACCTTTTTAGAAGTCTGTTCAAATTTACTACTAATACTAATTTCTAAATTCTCAAATTTTGTATCTTTATCACCATTCTTATAATGAAAATCATAATTCCCATGTTCTTCATTCCCATCAATGTTTACTGAATATCTTCCTGCCCAATGTTGACTTTCTCCAGAAAAAACACTGTATTCTTTTGAGCAGCTTCCTAAAATGGGAATAAAAATTAATAAAAAAGCAATTAATTTTTTCAATGTTTTCCTCCTATAATCACAATTTTTTCTATGCCTATATAAGTTGTTGAAAAACAATCTCCCAATTTAATATTTAATTCTATATAGTAAAAGTTTTTAGACTGTCTTTAAAATCTTGTTTATTGATTTTTGCTCTCTCATATAATACGTTTAAATCTGTAATTTCATCATATTTCTTAACATCTTTAATTTTAGATTCCCCAGTAGTTTTTTTAATCGCTGGAGCATCTTGTGTTTGAGCTAAGCTAGAAGTAGGAGCAATGAAACTAGTAAAACCAATTGATAAAGCTAGACTTGCATAAAACAAACCTTTAGTTTTCTTCATAGTATTCCTCCCTAATTATAATAGCTTTGCCACAAACCCATTATATGTAATTTTTTCAAACAAAACAACAATATGTAATTAATTGGAATGTAATAATTACATATACATTTATGCTACTATCTATTTAATTATTTTAAATGATAAACAATCACTTAAAAATTAACGGAATTTTTGCTTACAAAATTTGTTTTCACGTATGGAAAACAAATTTATTGTCAATCTGCATTGCAGCTATAATAGTAAATCCTATGTATATAAAAAATCCAAATTCAGTTTTAAAAATCATATCAAAATAAAATATCTTAATAACATAGGCTCCTTTTTTGAGTACACAACAATTTATCTATTATCCTCAAAAACCGTCTGCTGGCCGACTATTTTGTCTAACAGAACAAACACAATATAAGCACATATGACTTGCAATACAACATTCCCAAATTTCATTAATTCAAATGAGTGGATCCATCGGAATAATTCATTTAACAATACAATCGAAACGATACTAAATAATTCTATACTAATCGAAAATATACATATTTCTAAAATAGATTGTTCTTGAATGCGATTTAAGTTGGAAAAGATGAATACATATCCTAAAAATAGAGCCATCAATTCTATTTTCGTCATGCTAATGAGCCAAGCGTATAGTGGTACAGTTAGAATTAGATATAGTAGTTTCCGTCTTAGCATGCTTTCTCACCCTCTGAATTATATGTATTTTCTGTATATTTTAACATTTATTACACAAAACAAAAAGAAGAGACTTATGCCTCTTCTTTTTGTTTTGTTGCCTGTATGAATTCACATATTTCTTCTCGTTTTTCATTTTCTAACAGTTCAATAATTTTACTTCCAACGACAACCCCGTCACATATTGTAATCATTTCTTCTACATGTTCCTTCGTTGAAATACCGAACCCTGCCACTACCGGTAAATGCGTATGTGATTTTACTTTTTCTAAGTAACTATGAATCTCTTCTTTAAAATTTTGACGTACGCCTGTTACGCCCGCTACTGTAACGGCGTAGACGAATCCTTCTGATTCACTCGTAATTTTTTTGATCCGCTCAATTGGGCTCGTAACAGTAACAAGTGGAATGAGCCCAATGTTTGCCTTTCGAAGTAACGGAGCAATAATGTCTTGTTCTTCATACGGTAAATCCGGAACGATAATACCGTCTACCCCTGCTTCCATACAGTTCTCGATAAATCCTTCTTTCCCGAATGCAAGTACTGGATTTAAATATGTCATGAGTACAAACGGAATTTGCACTTCTTTCCTTACCTCTATTAATGCTTGAAAAATACCTTTTACTGTCACACCGCTATCTAATGCTCTTTTCCCTGCCCTTTGAATCGTTGGGCCATCTGCGACTGGATCTGAAAACGGGATGCCGATTTCAACGATGCTTGCTCCCGCTTCGTCTAGAAAACGAATTCTTTCTTTTAATATTTCAAGGCCACCATCTCCGCCCATTACGTACGGAATAAATGCTTTCTTACCATTTTCAAATGCTGCTTTAATTCTTTCTACTCCCATTTTTTACACCTCTTCCATATAACGTTTTATACTCTCTACATCTTTATCACCACGGCCGGATAAACAAATGACAAGTCCTTCGTCTTCCTTCATTTGCGGCGCTAATTTCAATGCGTATGCAACAGCATGCGAGCTTTCTAACGCCGGGATAATCCCTTCTTTTTTTGTTAATAACTGAAACGCTTCTAACGCCTCATCATCAGTAATGGAATGATAAGAAACGCGGCCAATATCTTTTAGCAAGCTATGTTCTGGACCAACTCCCGGGTAATCAAGCCCTGCTGAAATAGAGTGCGCTTCTTGAATTTGACCTTCTTCATTTTGCAGAAGATACATCATTGATCCGTGTAAAACACCGACGCTTCCTTTCGTTAAAGTTGCTGCATGCTTTTCTGTATGAACACCTTTTCCAGCTGCTTCTACGCCGTAAAGAGCAACTTCTTCATCATGTACGAACGGATAAAACATACCCATCGCATTACTACCACCGCCAATACAAGCAACGACTGCTTCTGGTAACTTTCCTTCTAACGCCTCATATTGTTTTTTCGTTTCATTTCCAATTACACTTTGGAAATCACGAACAATTTGCGGGAATGGATGTGGTCCGAGAACAGATCCCATAATATAGTGCGTATCATGCACGTGTGAAACCCAGTAACGAAGTGCCTCGTTTACCGCATCTTTTAATGTACCGCTACCTGCCGCTACACTTTCTACTTTCGCTCCCAGTAATTCCATTCGGAACACATTTAATTTTTGACGTCTTACATCTTCTTCTCCCATAAAAATGACGCATTCTAATCCGAGTAGAGCACATACAGTAGCTGTTGCAACTCCGTGTTGTCCAGCTCCTGTTTCAGCGACAACTTTTTTCTTGCCCATTCGCACTGCAAGTAGTGCCTGACCGATTGTATTATTAATTTTATGAGCTCCTGTATGGTTCAAATCTTCACGTTTTAAATAAATCTTTGCACCACCGCAATACTTCGTCATATTTTCAGCATAATATAGCGGTGTTTCTCTTCCGACATACGTTTTTAAATATTGATTTAATTCCTTTTGAAATGCTTCATCTTGCATCGCTTCTTTATATGCTTCTTCTAGTTCTAATACAGATTGCATTAACGTTTCTGGAACGTATCGTCCTCCGTATATACCGTAGTGACCTTTTTCATCTGGATATGCGTAATTCATTTAGAACACTCCTTCGCTTTTTTAATAAATTGTTTTATTTTCTCTACATCTTTCTTTCCTTCTGTCTCTACGCCGCTACTTACATCGACCATATATGGCCGAACAGTTCGAATTGCTTCTTCTATATTAAGAGTGTTTAATCCACCAGCTAATATCGTTTTCTCTCTTAATTCTTTTGGCATATGCGCAAGTAACCCCCAAGAAAATGTCTTTCCATTTCCTCCATGAAACTTTTCCTTCGGGCTATCAAATAATATATAGTCCGTTTCATACCCTTGAGCGTTTTTCATATCACTCTCTGAAGTTACTCCTAGTGATTTTATAGACGGAATATTCAATCTTCTAATTTGATAATTGTCTTCATCCCCATGTAGTTGTACATGTGTTAACCCGCACTCATCTGCAATTTTCTGGATCATTTCTACTGATTCATTTACGAAAACACCAATTTTTAACACGTTGGCTGGAAGCTCCTGAATGATTTCTTCCGCTCTCTTTGGAGTGATTTTCCGCTTACTTTCTGCAAAAACAAATCCGAGTGCATCTGCTCCGTATTCGCAAGCACGTTTTGCTGTTTCCATATCAGTGATGCCGCAAATTTTCACTTTCATATATTCACCTTACAATCTTCAAAAAAGGTATGAATAGAAGATGCTGTCATAAGTGCTTCCCCAACTAGTACACCTTTTGCCCCAGCTCGTTTAACGCGGATTATGTCTTCTTTTGAATGAATCCCGCTCTCACTAATCCAAAGTAATTTCTCCTCATTCAATCGTTTTCCAAGCTTTTCTGTTTGACTTAAATCGACTTCGAATGTTTTTAAATTACGGTTGTTAATACCGATAACGTGCGGATTTAATTGAATTGCAATTTCTAATTCATGTTCATCATGAACTTCAACAATCGCTTCTAATCCTTTTTCTAGTACGTAGCTATATAGCTCTTGTAACTTCTCTTTCGTTAACGCTGCTACAATTAGTAAAATAATATCTGCTCCCGCTTCATACGCTCTATCGATTTGAATCTTATCAATTATGAAATCTTTACATAAAAGCGGAATGTTACTTTCTTCTCTTGCTGTTTGTAAATCATAAAATGACCCTTTAAAAAATTGACCGTCTGTTAAAACAGAAACTGCACCAGCGCCGCATTCTTCATATGTCTTCACTTGTTTTCGTACATCAACGTATAAATTAATATCTCCTTTTGATGGTGATGCTCGCTTTACTTCTGCGATGACAGTAAATTGCTCTAGAGCCTTTACAAGTGAGCGCGTTTTTCTTTTTTCTTTTACTGGTGTATATGTTTCATATAATGCCGCAACTTCCTTTTTCTTTTGATCTACAATTTTGTCTAAAATCGTCCCCACTTTAATTCACCCTTTCTAATTTTTCGTTACTTGCTGCAATTAATAAGTTTAGTTTCGCTAATGCTTTTCCAGAGTCAATGCTATGTGCTGCGAGTGTTATTCCTTCTTCAATCGTCTTTGCTTTTCCATTTGCGAAAAGAGCAAGCCCTGCATTGAATAAAACAGTATCACGATAAACACTCTTTTCTCCGCTTAATATCCCGAGCGTAATCTTTGCATTTTCTTTCGAATTCCCTCCTCTAATCTCTTCGTTCCTCACTATTGAGAATCCATATTTCTCAGGTTCAATACTCGTTTCTACTATTTCATTATCTTTTAAAATGACAACATGATTTTCTCCTTGCAATGATGCTTCATCTAAAAACCCACTTCCGTTTACAACAAGTGCTTGTTTTCTTCCTAGTTTCTGTAGTACTTGCGCAACTGGTAGTAACATATCTCGTTTATAAATGCCGACAAATTGTGTTTCTAAATTCACCGGATTCGTTAACGGTCCAATTAAGTTAAAGATCGTCGGAACGTTTAATTCTTTTCTTATTTTCATAATGCGCTTTAATGCTGGATGCATCGCTGGTGCGAATAAAAATGCGATTCCGACATGCTCTAATAAATAATCAATTTCGTTTGGCGTACTACTAATATTTACACCGAGTTCTTCTAATAAATCTGCACTTCCTGTTTTACTAGAAACAGCACGATTACCATGTTTTGCAACCTTTACGCCAGCTCCTGCCAGTACGAATGCCGATGTTGTACTAATATTAAACGTTTGGGCACCGTCACCACCCGTCCCGCAATTGTCCATCGCTCCTTGTATATGGTTCGAAAACGGTAATGCCTTTTCACGGAGAGCTCGAACGAGACCGTATATTTCTTCTGCCGTTTCACCTTTCGCTTTCAGTAATACTAGGAAAGCTGCAATTTCACTTTCCAATATGTTTTCATTTAATAAAAGAAGCCCCGCTTTATACATTTCCTCTTCTGTTAAATGTTGTCCCTCCACCAATTTACGAAGATAGTTATTCATACTCTTTCCTCCTCTTTCACTTCGCCTAAAAAGGCACGTATTAACTTTCCGCCTTCTTCTGTCGCGATTGATTCCGGATGAAACTGTAATCCGAAGAGCGGATAATAATTGTGACGAACTGCCATTATTTCTCCATCGTCCATCGCTGTCGCTAATATGTCAAAACACTGTGGCAAGCTCGTTTGTGCTGCAACAAGAGAATGATAGCGCATCGCTGTTAGCGGCTGCGTCACATATGAAAAGATTGACGTTCCGTTATGTTTCACACGCGATGTTTTTCCGTGTTTAATGCGCTCTGCTCTTACAATCTCTCCTCCAAACGCTGATATAATTGCTTGATGACCAAGGCAAATACCTAATATGGGAACGTTCTTATAAAAATGATGAATCACTTCAATACAAATGCCAGCATCCTCTGGTTTTCCTGGTCCTGGTGAAAGCACAATTCCTTTTGGGTTCATTTCTTCTAATTGTTCTATCGTTATTTGATCATTTCTTACGACAACAATCTCTTCTTCGTATTCGCCTAATAGTTGATACAAGTTATATGTGAATGAATCATAATTATCGATCAGTACAATCATTTCATTACCTCCAAAAGCGCTCTCGCTTTATTTAATGTTTCTTCATATTCAGCTACTGGATCTGAATCGTAAACGATACCCGCTCCTGCCTGAACGTATGCTTTTTCATCCTTTACAACCATCGTTCGAATGGCGAGCGCCATATCAAGATTCCCTGAAAAACTAACGTATCCAACTGCACCGGCGTACACATTTCTTTTTTCATTCTCTAGCTCATTTATAATTTCCATCGCTCTAATTTTCGGAGCACCTGATACCGTCCCCGCTGGTAAGCAATACGCTAATGCATCAAATCCGCCCATTCGTTTTCGCAATGTTCCGTAAACTTCAGATGCAATGTGCATAACATGAGAATATTTTTCTACTTTCATATATTTATCTATCGTAACTGAGCCGATTTCACTCACTCTACCAATATCGTTTCGCCCAAGATCTACAAGCATCATATGCTCCGCTCGCTCTTTCTCATTTTCTAACAGTTCTTTTTCAATCTCCGTATCTTCCTCCTTCGTTTTCCCTCTCGGTCTCGTACCGGCAATTGGATTCGTCATCACTTTATCCTCCCTTACCGATAACAAACTTTCTGGCGAAGAACCGAGTACAACATAATCTTGAAAATCGATATAAAACATATATGGTGATGGATTGGCAATTCGAAGTTTTCGATATAACGCGAATGGATCTCCAATACATTCGCTTTGCAAACGCTGAGATAATACAACTTGAAATATGTCCCCGGCCCCGATATGTTCTTTCGCCGTTTCTACCATCACGCAAAATTCTCTTTCCGTTATAGAAGAAGTGAATGATAATGTTGATTTTATTTCAGCTACTTCCGCTTCTTTTCCCTGTAGCACTTCCTCTTTGTATACTTGCAGCCTTTCGTATACTTCTTCATAATCTGCTGAATCATCTTCCCTGCATACATATACAAACGACAACTTTTGGCGTAAGTGGTCATACACGATAAACTCACGGTATAGTAAAAGATGTACTTCTGGAATATTCAATGGATCATGTAAATCTGCTCCAATGTTTTCATATTGCCGAATGACGTCATAGCCAATATATCCAACTGCTCCCCCGCAAAATGGAAAAGGACTATCTACTTGAGCTGACGCGATTATTTCTTCTAACACTTGTAGTACGTTACTTTGCAACTTTTCTGACCTACCGTAAATCGTTCGTTCCACTTCTGTACCAGCACTTTTCACTTCACCATATGGATTACAACCTAAGTAAGAATAGCGCCCTTTATCTTGATGAAGCTGTGAGCTTTCTAATAAAAATTTCTTCTTCCCTTTCATACGTCTATATAAAGAAATTGGCGTAATGCTATCTCCTTCTTCTTCAATAACTACTAAAAATGTTTTTCTTTGTTCTTTCTGTTTTATAAATTCCTCTTTTGTCATCATGCCTTTCACCTCATCCTGAAAAATAAAAAAGTCCTCTACATATCGAAAATATGTAGAGGACGATAAATATACCGCGGTACCACCTCGTGTTGGATGCAAAAGCATCCCGCTTTATTCAGGTACAAAATATATACCTTATCCTTGTAACGGCGGAACCCGGGTTGCCTACTGAAAATAATTGTTCAGCATACCTCTCGTAAGCCCATTCCGTATATGGCACCGCACCGGGCTCCCACCTATCCCCGGCTCTCTGTAACGTCTCCAATATACGTACTCTTCTTACTTAAACGATTTCATTTATTTAATTTTTTATACACAAAAAGGGAGTACTCATCCTATAGAAAGGACGGGTACTCCCGTGGTGCCACCTTAATTCGTTACGAACGTAACGCACTTTACCGTATCAAAAACAATACGTGTCTCTTGTATCGATGAGATCATGTCGCCAAAGCCTACTTCTTTCGTTTCGGTTTGGAAGCTCCGAAGCCCATTCCACATCAATTCCATACTGATTCGCACCAACCATCAGCTCTCTGACATGTTCATCATGTGTACTCTTCTTCATCAACGCTCGCATTTTTTTAAGTTGCACTCATTATAGACTTAACTTTTTTCACAAGTCAATACTTTTTAAAAAAATTTATTTTTCTCTCCTTTCAATATTATATTGACAAAACAACCTCTTTTTATGTAAATATAATAAATACTCTATTAAAAATAAGGTTTTTTGTATGAATATTATATATTAAAAAAGTAAAATGATACCAAAAAACGCTTACATTTCTGAAAATTCATATTTCTATATGGATTTTTCAGAATAATCATGATAGATTATAAATATGCATAACGCATCAAAAGACATGACAAAAGGAAGGGGAACTACATGAGTACGCAGATGTTAACTTTAACTTCTATCTCTATTTACATGCTCGGGATGTTAGTGATTGGCTATTTCGCCTATAAACGAACGTCCAACTTAACAGATTATATGCTTGGCGGGCGTACACTAGGCCCCGCAGTAACGGCATTAAGTGCTGGAGCATCCGATATGAGTGGTTGGCTTTTAATGGGGTTACCCGGTGCAATGTTTAGCGTTGGATTAAGTAGTAGTTGGATTGCGATCGGCCTGACATTAGGCGCATACGCAAACTGGCTATATGTCGCTCCTCGCTTACGTACCTACTCTGAAATTGCAAACAACTCTATTACTATCCCAGAATTTTTGGAACACCGTTTCCAAGACAAATCCCATATGCTACGCTTAGTATCTGGACTTGTTATTATGATTTTCTTTACTTTTTATGTAGCTTCAGGACTCGTTTCAGGTGCTGTATTATTTGAAAATTCATTTGGTATGAACTACCACGTTGGATTATTCATTGTAGCTGGCGTTGTTGTTGCTTACACGTTATTTGGTGGTTTCTTAGCAGTAAGTTGGACAGACTTCGTGCAAGGAATCATTATGGTAATTGCTCTTATTCTTGTTCCTACTGTTACAATTATGAATGTAAATGGACTTGGTCCAGCATTTAGCACAATTAAATCAATTGATCCAACATTATTAGACATTTTTAAAGGTACTTCTGTATTAGGTATTATTTCATTATTCGCATGGGGCCTTGGTTATGTTGGACAACCACATATTATCGTACGCTTTATGGCAATTTCTTCTGTAAAAGAAATTAAAAGTGCGCGACGAATTGGTATGAGCTGGATGATTTTCTCTGTTGTTGGAGCTATGTTTACTGGTCTTATCGGTATTGCATACTACTCAGACAAAGGATTAAAGCTATCCAATCCAGAGACAATTTTCCTTGAACTGGGGAAAATTTTATTCCACCCACTTATTACTGGATTTTTATTAGCAGCTATTTTAGCAGCTATTATGAGTACAATTTCATCTCAGTTACTCGTTACTTCTAGTGCTGTAACGGAAGACTTATATCGTACTTTCTTTAAACGTTCTGCTTCTGATAAAGAGCTTGTATTTGTCGGCCGTATGGCTGTTCTTGTTATTGCATTAGTTGGGTGTGCATTAGCGTTTAAACAAAATGATACGATTTTAGCTCTTGTTGGATACGCTTGGGCTGGATTTGGCTCTTCATTCGGACCTGCTATTTTATTAAGCTTATATTGGAAACGTATGACGAAGTGGGGCGCACTTGCTGGTATGATTTCTGGTGCCGCTACTGTTATTATATGGACGCAATTCAAATTCTTAAAAGAATTCTTATATGAAATGATTCCTGGTTTTACTATTAGTTTACTAGTAATCGTAATTGTTAGTTTACTAACACAGCCTTCAAAAGAAACTACAGAGCAATTTGAGAATTTCGAAAAACAACATAGTGATAATTTATAAAGGAAAAGCTCTGCTGTTATCGTATCAGCAGAGCTTTCTTTTTTCTCAAAGTTCGACAATCTTCTGCTCGAATTTAACAATTTCTTTATGTTTCATTAAATTAAACGTAACACTACTCCTTTATAGTAGTACTATCAGCACTTATACAGAAAGGGGACTCCAACATGTTAGCAGCTTTCCAGCAACAACAAACACGAAAATTTTCACCTATCACCAATACTTCTGCGTCTTGTTTGAACATACAACCTAATCCACCTAAAATTTCAATCGCTCCTTCTGTTATTTCAGTCATCGGTGTTCATATGGAAAAAAATAAGTTAAAAATAAGAACTGACCAAAGCACTGAGTTGTCCGCCACTGTTTTGCCAGTACAAGCAACCAATAACGAACTTATTTGGACAAATATGAATGCTGATGTTATCACACTGTATCCAAAAGGTGATACAGTAACGATTACTGGAAAAAGTGCAGGTAGAGCAGTCGTAATTGTTACAACTGCTGAAGGTAAGTTCAGGGACCTATGTATCATTCATGTACAACCTTATATGACAAACCCAAAGTAAAAGAGTGGCTATGAAGCCACTCTTTTACTTTATTTCAATGTGTAGATTTTTACTTGTAACGAGATTGATAAATTGCTCTTTATCTTTAGGAGAAATAATTTCTGTTTGATGTGCACCATAAACAATTTCAAGTCGATCAAATGACAATGCATGGGCTGCTATTGGATTTTTTGTATTTAAAATTTGTTTTATATCTCGTATCAATATGCGCTTTTTCACGAAACCGGATCTAATAGTAATTGTTTCTTCTCCAACAATGTATTTTGTTGAAAACCAACTCCACATCAATAAGATAGATAATGGGATTGTGAAAAACAAAAGAAAATATTCCCTTCCTGCAAATATTGGAGCAAAACACGCTCCAATGATAACGAAAAAAATCGGATATAACCAGGCATCTTTTTTTGATAGAAACTCCATTTCCCTCCCCCTTCTACGCCCGTATTTCTATAAAACAAAAAGAGAAGTATCACAACTTCTCTTTTCTCTCTTAACATTATAATTCCTGTGTATAAACAGGCTCGTTTACGACATTTTTTGCTGTTCTTTTTTGTTGCTGCAATAAGAAAACAGACACACCAAACAATACGAGCATGCTACCGATCATTTGCATTGCATTTAATCTTTCCCCAAGTAAGAAGAATGCTAGTATAGATGCTCCAACTGGTTCCCCTAAAATACTCATCGATATTGTTGTTGCATTTACGTAGTTTAATAACCAATTATTAATGACATGTGACACTGTCGGCACAACAGCAAGTAAAAGAAACACGGTCCAATCCCACTTCGTATAACCTGTAAAAGGCACTTGCAGTACTATATTATACATTCCCATAAAAATACCTGCGAATGCAAAAACTGTAAAGCTGTAAATCCAGTGTGATACTTTCTTTACTGTCGTTTGGCCGATAAATAAATAACCGACAACTGCTATTACACTTAAAAAGGATAATATATCGCCATAAATTGCTTGTTCACTTAGTCCTAAATCTCCCCAACCAATACACACTACACCTAATATCGCAATTCCCATTGTCGCAATGGCTGAGTATGTTGTTCTTTCTTTAAATAAGAAAAAACCGCCAACTAAAGATACGATTGGTTGAAGCGCTAAAATAATTGTCGAACTCGCAACTGTTGTATGTTTTAAAGATTCAAACCATAAAAGAAAATGAAGTGCTAAAAAGAAACCAGATCCAATTAAAAATCCCCAATCTTTTATTTGAATCTTACTAAACTCTTCCCGTTTTTTCCAAACGATAGGCAGCATTATAAGTACAATAATCCATAAGCGATACATACTTAATATGGAAGATGGTGCTGAGGACATCTTTACAAAAACTGCTGCGAATGAAATGGCTATAATGGAAATAGCTAATGGTAGCGCGATTGACCTTTCTTGTTTCAAATTCCGTCTCCCCTCTCACCTGTCAAAAATCCCACTTCATTATATCCGTTTTCTTTCCTAACTTAAATACTAATTTTTTAGATTCTTCGTACCATTATGGTAAAATAGAAACGAAAGCACCTATTAGTGAATATTTCTTTCTTTTTCACTACAAGCGTCGCTCTTACAATTATTACAGTAAATTTTTATTTAGGGGGATCTACATGAATCAAACAATTGGGAGAATTGAAGAGATTTCATTTTATAGTGCATCACTTCAAGAAGATGTTACACTTCTCGTTTACTTACCGGTAAATTACACACCGCTGCACAAACATACAGTTGTCATTGCACAAGATGGCAGAGATTATTTTCAGCTTGGTAAAGCACACCGTGTAATTGAGCGCCTTCGTGAAACTGAAGAAATTGACCGTACAATTATTGTCGGTATTCCATATAAAAATGTACACGATCGTAAAGAAAAATATTTCCCAAACGAAGTAAAAAACGCTGCTTATATTCGTTTCCTTGCTCATGAACTTGCGCCATATATCGATGAAAATTATCCAACATACCAAATGGGAAAAGGTCGCGTGTTAATTGGTGACTCTCTTGGCGGAACAGTTTCCTTTATGACCGCACTTATGTATCCGCATACATTCGGTAAAGTTGTTATGCAATCACCATTTGTGGATAAAACAGTGATGAATTTAGCGAAAGAATTCAAAAATCCGGAGGCGCTAGAACTTTACCACGTCATTGGAACAGAAGAAACAGCTGTAAAGCGCACGGATGGACAAGTATCTGATTTCGTAGGGCCGAACCGTGAGCTTCATACGCTTCTGATAGATAGAAATTTCATCACGCATTACGAGGAGTTTGAAGGTAATCATACGTGGAAATATTGGCAAACTGATTTACCGAAAGCTTTCTCTCATATGCTATCAATGAAATAATAGAGAGCAGTATTCAGAATAATTTGATATAATAGATTAAGAGAGTTATTTTCTCAAAATCTAACTAGACTTACAAAGGGAGGAATTGGAACATGAAATTAGGCATTGTAATTTTTCCATCTAAAATGATTCAAGATAAAGCGAACGGATTGCGTAAACGTTATGATCCGCACTACGCATTAGTTCCGCCACATATTACATTGAAAACACCCTTTGAGACGCAAGATGAACAATTAGAATCGATTGTAAACGAGTTACATACAATCGCAAGTAAAACGAACCCTTTCACCCTTCATGTTGGAAAAGTTGGTTCATTCGCACCTGTTAATAATGTTATTTATTTTAAAGTAGAAAAAACACCTGAACTTACTTTCTTAAATGAGGAAATGCATAGCGGATTCTTTACACAAGAACGCGAATACGCTTTTGTACCTCATTTAACAATTGGACAAGGCTTATCAGATGCAGAGCATGCTGATGTACTAGGTCGATTACGTATGAAAGATTTCTATTACGAACAACCAATTGACCGCTTCCACCTTCTATATCAATTAGAAAACGGAACATGGACTGTACACGAAACATTCCGCCTTGGAAAGGGGAACAACTAATTTGCATGCACAGATCGTACAAACAGAGGAACAACTAAGAGATGCATTCTCTGTACGTAAGCAAGTATTTGTGAAGGAACAGCAAGTTTCTGCCGAAGAAGAGTATGATGAGTTTGAAGAAACTTCCATACACGTTGTTATATATGATAATGATGTTCCCGTTGGTGCTGGGCGTTTTCGCACCATTGATGGAATAGGAAAAATGGAACGCATTTGCGTACTAGCTTCCCATAGAAAAAAAGGCATCGGAAAAATTGTTATGAATGCACTTGAAGCATATGCGAAGGAAAACTCGCTACCAAAATTGAAGCTGCATGCTCAAACACATGCTGAAGATTTCTATAAGAAACTTGGATATGTAACGAATTCTGATGTATTTATGGAAGCAAATATTCCTCACATCGTTATGATAAAAGAATTGTAATTTGAAAACAGGAGGTATCCCCTCCTGTTTTTTACATTGCTATTTTCTTTTTCTTCCGCTAAAGTTAAATGTTGATGCTATAGTTTTGAAGGTGAATATATGACACAAGAAAAATTTTCACAAAAATCATTAACGCACGCTGATATTCCACGTGCAACATATCATATCCCAAAAACATCTACCCATTTAATTATGGAAGAAGATGCAGATGCGGCGTATTTCCGCGCTCTCGAACAGCAAAATGTATTTTTAAATGAAAAACAATTAGAAGCCGTACGAACGACAGAAGGCCCTGTTCTTACACTGGCTGGTGCCGGAAGCGGGAAAACATCTGTTTTAACAACTCGCGTCGGTTATTTAGTAAATGTAAAACAAGTTCATCCGCGAAATATTTTATTACTTACATTTACACAAAAAGCGGCTGAAGAAATCCGAAATCGTGTAGCGAATTTACCGGGTATGAATCATGCTGCAAGTAGCTACGTTGTTGCTGGTACATTCCACTCTGTCTTTTTAAAATTGCTTCGTAGTCAAGGATATAATCAGCAAATTTTAGCAAACGAAAAACATAAACAAATTATGATAAAGAAAATTTTAAAAGAATTGCGTTTAAAAGACGATTATGATGCTGAAACGATGCTCGCGATGATTTCACTTGAGAAAAACAAATTAAATCGTCCGAAAGATGTAAAAGCAAAAACACCCGTTGAACAAGAATTTAAAGAAGTATACGAGCGTTTTGAAGAAGTGAAACAACGATATAATTATATTGATTTCGATGACATCTTATTAGAAACATATTATATGTTAGAAAATAACGCTCCTTTGCTTACCCAATTACAACAACGTTTCCACTATATTGAAGTAGATGAGTTCCAAGATACATCGTATGCTCAATATGAAATTGTAAAATTGTTAGCTTCGCCAAGAAATAATTTATTTATCGCAGGTGATGACGATCAAGCTATATACGGCTGGCGAGGAGCAAGTCACCAAATTATTTTATCTTTTCCAAAAGAATTTGATAACACTACGATTATCGCCCTTAATACGAATTATCGATCCAATCCTTTTATTGTCGGACTTGGAAATGAAGTTATCAAACTAAATCAAGAAAGGTTTGATAAAGAGCTATATTCTGTTCGTGAAGAAGGTGTACAACCTTTTTATGCAAGACCGGCTACGACTCTTGATGAAGCAAATCAAATTTTGCAGCTCATTCAAGAAAAAGTAGATAGTGGTGAACGAAACTATAAAGATTTTTGTTTACTGTATCGCACACATTCTGTAAGCCGTTCGTTACTTGATCAGCTTACCATTCATAAAATCCCGTTTATTAAGCACGGTGCGAGTCAGTCATTTTATGAACATTCTTTAATTAAGCCTGTATTGGATCATTTACGACTAGTAATTGAACCATTTCGATTAGAATCACTTTCAAACATATTACCAACGATGTATATCGGGCGTGATGATTGTATTTCATTTATTGAACGTGAACAATGGAAATATGGTGAAGGCCGTTTCCCTTCTCTTCTTCATTTCTTATTATTAAATCCGAACTTAAAACCTTTTCAAGTGAAAAAGGTAAATGAGCGTATCGATTTTATTAAATTTATAAAAGAATTAGAACCGAAAAAAGCATTAAAAGAAATTATTCATGGTAAAGGAAAGTATTTAGAGTACTTACAAAGTAACGATCGTTCTTCCTTTACGATGCATAAAGATATACAAGAAGAAATGTTAGAAGAATTAATGGAGTCAGCAAATCGTTTCACCGACATTCCAGCTTATTTACAATTTATTGATGAAGCCATTCAAGGGCAAAAAGAAATGGAAGCATTAAAAACAATGCCGCAAAAAGATGCTGTTTCGCTTATGTCTATTCATAACGCAAAAGGCCTTGAATTTCCATGTGTCTTTTTACTCGGGGCGAGCGATGGTATTCTGCCTCATACTTCTTCTTTAAAAGATGCAAACGATCGTGTTACAGAGACTTCTGAAGCTTTAGAAGAAGAACGCCGACTACTTTATGTCGCAATTACACGTGCGAAAGAAGAATTGTACATTTCCTCTCCGCAATTTTTTAGAGGAAAAAAATTAGATATATCTCGCTTTTTGTATACTGTGCGAAAAGATTTACCTGAAAAGACATCCACGAAATAAGGATGTCTTTTTTTATATTGCAATATGTACATCCCTCCTATATAAATTCCTCTTTTTATCATAAGAATTAACGTAATATCAACCATATCCCACTCATATTGTAATAGTGTATGTCAGAACTCATGAGAAGGAGTGAACATAATGAGCTGCAATTGTAACGAAGATCATCAACATGATTTTGATTTCAACTGTGTATCTAATGTCGTTCGTTTTATACATGAACTACAAGAATGTGCAACGACAACATGCGGATCTGGTTGTGAAGTCCCCTTTTTAGGAGCACATAATAGCGCATCAGTAGCAAATACACGTCCTTTTATTTTATACACAAAAGCCGGAACACCATTTGAAGCATTCGCGCCATCTGCAAGCCTTTCTAGCTGCCAATCTCCAATTTTCCGTGTCGAGAGTATAGATGATGATGATTGCGCTGTATTGCGTGTATTAACTGTAGTATTAGGTGATACTTCTCCTGTGCCACCTGGTGACGACCCAATCTGTACGTTTTTGGCTGTACCAAATGCAAGATTAATATCGACCAACACTTGTCTTACTGTTGATTTAAGTTGCTTCTGCGCTATTCAATGCTTACGTGATGTTACGATTTAAATCTAAATAATGAGTTAAGCATGGATTGGGTGGCAGAATTATCTGCCACCCAATCCATGCTTAAAGAGTATTATTATGTAAATTTATTAAAATTGGGAACTTGTCTAGAACATAGAACCTGTCCTTTTCATTAACTGAAAGTAGAAACAGATAAAGGAGTGAAAAACATGTTCTCTTCTGATTGCGAATTTACGAAAATTGATTGCGAGGCAAAACCAGCTAGTACACTACCTGCCTTCGGTTTTGCTTTCAACGCGTCTGCACCTCAGTTCGCTTCACTATTTACACCACTACTATTACCTAGCGTCAGTCCAAACCCAAATATTACTGTTCCTGTAATAAATGATACGGTAAGTGTCGGAGATGGCATTCGAATTCTACGAGCTGGTATTTATCAAATCAGTTATACATTAACAATTAGTCTTGATAATGTACCTACTGCACCAGAAGCTGGTCGTTTCTTCTTATCATTAGGTACGCCAGCTAACATTATTCCTGGATCAGGTACAGCAGTTCGTTCTAACGTTATTGGTACTGGCGAAGTAGACGTATCCAGCGGTGTTATTCTTATTAACTTAAACCCTGGTGACTTAATTCGAATTGTACCAGTTGAGTTAATAGGAACTGTAGACGTTCGTGCTGCAGCATTAACAGTTGCACAAATTAGCTAGTAAAAAGCGGTATTTCACCTTTGAAATACCGCTTTTTATGTATAATAAAAAACACTCACGGTAACATGAGTGTTTCATTCTTCATAGTGTTTTATTGTATTCTTCTTTTTCCCACAATTACATCCCTTTTTCTTCACAAACCCTTGTTGTTGCAATTGTTCTTGATATGCCTGTTGTTGTGCATGGTGCTGTTGCTGTATATTATACCATTGCTGCAGGTCATATGAATTTTGCCTTGGATTATTGCTCACAGCAAACATCTCCTCTACTGTCAATTCTGTCTATTTACTATATGAACAACTCTTTATTTCCGTTCCCTCATTCTTTTAAACTCCGCTTTTTCTCTTAGTATGAAAATATATTATTCTCCCATAAAATATCCTGTAATCGTTTCAATGATTGCTGCTGCTCCTGCAATAGCTAATAACGCAAGTAACGGTTCTGCAACGATAGGGATCCAATTATATAACACTAATAAAAAAGCACTAACCCATACACCTGTACACCAATAACAGCTTAATAATTCGCCAATCCACTTTCTTAATCCTTTACCTTTTACTTTTGTAAAAGTTGATACACTTCCATCCGGCTCTGTAATCTCTAATTCGTCAATAAACGGTCTTCGCAAAAAAGCTGTAATTTTATCATAAACAATTAAACGGGTGAGCCTAAAAGCAGCTAACGCGAAAATAAAAAATAAAAGCCAACTTGTAAACAGCATAATTCCACCTTCCCTTATCTTCTTTCGCCTATTTAAAAAAAAAGGTCTTGAGATTGTGACCAAATCTCCTCGACTCCAATATCTTATTAATGTAAATACAAACAAGAAGATAAGGAGTGACATTAATGAGTTGTAACGAAAATAAACACCATAGCTCTTCTCATTGTGTAGTTGACGTTGTAAAATTCATCAATGAACTACAAGATTGTTCTACTACTACGTGTGGATCTGGTTGTGAAATTCCATTTTTAGGTGCACACAACACTGCATCAGTAGCAAATACACGCCCTTTTATTTTATACACAAAAACTGGAGAACCTTTTGAAGCATTTGCACCATCATCAAGCCTTACTAGCTGCCGATCTCCAATTTTCCGTGTGGAAAGCGTAGATGATGATAGCTGTGCTGTGCTACGTGTATTAAGTGTAGTATTAGGTGACGGTACTTCGATACCACCTGGTGACGATCCAATTTGTACGTTTTTAGCTGTACCAAATGCAAGATTAATATCTACCACTACTTGCATTACTGTAGATTTAAGCTGTTTCTGTGCGATTCAATGCTTACGCGACGTTTCTATCTAATAAGTGAAGTAAACTAAAAAACTATTGGGGTGGTAGAAGATTTCTACCACCTTTACATATTTAAAAGCCAGCCATACTAATTGATTGGATATCATCTATAGACAACTTAATATCTCGCATGCTATTTGGTGGCATAATCGCTACAATTCCATTACGATACGATATGATTGATCCAACATATGAGACTGTAGCTGTTTTTATTCTGCACCTTACTTTCGGAATATAATGAGGGCGATTTAATAAAAAATGAATTTTCTCTTCATTATTCATATCCTTAAATGATTTATTATACGGGACAGTTCTCACTGGTTCTTTCTGTTTCTGTTCCAGTTCCTCTTCTTCTTCTATTTTCTCTTCTACTTGTTGCTCTTGTTGCTCTTCTTGTTCTTCTATTACCTCTTCCACCGCACTACTTACAACATTTTCGTTTCTATTACTTTCCTCTTTTTGATCCTCATTTTCAAAGTTTGTTAAAATAATTCTTTTTATTTTCGGTGCAGCAAGTTCCAAACTTACTTGTGCAATATATAACAACGGTTTTCCAACTGTTGAACTTTTATTTTTATTCTTCACACTCGTCCCTCCCACTTCCATACGTAGCTGGATAAATCGTGTACTATTATAGTTATATTCATCACATGGTAAGAACTTTCGTTAAAAATCGTTCTTTCCAGGAACAAATAAAAAGGACAATCTCAACATGTAGAGATTGTCCTTTAACAGTTCATATTATAATTATCCTAAGATATGATACCCTGAATCAACGTGAATGTTTTCTCCTGTTACGCCGCGTGCTAAATCACTGAATAAGAATACTGCTGTATCCCCAACTTCTTCTGGAGTTGTTGTACGACGAAGTGGTGCGCGCTCCTCAATTTCTCTTAAGATTGAGTTAAAGTCGCCTACACCTTTTGCAGATAACGTACGAATTGGACCTGCAGAAATAGCGTTAACGCGAATGCCATGTTGGCCTAAATCGTTCGCTAAATATTTCACGCTCGCTTCTAATGAAGCTTTCGCAACACCCATAACGTTATAGTTTTTCACAACGCGCTCGCCGCCAAGATATGTTAACGTTAAAATATTTCCGCCTTCTGTCATTACTTTCTTCGCTTCTCTTGCTACAGCTGTTAAAGAGAATGCACTAATATTTTGTGCAAGTAAAAATCCATCGCGAGAAGTATCTACAAATTCACCTTTTAAGTCGTCACGATTTGCAAAAGCAATACAATGTGCTACACCGTGAATTGTACCAACTTCTTGTTTGATTGTTTCAAAGCAAGCTGTAAGTTCTTCATCATTTGTTACATCACAAGGTAATACAAGTGACTCTTGTCCTTCTAATGTATCCGCTAATTCACGAACGTTTTTCTCTAAACGTTCTCCTGCATATGTGAAGATTAATTTTGCACCTGCATTATGCAAAGAGCGAGCAATTCCCCATGCAATACTTCTTTGGTTCGCAACGCCCATAACAACAAATGTTTTCCCTTGTAATAGTTCCATGATATATCCTCCCAGAAATACTTATACTTGTTATTAGTACCTGATACTATAATTATAGTAACATAAAACCTCTTAAAGGCAAACAAAAAAGTCATTAACTTAAAATTGTTAATGACTTTTTGTTTCTATAAAAAAACGCTCTAATCCTTCTTCCCAAGAAGGCATTTGTAAAAAACCATTTAATCGCAGCATGTTATGTTGGAAAATAGAATATTTTGGTCTCGCTGCCGCCGATCCAAATTCTTCAGTTGAAACCGGTAATACATCCACTTTCATATTTGCATACGAAAATATTTTCTTTGCAAATTCAAACCAAGAACATGATCCTCTATTGGATACGTGATACGTACCGTATAAAGAAGTATGGATGAGCTTATTAATCATTACATTTAAATCCGCCACATACGTAGGAGAACCGATTTGATCCGCTACAACAGATACTTCTTCTCTTTCTCTCCCTAATCGCATCATCGTTTTCACAAAATTATTTCCATACTTACCATACAACCATGATGTACGAACGATAAAGTATTTATTATGTAACTCTTTGACGAACTGCTCTCCCGCATATTTAGAAGCCCCGTATATATTGATCGGCGCCGGATTATGAAATTCATCGTACCCTTCCGGTCTATCACCTTGAAATACATAATCCGTACTAATATAAACTAACTTTGCCTCCACTAATTGTGAGGCAACTGCTACATTTCGAGCCCCTATTGCATTTATTCTATAAGCAAGATCTCGTTCTTTCTCAGCTTGATCAACCTTCGTATACGCTGCACAATGAATAATGATATGTGGCCTTATTTTTTGTACCACTTGCTGCACTTTGGATATATTTGTTATATCTAGTAACTTTTTATCAAATGGATATATGTCATATTCTTCAGGATTTAACTCTTCTTGTAGTTGCTTTCCCAATTGACCATTTGCTCCTGTTATGATAATTCGTTCTCTCATTTATATGCCCCTTACTTTTTTAATGGTTTCCACCATTCCTCATTCTTCTCATACCATTGCACCGTTTCTTGTAACCCTTGCTCAAACGTATACTTCGGTTCCCAATCAAATTCATTCTTCATTTTCTCTGCATCAATCGCATAACGGCGGTCGTGTCCTAAACGATCTGTCACATATTCAATATCCTTTTCCGTTTTTCCTAAGAGAGTAATAATTTGTTCCACAACATCTATATTTGTTTTTTCATTATTTCCACCTATATTATATACTTCTCCTATACGTCCCTTATGCAAAACAACGTCAATCGCACGACAATGATCCGTTACATGTAACCAATCTCTTACATTTAAACCATCGCCATATAACGGTAATTTTTTTCCTTCGAGCGCATTCGTAACCATTAACGGAATTAATTTTTCAGGATATTGATACGGCCCATAGTTATTGGAACAACGCGTTACGATAACTGGTAATTGATATGTTTTATAATAAGATAAAGCTATCATATCGGCGCTCGCTTTGCTTGAAGAATATGGACTATTTGGAGCTAACGGGGTTTCCTCGGTAAATCGCCCTGTTTTTCCTAAAGATCCATACACCTCATCCGTTGATACTTGCACGAGTTTAATATGTGGATATTTTTTTACTAATTCTAATAAGGTGACTGTCCCAATTACATTTGTATCATAAAAAGGGATCGGATTTTCAATACTACGGTCCACATGTGATTCAGCTGCGAAATTGACAATGACTTGCACATCACGTTCCTGAATAACATGCTCCAGCAGCTCTCCATTTTGAATTTCCCCTTTTACAAAATAGTAATTCGGATGATCTTGAATAGACTTTACATTATTTAGATTTCCACTATATGTTAATGCATCGAAATTAATAATTTTATATGTTTCATAGCTTTGTAACATATAATGCACAAAATTACTTCCAATAAATCCAGCTCCACCTGTTACTAATATATTCATAAACAACTCTCCTACTCAAAAACTATCTTCACATTCCTGAAGTGATGGCAATATTCGATCTTTATCAGACAAAATAGGACTTGTTACCGGCCATGGAATTGCTAATTCTTTATCACTCCAAATTACCCCTGAATCATGATTAGCACTATAATACTCATCTACTTTATACATAACAATCGTATGCGAAACAAGTGTACAAAAACCATGTGCAAATCCTTTTGGCACTAATAATTGCCGATGATTATCCGCGCTTAAAATATATCCTCTCCATTGTTTAAACGTTGGTGAATCTTTTCGCAAATCAACGATAACGTCATAAATTGCTCCTTGCATAACTTGAATAAGTTTCGTTTGTGCTTTCGGATTTTTTTGAAAGTGTAACCCCCGAATCGTTCCCGCTTCTGTCGAATACGAAACATTATCCTGTACAAATGAATACGTAACTCCTAATGTTTCTAGCACCTTCTTATTATAACTTTCAGTAAAAAAGCCACGCTCATCTCCAAATAACCTCGGTTCTAACAATTTTGCGTCGGTAAAGTTTGTTTCTATAACTTCCATATTCTCACCTATTCTCCGTTAAACTGTTTACCAAAGTTTATATCCCGCGCTAACATATTCGCCCTTTGAAGAGAAACATGAGTTCCTGCATCAGTCCACCAACCGCTCATTTCATTATAAGTAAGTACCTCACGTTTTAAATACCAATTATTGATATCTGTAATTTCAAGCTCTCCCCTTGCGGAAGGTTTTAATTCTTTTATATAAGAAAAGACTTTCGAATCATACAAATAAATTCCTGTGACTGCATAGGAACTTTTCGGCTCTTTCGGCTTTTCTTCAATTTCAATTATTTTGCCGTTTTGAATATTTGCTACGCCAAATCTCTCTGGATCATCTACAGATTGCAGCAGTACTTTCGCACCTTCTTTTTGATTTGCAAACTCTTCAACATACGGACGAATATCATCCGAAAAAATATTATCACCTAATATAACTACCATGCGATCGTTCCCAACGAAATCTTCACAAAGCCCTAATGCTTGCGCAATTCCACCAGCCTTATCTTGCACACGATACGTAAAGGACACGCCAAACTCTTGACCGCTTCCTAAAAAACTAACAACATCTCCCATATGCTCTTTACCTGTAATAATCATAATATCTGTAATCTCGCATTGTTTCAGCTTATATACCGCATGATAAATCATTGGATAACGTCCAACAGGAAGCAAATGTTTATTCGTTACTTTCGTTATTGGGTATAACCTCGATCCAGTACCGCCTGCTAAAATAATCCCTTTCACTCTGCATCTCTCCCTTATGATGGAGATAATATATCTTTATACTGTTCTACAAACACTTTTCGATCTTTCTCATATGTATCCGCATCAAATTCATCTCCGTTATAATGAATACACCATAAATTTGATTGATTTGGGATACCAATTAAATAACCAGCCCTTTGAAACTCTAAAGACTGTGATACATCATAAAAGTGGAACCCTTGAAACAAATCTTCTCGCCACGGAATATCATACTGCGTTGCCATGAATAAGCCATCAATTGCCTGCACCGACATAAAAGATTGGCTTCCATAAAACCCCTGATCTAAATTTAATAGTTGATAATTCCGTCTTCTATACTCAATCACTTTCCCTACTAAATTTTTCCCTTCCCACCATATCCCGTTACTCGGTAAAAATTGAGCTCCAGCTACTCCAATTAAGCCGAGCTTTTCATTATCTTTAAACAGGGAAATAAGTGTATAAAACATCTCTCGATTAATAAGATAAGTGTCCTGATGTATATAAACCTTATACTTCGCGGGATATGAAAGTGCTCGGTTATATGCGCTTGCCATACTTTTCGCATCTCGTATCGGAAAAATTTGCACGACATAATCAGGGGGAACAAAAAGGTTTCTTATTTGTCTCTCGCATTGTTCAAATAGCTCTTCATTATTTACACAAACAACAACTAATATTGTACGATCCTTCATTTTGTAGCCCCTCTATTCATCTTGATTTACATCTGACATATAGTTCTCCACAAATATCTTTCTATACTTGTCATAGTTGGTCATATTCACATCAATATGATAGTGAATGCACCACGCATCACGCTGTACAGGAACCCCAACTGTATAGCCAGCTTTTCTAAATTCAAATGACTGAGATACATCATAATAGTCAAACCCATCAAACAAGTCTTCTCGCCACGGAATATCGTATTGCGTTGCCATCAATAAACCGTCTATACATTCCACAGGTATAAATGTTTTTGACTCATGGTACGGTTGTTCTTGCGTTGCCATATAAAATAAATCGTTCATATAACCAATTACTTTCCCAACAACTCCCTTGCCTTCATTCCATATCCCGTTTGGAGGAACATATTGGGCTCCAATCATTCCAATCATTCCAAGATGTTCATGTTCGTTAAATAATTGAAGTAATCCGTATAAAAATGCTACATTCATAATGAAAACATCTTGGTGTATATATACTTTATATTTCGCTGGATGCGAAATCGCTTGATTATATCCGCTCGTCATACTTTTCGCATTCCGAATTGGCATAAATTGTACAATATATCCTGGAGGCACTGCCAATCTCAATATATGCCGTACACACTGTGCATACATTTTCCGATCATTTATACACGTAACAAATAATATTGTTTTTTCACCAGCACTCATAACTGTGATTTTTCTGCTTCAATAATATACTGAAATACGACCGTCTCAGCCATGAAGCCACTTCCAAGACGATATTTCTTACAAATTCCATATAACTCCTCAATTAACGGTTCATACACTTTATGATCAATATATACACGATCTACTTTACTAATCGAATATCCTGCTTTTAGAAACATTCGGAGCATTTCATTAAATGTAAAGAAACGAATATGCGTTTTATCTAATAAACCATATTCTGTATACGTCCAATTTCCAGCAAGTAACGGTGCTAATACTGAAATGTGAGCAACGTTTGGTATACTTGCTAAAATCACACCATTTTCTTTTATATATGGCTTTACTTTTTCTATTACAGCCCAAGGATCAAATAAATGCTCTAATACGTCACCAAATATAACGCAATCAAATTGCTCCTCCTCGTACGGCATATCCATTGTTTCTATATCGCCTAAAACGACATGATCTAGTTTTTCTTTTGCTTGTTCTGCCGCCTCTGGGAATGCCTCAATTCCAAATACACGTGTGCCATTTTCTTTTATGGCAGCTCCCAATGCACCACTCGAGCAACCGATATCAAGAACTTCTTTCCATTCCTTTTTTATATGCTTTAATAAATTCGGATTCACTGCATTATAATAATGCCCAGACTTTTCTTCGTATAAAGAATTTTTTGGGGAATTCATTTTACACACTCCTTATGCAAATTGAATTTGAAATATAAATCTCATTTAAAGTCTATAAATGTAACCTGTACTAGTTACATTGCCGATACTTTACTATATAGCCAATCTATTAGAGTTAGAATCGCGATGAGCCATTTCTAAAAAAAGCTGCCTATAACGATTTATATTGTTTATCAAAAACACTCCGAAAATATTTGCGGTTATATTCAATTGCAGCATTATTTGGAACATAAGCAGCCGC
Organism: Bacillus cereus group sp. BfR-BA-01453; assembly: GCF_022662915.1. NCBI lineage: Bacteria > Bacillati > Bacillota > Bacilli > Caryophanales > Bacillaceae > Bacillus > Bacillus cereus group sp. BfR-BA-01453. The sequence continues at coordinate 38,039 of NZ_JAKUEN010000008.1, read as the reverse complement.
TAATTCATTGTAATAATAAGCTTTATCTTGCTCACCTAACTTGCTATAACAAATACACATTTGTAAATAAGGAAGCCATGTATAGCTCGCTGGACTATGAAACGGACTCTCCGTCGCCATTGGTACTTCCGTTGCAAGTTTAAACCAAAATATCGCTTCGTTATATTTTTGTTGTTCCATATATATATATCCTATTCTTGTACAATTCTCCCCTCTAGGAACATCATATCGAAACGACTTCACGCAAGATTCAATTGCCTTTTCCCATGATCCAAGCTTTGCATAGCAATCTCCTAACTTACCACATGCATAAATTTTCTCTTCATACCATCCTTCATCTTGATTAAGAAATGTTTCATATAACATAACTGCATCATCATATTTTTGGTTATCCATAGATTCATTAGCGTAATAAAATAAATCTCTCGGACTCAATTCTTCTCCTGCAGCTACAGCATTTTGAAAAATTTTCAAATTACGATTTGTTACCTTTTTTTCTTTTTTATGTGTAATAGCAACATTACTACTAAAAGTTTCACCAGAAATAGCTAAATACTCATGAACCTTTCCAAACCATTGAAATTGTTTTTCACGCTTTACAAGTCGATTTCTTTTTGTACAATATAAAGGTTTCCCGCTAGAATCCAATGCAAGATGATACGGCATCGAAACAGCATCAATTTTAGGATCTAATTCTCTTTTTAAAAGTTTCAATGCTTCTTGAGCATCTTCTAATAATACGTCATCTGCATCTAGCCACAATATATACTCTTGCGTTGCTTTTGAAAAAGAAAAATTTCTTGCTGCTGCAAAATCATTAATCCATGGAAAGTCATATATGTTAGAGGTATATTGAGCTACAATTTCTTTCGTTCGATCAATGGAACCTGTATCAACTATAATAATTTCATCAACAATTTTTTCGACTGCATCTAAACATCGACCTATTGTATCTTCCTCATCTCGAACAATCATACATAAACTAATTGTAATTCCTTGCTTGTTCAACATAATCACCCTCTTCCAAATCAATCATATGTTATACATACAATAAACTTTCCACTTTTTTAACTTGCACAAGCAGTTTAAGATTTCTTTTCAATAATTCAAATGTCCGTGTCATTTTCTTTCGGTTTTGCATCTACTATATAATGAACGCTTTATGGAGGTGAATTTATGTCAAATAATAATTATTCAGATGGATTGAATCCCGATGAATCTTTATCAGCTAGTGCATTTGACCCTAATCTTGTAGGACCAACATTACCACCAATACCACCGTTTACCCTTCCGACTGGGCCAACTGGACCGACTGGACCAACTGGGCCGACTGGGCCAACTGTACCAACTGGGCCAACTGGGCCAACTGGACCGACTGGACCGACTGGGCCAACTGGTGCTACTGGACCGACTGGGCCAACTGGTACAACTGGTACGACTGGGCCAACTGGTACAACTGGTACGACTGGATCAACTGGGCCAACTGGTGACACTGGTGCTACTGGACCGACTGGGCCAACTGGTGACACTGGTGCTACTGGACCGACTGGGGCTACCGGGCCAACTGGGCCAACTGGACCGACTGGACCGACTGGACCATCAGGGCTAGGACTTCCAGCAGGATTATATGCATTTAACTCCGGTGGGATTTCTTTAGATCTAGGAATTAATGATCCACTACCATTTAATACTGTTGGATCTCAGTTTGGTACAGCAATTTCTCAATTAGATGCTGATACTTTCGTAATTAGTGAAACTGGATTCTATAAAATTACTGTTATCGCTAATACTGCAACAGTTAGTGCATTAGGAGGTCTTACAATCCAAGTGAATGGAGTACCTGTACCAGGTACTGGATCAAGTTTAATCTCACTTGGAGCACCTATCGTTATTCAAGCAATTACGCAAATTACGACAACTCCATCATTAGTTGAAGTAATTGTTACAGGGCTTGGATTATCATTAGCTCTTGGTACGAGTGCATCCATTATTATTGAAAAAATCGCTTAAATTTTTACTTAGCAGTAAAACTGATATCAGTTTTACTGCTTTTTCATTGGTAAATTCAATCATTAAATCCTTCTTTTCTACATAGTCATAATGTTGTATGACATTCTTCAGGAGGCACTTATATGGAAAATAAATCAGCTGTCCAGCTCTATCTTGAGCTATTAAAGAAAACAATTTTATTTGAAATATGGTTAGAATACGAACCATACTTACCTGCTTCGTTACATATATCTAAAGAGCTATCATATGAACCAGTTACAGTTCCCCTTCCTTTATTTCTTAAGCAGTATGTAGAAAATCACAATTTAAAAATCGTTAATCCTAATGTTTCAAACAATGAGCGTCAAGGTGGCAAGGATTGGCCAAGAGCTGCACACAGCATGGTTGGTCGAAAACGTATGAATCAATTACAAGAGGCGATGGAAACTGTAGTCAGGGAAAATATAGAGGGCGATTTTATTGAAACTGGTGTATGGCGCGGAGGATCATGTATTTTTATGAATGGGTTTTTACAAGCAAACAACATTAAGGATCGTACTGTATGGGTTGCTGATTCGTTTGAAGGTCTGCCCGCACCTAACTTAGAACAATACCCGAAAGATTACGGTGATTATTTGCACACATTCGATTACTTACGAGTTTCTTTAGAAACAGTGCAAGAAAACTTTAGAAAATATGATTTATTAAATGATCAGGTGAAATTTTTAAAGGGTTGGTTTAAAGATACATTGCCTTCAGCACCGATAGAAAAAATTGCAATTGCACGCCTTGATGGTGATATGTATGAATCAACGATGGATAGTCTTGTAAATTTATACGATAAAGTTTCAATAGGTGGCTTTATTATTATTGATGATTATGGACTGATAACATGCGCAGAGGCTGTAACAGATTTCAGAAGTGAAAGAAACATAAAAACTCCTATGACTCAAATCGATGATTTTGGTATTTTTTGGAGAAAAGAATAGAATAAAAAAATATTTAGTTGAGGGGTACTATGATACTACTAATTCATGAAAACCAATCTTGTAATGAATAAAAGCAAAGCTCCCCTCAATATAAAGTAGAAATTTCCTACTTTACTATAAGAAAGGTGTGAATTTTTTGAACGAAAATGAGAAAAAAATTACATTAATCCCACCTCCAGAACTTGTTCAATATGTAGGTGGTCATTTTGAAGAAGTTGGAAAAGAGTTTATGCAGTATTTTATTGAAATTGGCAATTTAAAATCAAATGAAACAGTGTTAGATGTAGGCTGTGGTATCGGCCGGATGGCGGTTCCATTAATGAACTATTTAAGCGATGATGGTAATTATTATGGATTTGACTTATTTAATAAGGGAATTACATGGTGCAAAAATAACATTTCAACACGCCGTAACAATTTCCATTTTGAACATGTCGATATATATAACCAATTCTACAATCCCGATGGAAAAGAAGATGCTTCCCAATACAAGTTTCCATATGAAGATGAATCATTCGATTTTATTTTTTTAACGTCTGTATTTACCCATCTTCTTCCGAAAGAATTAGAACATTACTTAAGTGAAATTTCTCGAGTTTTAAAAAAGGATGGGAGATGTTTTATTACTTTCTTTTTAATTAACCCTGAATCTTCCTATTACTTAAATGCAGGACTAAGTCCGTTAGGTTTTTACCATCAAATTGACAATTGTTATGTTCTAAATAAAGATATCCCGAATTTCGCAGTTGCCTATCTTGAGGAAGATATTCGTACTCTATTAAATAAATATGGGCTAGAAATGCAGACTCCTCCCCATTATGGTTCATGGTGTGGCAGAACTGAACACACAAGTTATCAAGATATTATTCTTACACAGAAAATTTCTGAAAGGTAGTTGTATATGGAAAACATAAAAAATGTACCTCTCGTTTCCATCCTTATTCCTACCTATAATCGGCCACATTATTTTAAAATTGCTCTAGAAAGTGCATTAGCACAAACGTATTCCAATATTGAAATTATTGTAGGAGACGATAGCACAAATAATGAAACAGAAAAATTAATATACAGAGATTATTTACATAAACATAAACATATAACGTACATTCGAAACCCCTCTACTTTAGGACAATTTCATAACGCCCTTATGCTTTTAGAACAATCAAATGGAGAGTATATAAATTTCTTAATGGACGATGATATATTTTATAATAATAAAATTGAAAAAATGATGTTTTATTTCCAAAAAGACTTAGATCAAAATCTCGCACTTATTACATCTTATCGTACTTGGATTAATGATGATGGAGAGATAATTGAACAACATCCCTCCATGAAAAGATTATATGATGAAGATACTCTACTAAATGGGACAGATCTTGGAAACCATATGCTTATACTAGGACAAAATATTATCGGTGAACCTACGACTGTACTCTTTCGAAAACGCCTATTAACAGAACCTTTCGGTACTTTAAATGGGAGAAATTATAATTGTAGTGTTGATATGGCCTCTTGGATCAGTTTACTTTCCAAAGGTGATGCGATCTACATCACGGAACCTTTAAGTTCTTTCCGCCTTCATACTGGACAGCAAGTACATCACAAATACCTTGAAGGTTGCGAAGATTTTTCACATCTCGTTTTACATTCAAAAAAATATGGTTTTCTACAAGAGACTGACTATTACAAAACGAGTCTGTTAAAAGCTTGCGAATGGTATAAAAACGCTACAACATTTTATCAGCTATATCCAGAACTCATTCCAACGACCGATACACATACTCGCCTTTCTCATTGTTTGAATATAGTTACAAAAGAACTCCATGCAATCTAATCCATCACAAGGGGGAATTCCTTCCTTGTGATGTATGACTTCCCGCAAATAGTGGAATAAATGTATGCATAGTCTGCTTGTATATTATTTTTTTCATGACATAATCCATATATTTACTAGGCGATAGAAAGGAATACATACATTGAAAGATCCAAATTCTCAATATCAAATAGACTACGTATTACTATGCATCTTATTTGCCATTGGGACTGTTAGTTGCTTTGCAATTACAAGTGCACAAGCCTCTTTACCACCATTTTTGCAAAATGTAAATTTTGTATTAAAGCAAATCCAGTGGTACTTCATTGGATTCATAGCCATCGGTGTTATTATGATTATCGATTTCGATCGTTATCAAAAAATTGCTTGGTATTTATATAGCTTTGCATTGGTACTACTAATTGGGCTAGAACTTCAAGTACCAGGTGCCATTACAATTAAAGGTGCGACCGCTTGGTACAGGCTCCCAGGCATCGGAAATTTCCAGCCTTCTGAAATTATGAAATTGTTTTTAATTATCGTCACCGGACGAATTATAGCAAATCACAATGAGAAATATTTTTACCGAACAATACACGATGATTTTTTATTACTCGGAAAAATATGCGCAACAAGTTTGCCGCCCCTACTACTTATCGCAAAGGAACCTGATTTAGGAAACACAATGGTAATTTCAGCTATGCTTGCAGCAATGATATTAGTTTCTGGTATACGTTGGCGTTTTATTTTCGGGTTAGCTTCCGGTATCTTTGCAACTGGTGTTACATTAACGTATATTTTTTTTACTCATACAAAATTCTTTAAAGCACACATTTTACAAGAATATCAATTAAATCGCTTCTACGGCTGGTTAGCGCCATACAAATATGATGCGCAAGGCTATCAATTAAGACAAGCTTTCTTAGCTACTGGATCAGGAGAAATGCAAGGAAAAGGTTGGGAAAATGGACAAGTATACTTTCCAGAACCACATACAGATTTTATTTTCACGAATGTCGCTGAGCAATTCGGATTTTTAGGCGCAAGCGTCATTATTGCACTTTTTTTTCTACTTATTTTCCGCATGATTCATATCGCTATAGAAAGTAATGACCCTTTCGGTAGTTACATCTGCGCTGGTACAATCGGAATGTTTACTTTTCAAGTATTTCAAAATATCGGGATGACAATCGGACTACTACCTATTACAGGAATCACATTACCCCTTATGAGCTACGGAGGAAGTTCCTTACTCACATACATGATAGCGATTGGATTTGTTTTAAACGTCCGCTCAAGAACGAAAATCTTTATGTTTAACTGAAGCACAAAAACGGTATATTTTTATCTCTATCCTTTTTTAGATATACTAATGAAAAATATGATGGAGGTTTAAATATGAAATATGACATTATAGGGGATATTCATGGATGCTTCCAAGAGTTTCAAGATTTAACGAAAAAACTCGGATATAACTGGAATAGTGACTTGCCGATTCACCCTGATCAACGCAAGCTTGCTTTTGTTGGCGATATCACAGATCGCGGTCCTCATTCATTACGTATGATTGAATTTGTATGGGAACTTGTCATAAATAAAAAAGTAGCGTATTACGCTCCGGGAAATCACTGCAATAAACTATACCGATTTTTCCTTGGACGTAATGTGACAATCGCTCATGGACTCGAAACAACTGTTGCCGAATATGAAGCACTACCTTCTCATCAACAAAACATGATAAAAGAAAAATTCATCACACTTTACGAGCAATCCCCTTTATATCATGTACTCGATGAAAAAAGGTTAATTGTGTGTCACGCCGGCATTCGGCAAGATTACATAGGAAGAAAAGATAAAAAAGTACAAACCTTTGTATTATACGGCGATATTACAGGAGAAAAACATGCTGACGGTTCACCTGTCCGTCGCGACTGGGCGAAGGAGTATAAAGGAACAGCTTGGGTTGTATATGGACATACACCCGTAAAAGAACCTCGCTTTGTAAATCATACAGTCAATATTGACACTGGTGCTGTATTTGGTGGCAAACTAACTGGACTACGTTATCCTGAAATGGAGATTGTTTCCGTTCCTTCCTCCCTGCCTTTTGTCCCTGAGAAATTCCGCCCAATTTCATAACTCATATGTAAGGATTACCGTATCTTTTAGGCGTCTCTCATATAAAGTGAAACTTTAATCAGCCCTCACCAATCCCACTTTAATGGGCAGCCCCCCCACTAAAATGGGATAAAAATTGGGTAAAGTCATTAAAAAAAGATGCAATAAAGTGCATCTTTTTTTAATGACACGGCATATACTGTCGCAGGAGGTGACAGAATGAAGAAAAAATCTTCTAAACAAAAAAGAAAATGCCCGCCTTTTTATCTGCCCATGTACGGAATTAACAACTGGTGCAGCATTCGAGCTGCAGCTGTAGAAGAACTGGAAGAACAAGAGGCTTCCACAAAAAACAAAGATAGACCAAAATATGTCTCATTACAGAATGCTGTAATGAGCCGCATAATTGATAATAGAAAAGCAAAGATGCAGCAAAAAAATAAACCTCTCTCTACTCATATTGAACAGATTGTGCCTTCTGAGCAAGTAGAGAAGAATACAGAAGAGAACAGCCCTGTAGCAATAAATAAAAAAGCGGAAGCAGAAATTCCAGCTGCTATTATAAATCAAGTAAAAAAAATTAAAGAAGCATTAGTACCATCAGGTGATATACAAACAGAAAAAACGATTATCATTCAGACCCCTACATCTGAAAACACAAAAGTAAAAAAAGATGGGCGGTATGCATATGCAGAGGGTCTTCACTCTCATGCAGAGGGTACAGCTTCACATGCAGAAGGGCTTCTTACTCACGCAAAATGTTCTTTCTCTCATGCAGAAGGATCAAAAACAAAAGCAACTGGACATAGTTCCCATAGTGAAGGAAGTGAAACGACAGCAGGTGGCGCTTATTCCCATGCGGAAGGTAAACATACAATCGCTTTAGGCGAAGCAGCACATGCAGAAGGAACCGCGACTATCGCTAACGGATTCTCTTCTCATGCGGAAGGTAATCATACATCAACAGCTCATTTTGCAGGTAGCCATATTATGGGGCGCTTCGGCACAGCAGATGAATCTTATTCTTGGTTTATTGCAAACGGCACAAATGAAACCGATCATAATATCGGTGCAAAGTGGCTTGCTCATAATGGAGAAATGTACATTGAGGGCGCTTCTTACAATGCAAGCGGAACTGATTTTGCGCAAATGTTTGAAACAGTAGACAATACTTTTATTGATGTAGGTTATTTCGTTACATTTAGTAGCGAAGAAAAAATTCGAATCGCTACTTCAAACGATTCATTCATTTTAGGAATATCTAGTGCCACCCCCGCTCTTATAGGAAATAGCGGTGCTTTAAGTTGGCAAAAACGCTATAAAACAGATAGCTTCGGAAAACGTCAATATGTACGTACGGAATCGCAAGACATACAACCTCTTTTAAATACAGAATGGGATCCAGCTTGCAAATATATAGCAAGAAAAGACCGTAACGAGTGGCTTCCTGTCGGATTAATTGGACAAATGTTAGTACGTGATGACGGTACTTGCGAAACGCATGGATATTGTCGTCCAAATAACGATGGCATTGCTACAAAATCTGAAAGTGGCTTTTTCGTTATAAAGCGCACGGGCGACAATCAAATTTTAATATTATTCCGCTAAAAAAAAGGGAACAAAATTCTTCGTTACATAAGAATTTTGTTCCCTTGTTAAATATGTCTTAATATCGCTTGCATATCGCTTGGAATCGGTGTAGTGAAAGACATTTCTTTCTCTAAAATAGGATGATAAAACGTCAAGGATGTACTGTGAAGCGCTTGTCGTTTCATTTCATCTCTTTTTCCACCATATAAATTATCGCCAAGTAGCGGATGTCCTATGTACGCCATATGCACACGAATTTGATGCGTTCTCCCTGTATCGAGCTCAAGTGATACGTGCGTCTTATGATTGACGCTATCGATCACTCTAAAATGAGTAACGGCTCTTTGCCCCTCCTCACAAACTGTCCGCTCAATAATGCTATCCGATTTTCGTCCAATCGGTGCGTCAATCGTTCCTTCTCTTTCTACCATCTCACCGTGAACAATCGCTTCATACGTTCTTTTCACAGCTTTTTGTTGATGCTGTTTCGATAAAAGATGATGTACGAAACGATTTTTTGCAATAAGCATAAGCCCTGAAGTATCACGATCTAACCTCGTTACGATATGCACCGTACTTGCAAGATGTCGCTTATCATAATGAGATAAGAGCGCATTCGCAACACTTCCTGCCGGATGTTCTCTAGACGGGATCGTTGACATGTTTGCCTCTTTGTTTATGACAAGAACTGCATCATCTTCATATACGATACATAAAGGAATATCTTCAGCAATCATCCCTTCACTTCTTTCCTCTACGGGAAAAAAGACACGTAATTCTTCACCAGCTTGCAACTGATGACGAACGCTCGCATGTTGACCATTTACTTCTATAGATCCGCCATGAAACTTTATATCCGTTAATGCGGCTTTGGAGATCCCTTTTGTTTTTAAAAATTCTCTAACCAAAGTTCCTTCCTCAGCCGAGTCTATATCCCATTTCAATGTAAATCTGTTCAAATATATAAACCCTTTCTATTTATCTGCAACAAACGAGTCACGAACTCGTTTCCAGAACGGAAATGGACGGAAACGAACGAATCGTACTTTCTCATTTGCCACGCGATACTGAATTGATTTCACATCTTGATGAACCATCGTTAAATGGTCCACCGTAATTTGTAAGTTCATTCCTGCAGTCGGCTTCAGCACGCATGTATGATGTTTCGGCAATACGAGCGGCGAACCTACTGTACGAAACACCCGGTTATTAATAGATGCCATTTCCGCAATTTGAATCGCTTCAATAGAAGGGTGAATAATTGCTCCGCCAAGCGCCTTATTATACGCAGTACTTCCCGAAGGAGTAGAAATACAAAGGCCATCCCCGCGGAACGTTTCAAAGTACTCTCCGCGTATTTCCACTTCTGTTACTAATGTACCTTCTGCACTTTTTACAGTCGCTTCATTCATCGCTAAATACTGCGACTCTTTACTCCCATTCACATAGCGAATAATCACTTCTAAAAGCGGATATTCCACCACTTGGAATGGTGTTTTAGCAATTGCAATTACTAATTTCTCTACTTCTGTCGGTAACCAATCTGCATAGAAACCTAAATGCCCTGTATGTACACCAACAAATGCTGTTTCATCCAATCGATTATAATAACGATGAAACGCATATAAAAGCGTTCCATCTCCCCCAACAGAAATTACAATATCGGGTTCCTTTTCATCCATTATAAATCCAAAATCTAGCAAGTATTCTTTCATCGTGCTTGCCAGTGCATCTGATGATTGATCTCCCTTTGACATAATTGTAAATTTCATCGCCCAACACCCTTTAGTTTATGATTCGGAATCTTTCGTTTCTTGCTTTCTTGAAAAAGCTTTCTGCGCTTCTTGAATTTCAAGACGGATAGAAGACATTTCTTCATCTAATAAAAATGCTGCTTCCGCTGCACGTTGCAAGCGTATTTTAATATCTTCAGGAAAACGTCCACTATATTTATAATTTAAAGAATGCTCAATTGTTGCCCAAAAGTTCATTGCTAGCGTACGTATTTGGATTTCTACCAATACTTTTTGTTCACCTTGAATCGTTTGAACTGGGTAACTAATGACAACGTGATAAGAACGATAACCGCTATCTTTCTTCTGCGTGACGTAATCACGTTCTTCCACGATTTCAAAGTCATTTCGTTTTCGAAGATATTCTACAACAGGCTTAATCTCATCAACAAATTGACACATCATTCGAAGGCCCGCGATATCTTGCATATCTTCTCTTAGCCTGTCTAACGGTACATTTCTCTTCTCCGCTTTATCAATAATACTTGCAACCGACTTTACCCTTCCTGTTACAAACTCAATTGGAGAATGCTCTGTTAACATTGCAAATTGAGTACGCATTCCTTTTAGTTTCACTTTCAGCTCTGCCACCGCTTGGTGGTAAGGTGCTAAAAATTCTTCCCAATTTCGATTCATTTCAACCACCACCAAAATCAATCCATTTGCTTATAGAAATACTTTTTCTACAGCAGTTACTAGTTCTTCTCCGTAATTTGCATTACCTTCAATATTTTCAACTAAATATTCTACTTCTTCTTTCAAACCTTCTAATTCCATTTCAATGTCATTCACGCGAACGAACATAACCACGTCGTTATTCATCGCTTCATGCATTGCTTCCCAGCATGTATGCGGAATGCTTACATAAATGAAAGATGATTCATTTTCTAAGATATATAAAAATGATAAATTATCTGAGTCTACAAGTACGTGATTACGCGCACTTAACTCCTTTACCTCTATTTCACTATTTTCCGCACAAAAAATAAGAGCATTCTCTCTCTTTTCTACGCTCTTAACTTGGATTTTATTTTGCATGCTCTAACTCCTCCATCTCAACTTCCTGTCTTACTTAACAGTATTATTGTATCATAACATGGACGCAAACAAATAAAACATTGAACCAAATTTGTGAAAAAGCGATAATGTGTAAAGAATTATTTTTCAAAAGGAGCGCGCATACAATGACACAAGAAATTGAAATTGAATTTAAAAATATTGTTACAGAAGAAGAATTCAATACATTATGTAAATCATTCTCTATTGAAGGATTTACGAAACAGGTGAATCACTACTTTGAAACACCGAGCCTCTCATTAAAAGAAGCTGGCTCTGCACTTCGTATTCGTCATAAAGGAGAAACTTATACATTAACATTGAAACAACCTGCAGAAGTCGGCTTGTTGGAAACACATCAAGTCGTAACAGAAGACGAAGCAAAAATGATGATGGAAACAAACGTAATTATTTCAGGGGCTGTAATGGATCAACTATGCAAACTACAAATTCCTGTTTCTGCTCTAACTTATATGGGTAGTTTAACAACTGAAAGAGCTGAAACGTTATTTGAAGGCGGAACGCTTGTCTTTGATCATAGTTTCTATTACAATCACGATGATTATGAAATTGAATTTGAAGTGCAAGATGAAGAAACAGGAAAAGCTGCCTTTATTCATTTATTAAAGCAGCATAACATACCTATCCGTCATACAAATAACAAAGTAAAACGCTTTTTCCTTGCCAAACAAAACAAAGCACGCTAAAGTGAAAATTCCACTAGTGAATACGTTCTACTAGTGGATACATCTCACTTTTTGAAAAAGAAAAGATTCTTTTACATCTGTAGAATAAGCAAAGAACGTTATGAAGGCTGTTTATTTGCCCTCCCTAACATTCCATTGCTACAATAGATATACATTTCATGGAAAAAGGAGTTTAAAAGGATGAGCAAGCAACCGATGACACCATTTGAAGCAATTGGCGGTGAACAATGCATTGCAATATTAGTAGACACATTTTATTCCTATGTCAGTAAACACCCTGACCTATCTCCCATCTTCCCGGATGATTTAACAGAAACAGCTAGGAAGCAGAAGCAATTTTTAACACAATATTTAGGTGGTCCTAATTTGTATACGGAAGAACATGGTCATCCTATGTTAAGAGCACGCCATCTCCCGTTTGAGATTACTCCAAAACGAGCAGAGGCTTGGCTATCGTGCATGGAGCAAGCAATGGATGACACAGGAGTGCACGGTCATATAAGAGAGTTCGTTTTTGAACGTTTAGCATTAACTGCTCAGCATATGGTTAATACTCCAGACGAAACAGGTGAAATATAATGGATAAACAGGAAGCAAAGCATATCAATATGCCATCTCCTTCCGCATGTGAGCATAAGTCTGTAGAAGCATATTTATTTATTGATCCACTTTGTAAAGATTGCTGGGAAATTGAACCCTTTATTATTAAACTATGGCTTGAATATGGGAAATACTTCTCTATTCGTCATATCGTAACAGGAAAAGTGGACGGAACGAACGCTTCCTCACACAAATGGAATAAACCTGCTAATATTCGATTTGTGTGGGAAAAGACAACAAGTTTACAAGGTTTTTCATGTGATGGAAAGGTACATATGCAAGAAGCATCGTCAACACCATATTTAGTTTCGATGGCAATTAAAGCAGCGGAGTTGCAAGGCCGAAAAGCAGGTTCGAAGTTTTTGCGAAAACTCCAAGAATACATTTTCCTTGAAAATGTATCAAATCCTGACTGCGAATTATTACTTGCATGCGCAAAAGATAGCAATATTGATGTAGAAGAATTTAAAAAAGACCTATATTCCGCTAGCGCAAAAAAGGCTTTCCAATGTGACTTAAAATTCACAAATGAGATGCATATTACAGAAATACCTTCTCTCGTATTCTTTCATGCAAATTCAGATGAAGAAGGTATTAAAATCGCTGGAACGTATTCCTACGACGTCTACGTACAATTATTGAAAGAACTTGTAAAATGTGAAATCGAGCCAGAGCCATTACCACCTTTAGAAGTATTACTGGAAGCGACACAATTTATCTCTTCAAAAGAAGTAGCATTTATATATGACTGCTCGAAGCAAGAAATTGAACGTGAACTAAAAAAATTACAACTGAAACGAAAAGTACAAATGATTGACGTAAAATGTGAGCGTTATTGGAAATGGATAGCAAAAGAAAAAGACCTGGTGTAAACACCAGGTCTTTTTCTTTACGGCTTATAAAAATATTAAAGGGGATGGGAGAAATTTTCACGTTCAAACAAAGGGGTATATGTTTGTATGTGAATTCGTTCACGCTTATTATATTACAAGATTCGACGTCAGATGACAACCCCTTTTGTCGAATTTCACACTTTTGTCACATTCTAAACGTTTTCATTTTTGAATAAGCTATAAAAAAGCTATTTTGGAGGTGTTTTGTATGAAAAAAACGTATATTTTACTTATCATTCTAGCTGTCATCATTTCTTTTTTCTTGTACATCCTCTCTCTACTACAAGCTTTTCCTAAAATGATTGCCTTCCCTCTTTTATTTGGAGTCATTGTCATCGCTCTCTCTTATTTCAACCATAAAAAACGATTTAAAGGGTTTTAATAAACTGTAAAACTGTCTTCTAATTTAGAAAAAGAAGACCATTCTCTTAATTTTTTCGACAAATATCGACAAAATAACATCAAGAAAAAGACGAGGTGATTCCCTCGTCTTTTCTATTACTTCTCTTCAAATAATAATGCTTCTAATTCATTTAATTTCTCTTCAAATACTTGCAATGCTTCTTTTACTGGTTCTGGAGATGCCATATCTACTCCAGCTTTTTTCAGCACTTCAATTGGGTAATCTGAGCTTCCTGCTTTTAAGAACTCATTAATGTAACGTTCTACTGCTGGTTGCCCTTCTTCTAAAATTTGTTTAGATAGAGCCGTCGCTGCACTAAATCCTGTTGCGTATTGATATACGTAATAGTTGTAGTAGAAGTGCGGAATACGAGACCACTCTAAACCAATTTCTTCATCAATTACTAAAGAATCACCGAAATATTTCTTATTTAAATCATAGTAAATCTCCGTTAACATGTCTGGCGTAACCGCATGTCCCTCTTGTACTTTCTTATGAATCATATGCTCAAACTCTGCGAACATCGTTTGACGGAATACAGTACCACGGAATCCTTCTAAATAATGATTTAATAAGTATAGACGCTCTTTCTTATCTTCTGTCGTTTTTAATAAATAATCGTTTAGAAGCGCTTCATTACAAGTTGATGCTACTTCTGCAACGAAGATTGAATAGTCACCGTATACGTGCGGCTGCGTTTTTCTTGTGTAGTAACTATGCACAGAATGACCAAATTCATGAGCAAGTGTAAATAAATTATTTACATTATCATGCCAGTTCATTAAAATATACGGATTTGTTCCATATGCACCAGATGAATATGCTCCGCTTCTTTTTCCTTTATTCTCATACACATCTACCCAGCGATTTTCATATGCTTCTTTTAAAATGTCAACATACTCATCACCAAGTACATGTAAAGACTTTAATAACATGTCTTGTGCTTCTTCATACTTCACGTTCATTTTCACTTCTGGTACAAGTGGTGTATATAAATCATACATATGAAGCTCATCAAGTCCTAGCGCACGCTTACGAATATCAATGTATCGATGTAGCAAGTGTAAATTGTCATTTACAGATTGAACAAGTTGATCATACACCGCTTCAGGAATATTATTATTACTTAATGCCGCTTGACGTGCAGAATCGTATTTGCGAACACGCGCGTTGAAATTATTACGTTTCACAGCTCCGCTTAACGTACTTGCAAATGTGTTCTTATATTTTCCGTACGTTTCATATACAGCTTTGAATGCATCTTCGCGTACACGACGATCATCACTTTCTAAAAACTGAATGTAACGACCATGTGTAATTTCTACTTCTTCTCCATCCTCACCTTTAATAGATGGGAATTTCAAATCCGCATTATTCAACATACCAAATGTATTACTTGACGCACTCATTACTTCAGATGCTTCTGCTAATAGAGCCTCTTCCGCTTCAGATAATACGTGAGGGCGTTGACGCGTAATTTCTTCTAACGCATGCTCATATACACTTAAGTCTCTATTTTCTTTCAAGAATGTTTGCAATGTATCTTCTGAAATCGATAAAATTTCAGGCACAATATATGCTGTGCTACTAGATACTTGTGAATATAAATTTGTCGCGCGGTCATTTAACGCTTGATACACAGAGTTTGTTGTATCTTGATCGTAACGCATATGTGCATATGTATATAGCTTACCTAATCGCATTGAAATTTCATCTTCATATTGCAATGCTTCCAGTAAATTGTTCGCAGAGTCACCCAGTTTCCCTTTAAATTCAGTTAACTTCGGTAATAGCTCTTTAATGGCTTGGAATTCTTTTTCCCATTCTGCATCTGTTTGGAAAATATCTTCTAACCGCCACGTACTTGATTCTTCAATTTCTTTGCGATCTGGTAATGTTTTTGCTGTGTTTTGTTCAGACATCCTTTAAGCCCTCCTTTAAATATCTCTACTTACATACAATTCGATTTTTCTTATGTAATTCCTTCACGATCAGTCTTTATTATATCCCCTTTTCCTTCTCTCATGTTGTACTTTGCCTCAAATAAAGATAAGGCATACGCTAAGCAAATTGCATCATATTTTATAACTTCCTCTTCAGTTTTTAACATAGCTATCCCCCTTATTTTCCGGTACTTATAAGTCCCTACTTTACGTAATACGCCTGCACAACATAAAAATGTCATATACTCAGTAACTGCTACTTTCCATATATGTGTTGAAAAGTACGGGAGCATCCGCCTTTTCGTATACTTTTTCACATAGCTACACGCATACTCGAGGGAAATACACTCCCCTATCGCAAGCTCGCCTATACACTTCATATACAGAAAAGCTTGCCATATAAATGGATTTGTTTGAAAAGCAAATGAGGACGGGAGCGGCACACCAATTTCAGAAGGGAAATTTGCTGGGGTACATTTACATTGATACAAGAGGCGTAATAGTGACTTATGATTATAATTCCAAATAGGCAAAGCATTTTTTCGAAAATAGTCCTTTCGCTTCTTCCATTCTCGGTCTAATATTTCTTTTTTGAATGGAACGGGAGAAAAGAGCATTTCAAAAGTAGTCGTTTCAGTTGGTAAATATATAATATGTGAGAAAGAGACGCTTGTAGAAAACGAAGTGAGAAACGCGCATTTCATAAATGATTTTTGTTTCGAACAGAAGAAAATAAGAAGTGGTTGAGGATAAGATTGTAAGGAGAAAGCCATAAGTGAGGAAAATTTCATCCAATATGCAGAGTGCTTTTTCAATTGATTTCCACCAATGATCCAAATGACCTGTATACCAGCTCGCCAATACGAATAGGTCCGTTTATACAGCTGTTCTATAGAGAGATTTGCGCACTGGTATTCAATCGCAACTTTTCGCCCTGCTCTCTCTATGAAAATATCTGGTCGTTGCTGAATCTCTGGCAAATAATGCTCTATATCTACATGAAAGTTTTGACGTTTGAACCATCTATATAACAATTCTTTACCGTGCCTATGATACTTAGATTCTGCTTCATAAAAGGCTAAACATGAATCTTCTTTCTTATGAGCAAAATGCCACTTTTTTTGTTTTCCTAATCTCATTAGTACTTTCTTCCCACAAGCTATGCAAAAGAAACTCTCCCTTTTACGCATACGGTGTAAAAGCTCTTCATCATGATGATCGAGTAGATGAATTTTTTCTCCGTTTTCTCTTTTGGCGATAAACATCGGAATCACACCCTTTCAGCTCCTTATATTCTACAATTTATTACAAATTCCTTTTAAAAAAGAGATGTCCCAATTTCGGACATCTCTTTTTATAATAATGGCGATAATAACCGATACGTTGATTCAACAATTCGTCTATGAAGACGCCTTTTATGAAAACGATCGACATGAATTTCACTTGATTCTTCTAAATCGTCTTTAAAATCTTGAACAAGTTTTCGAATGCTATCTGTATCATATAAAAAGGCATTTACTTCAAAGTTCAAATGAAAACTTCTCATATCCATATTCGCTGTCCCAATTGAAGCTAAATCAGAATCGACAATGACAACTTTACTATGGAGAAAACCTTTTTCGTATTCATATATCTTTACCCCTGCATCTAAAAGCTCTGGGAAGTACGATCTCGATGCGTAAAAGACAGTTCGCTTATCAGGCTTACTCGGCATTAACAACCGAACATCAATACCAGCAAGTGCCGCTACTTTTAACGCGGATAAAATATCATCATCCGGAATGAAATACGGCGTTGCAATCCAAATGGATTTCCGCGCAGAAGCAATCATGGCAAAATATAAATGTTTAATTGTTTCCCATTTATTATCCGGCCCACCTGCAACGAGCTGCACGCCGCCCCAATGCTCCCCCTCAACTGCTTTCGCTTGTAAATATTCAGGGGCTAGCACAGCCTCACCAGTCATATAAAACCAATCTTGAAGGAAAATAAGCTGCAAACTTTGCACAGCTTCCCCACGCAAATATAAATGCGTGTCTCGCCAAAAGCCGAAGTACTTATCCTTTCCTAAATATTCATCACCAATATTTAATCCACCTACAAATCCTTCATTCCCATCAATAATAACGATTTTTCGGTGATTTCGATAATTAATCTTATCGTTTAAAATCGGAAAACGTACAGGGAAGAACGGAATCATTTCGACACCTGCGTCGTTTAATTCTTCAATATATGATTTTGATAATTTAAAACTTCCAACCGCATCATATAAAAAACGAACGACTACGCCTTCTTTTGATTTTTGTATTAAAATATCTTTAATTTCTGTTCCAAGTTTATCATCACGCACAATGTAATATTCCATATGAATGTGATGTTTCGCTCGTTTTAATCCATCTAAAATAGCCTGAAACGTTTCATCTCCATTTGTTAATGTTCTCGTTTCAGTTTGAAATGAAATATTTAAAGCGCCTAAGCGATCCGCTAAACGAAATAACAGCTCTTGATGCTTATGATTGCGCAAAATCCGTTCTTCGTAATCTTCATGCCCCTTATATTGTAAAAACGCTTGTTCATCGAGCAACGCCTTCTTTTGGAACATTCTCTTCCTCCGAAAGTTCTGCCCGAATAATAAATAAGCGAAGAATCCAAATACCGGAAAAATCCCTAACACAATGAGCCATGTAAGTGTTTTTGACGGATGACGGTTCTCTAAGAAAATAACGCAACCAATTAAAAATGCAGATACCGTAAATAAAATACTAATAATACCTAAAATCGAAACATCTTTTATCCCAATTACATCCGAATAAAACGCTACATCAATAAACATACGTAATGACACAAATAATGCGAACAATAGTAAAACAAAGAAAATCAACTTTAACGTATTTTTCATCTCTTACCTCCTTACTAAGAAAGCTTTCCTATTCTTCATATAAAAAGCCGATTTCATACTACAGAAATCGGCCTACGTTTTAGCAGGAAAATTATTGCGAATTGTTTCAAGCGCATGCTCTTTCACAATTTGTTTCCCATACTCACTTACACGATGAATTGTTAAAGTTGATTCTTCCCCGTATTCTAAAACAATGCTTAAAATGCGATCAATTTCTTCTTCATCATGTAGCACTTCATCGAATTCCACATATACATAATAGCGGTCCTCAAATGAATACAGCTCATCTTTTATATCTTCAAAGATAAGACGATGACTTAATGAAATGACATCTTCAAAATCATTAAACTTAATTAAAAAGCCAAACGTACCATCTTCGTTAAAGTTTGTACCTGCTTGTTCCTCTACCTCTTCCACTAATTCTTGCTGGAATAATGATTCAATACCTTCATCTAGAGGAATGTCTATAATTTTATCTACACCTATTGGTAGTTCTAGCTTTTGTCCATCCTTTGAAAGTTCTGCTTTCGTTACAAGTACTTCAATCCCTTTATCGACTGCTTGCACTTGAATCCATAACGGCCCATCAATAAAGAAATCGTCATGATCACGAGCTTCGTCCATCATTTCCCAAAAGAGCTCTTCGCTTCTTTCGCGGTCATACCAAATTTCCTCACGATTAAAGCCTCTGTCCTCTATATCAATGTACGTAATAAAAAATTTCATCGTATGATCATTAATTCTTTCAATATCCAAAATACAACTCTCCCTTCCTGCTTAGAATTGTTATGAAGGGATTCCCCACTCATATGACAAATCAATAGATTCTTGTACTCTCATTTTATGATAAGATTCTCCAGAATGGAAATAAAATCGATTTATTTTACAAAAATAGTTATATACCTATCTTCATTCAATGGTATACACAAATATATCATTGTCGCGATGCCTCACTTATAAAAAATTTGGACATACATTTCCATCTTCCCCCGTACACTGTAATAAAGTGAAACTTTTATTAGAGAAGATGCTTTAGTCCTTTTCACCACATACATATAGTTCGCTTATTAAAACATCATAAATGGAGGCAGACGAATGGACTTAGAGTTTTTAACATCTGTACTAATGATTGTCGGTATCGATGTTGTATTAGGTGGTGACAACGCAATTGTCATCGCACTAGCTAGCCGAAATTTACCTGAATCGAAACGAAATAAAGCTATTTTGATCGGTACTCTTTTAGCAATCGTACTAAGAATTATCCTTACTATACTAGCTGTCTATTTGCTCGACATTCCATTTCTGCAGCTTATCGGGGGCATTTTACTTACATTCATTGCAGTAAATTTACTAACTGATAATAGCAACGATCTTTCTTCTATTCAAGGAAAAACAACTTTATTTCAAGCTGTGCGTACAATTGTATTCGCGGACCTTGTTATGGGATTTGACAACGTTATCGCCATTGCAGGGGCAGCTCACGGAAGATTTTTACTCGTAATAATCGGTTTACTCATTTCTATCCCGATTATTATTTGGGGCAGCAAACTCATTTTAATACTTATGGAACGCTTTCCATTCCTCATTTATTGCGGGGCAGCAATTCTCGCTTATACAGCAGGAAAAATGGTCACACATGAAGACAGACTTGCAACCTTTTTTCATAACAACCCAAGTTTCACTGCAGGCATTCCTTACTTATTTATTTTCACCATCTTATGCATCGGCTTTATCGTTCAACGAGTTCGATTACGAAATTTGAAACATTAAAAAAAACCTTCTACTATATAATAGGTAGAAGGTTTTCATATTATTATAATTAATTTACAAGACGCTGTGCTTCACGTAATTGGAACGTTCTTACTGTACGTGGTAAGAAACGGCGGATTTCGTCTTCATTGTAACCTACTTGAAGGCGTTTCTCGTCAATCATAATTGGACGACGTAAAATCCCTGGATAGTCACGAATCATCTTATATAAATCTTGAAGTGGTAAAGACTCTAAGTTTACATTTAATTCTTGAAAAACTTTCGAACGAGTAGAAATAATCTCATCCGTTCCGCTTTCTGTCATACGTAAAATCTCTTTAATTTCCTCAATCGTTAACGGATCTGAGAAAATATTACGTTCTGTATAAGGAATATGATTTTCCTCTAGCCATAATTTCGCCTTTCTACAAGACGTACAGCTTGGAGAACTATATAATGTTACCATACAAAGCTCACTCTCCTTAAAGAGTACAAATTCTGTACTAATTACAGTTTAAATTTCTAAATTCAGCAATTTTTCGCGATACCTTGTCTTAAAACAAAGTGCAAAAATTGCTTTTCATGTAAGCAACAACTTTTAGTAAACAACAATTACTTTTAATAAGTAACTTCTATAATCATTATACAATAGATTTTGCAAGAAATATACAGTAAATTTCCTTCTAATTGAGAAAACTCTTCCGTGCATTTCACTGCTATGTAACATAATCACACTTACTTCAGCTGTTCTTTAACAATAATCTTCAACCCTCTTAACACTTGATTTTCATAGATTTCTCATAATGATATACAGTTATTTTCTCATAATCTTTTCTATGAAAAAAAACGTTTTCTTACCTTTTTCTGATAAATCAATTAAGAAATGTAAGACTATATAAGTGAGAACCCCAAAGAACATCTGTTCTTATTTTAACAAACATTCGCATCCATGTCTATAAGACTTCTAAAATAAACTGAACATTTTTCTGACATTTCTTTCTTTTTTATCTTTTATCTCATACAATAAACATACAGACAGGCAAAGGGGGAATTTGCGAATGATTGCTTTTTTTATTGATTTTGTCACTGTTGCTGCCCTCATCATCGGAATAACAGCATTGATTGGCGTCATTACAAATAGTATTGGTGAAAAACTCTTTGGCGGAAAAGAAAAGATGAAGTTTGTTAATAAAAGTTTGGATGTACAATCCGGCTGGAACGAGGTTGGCGGGAAAGGTATTTATAAGAAACGTACGTATTAAAAAAAGCAGGTAATCACCTGCTTTTTTCTTATTTCTCTACTGACGCCCATTTAAAGCTTAAATCGCCGCCATATTTATGGTTGTACATATTTTTAATTGATTCTCTTTGTAAGTATGCTCTACCACGTTGATATACTGGAACAATCGCAGCGTCATCAAGTAACATTTTTTCTGCTTCTAGTAAACTTTTCCAACGAGCATTTACATCGCTTCCATCTTTTTTCGCTTTCATGATGATCTCATCATATTTCGGATTAGAATATTTCATTTTATTTTGTGATCCATCAGTTACAAACATATCAAGATATGTAATTGGATCTGGGAAGTCTGCACTCCATCCAGAGAATGACATGACGAAATCGCCCGCATCTTCTAATTTTAGTTTTTGCGCGAATGGTTGTTGTTTAATTTTCACTGTTAAACCTGGTAAATTCTTTTCTAACTCACCTTTTAAATATTCCCCTGTTTTCTTCGATAATTCAACATCTTCGTTTAATAACTCTAATTCGATTTCATTTTTACCAAGCTCTTTTTTACCAGCTTCCCAATATTTCTTCGCTTCTTTCACGTTTGGTTTTACAATATCTCCATTTACAGCACGGAAGTCCTTTTTATCCGGTCCTTTAATGAAGTTATCAGGAATTAATCCTGTTGCTGGCTTAGAACCGTTATTTAATAATGTATCAACGAACGGTTTACGTTCAAAAGCAAGTGAAATTGCTTTACGAATATTTTTATTTGCTAACGCTGGATCTTTTTGATTTAAACGAAGGAAGAATACAGATGTATCTTCTACTGTTTGGAAATCTGGTTTTCCTTTATATTTATCGATGAACTCCGCTAATAACGTCGCTCGATCGACTGCGTTTGTTTCATATAAATTAATTGGTGTAGACGTATCTTTTACAATATTAAAGTTTACTTCCTCAATCTTCACTTCTTTATTGTCCCAATATGACGCGCTCTTTGTCATTTTAAAGCTACGTTCATGTTGCCAATCACTTAATGTAAATGGTCCGTTATAAAGTGTTGTATTCGCTTCCAAACCAAACTTCGTACCTTGCTCTTTCACGAACTTTTCATTCACAGGATAGAAGATTGGATATACCATTAAATCTACAAGATATGGAATTGAATTGTCTAATTCCACTTCTAATGTATAATCATCAATTGCTTTTACACCTAATTGATCTGGGCTCATCTCTTTTTTATTGATTTTCTCAGCATTTTTTATATCATACATAATGTACGCTGATTTCGCAGCTGTATCTGGGTTAATCGCTCTTTGCCATGCGTATACGAAATCTTTCGCCGTCACAGGCTCACCATTTGACCATTTTGCGTCTTCACGTAATTTAAATGTATATTTTTTACCGTCTTCTGACTTTTTGAATTCCTTCGCTACACCAGGAACTAGCTTATCATCTTTTCCTAGACTGTATAAGCCTTCCATCGTATTAGTCATTACTCTTGAAGAAACTGCATCAGCTGATAACGCTGGATCCATCGTTGGAATTTCTTGCGTTTCAATTAAGTTAATAACTTGCTTCGCACCGCTTTTCCCGCTATCCCCTTTTGCGTTCGCTTGCGGTTCATCTTTTTGGTAGCTACATGCCCCTAACATCATGCTCATTGCTACTGTTGATACTACAAAAACTGGCATCTTTTTTTTCATACTTCCACCCTCCACAAAAATGTTAGCCCTTTCATTTTCAAACAAAAAGAAATATATATATGTTCTAATAATTCATATTATACACACAAATATATTTTTTGTATATTTATATTTCTATTTTATTAAAATTTTCTGTTAAAATTCAAACCTTTGTAAACGTTTCATATTGCTGATTATCCTTACTAAAGTGTTGAAAATAGTTATTTTTATATTTTTCTAAATTATCAGAGAAAAACAAAGTTTATATTTTATAATACTTTACGCATAATTATCCTTCTGTTTTTATCATAAAATAGCTCTCCCTTCATAATAAAGATATGTAGGTTAAAATGAGTGCAAAGGTTAAGAAAGTATGTTACGATACACTTTGCTAAAAATAGATATCGGTAAAGAGGGGACGGACATGACAGCAATTCAGGCAAAAAACGGGCCTACTAAGAAATTAAGTTTATTCTTATTAACATGGCCTATTTTTCTAGAAGTTTTTCTATTTATGTTAATGGGGATCGCTGATACTTTCATGTTAAGTGCATTATCAGACGATGCTGTATCTGGGGTTGGTGCAGCGAATCAATACCTCCATATCGCTATTTTGGTACTAGAAGTCATCGGGAACGGCGCAGCGATCGTCGTATCTCAATACCTCGGTTCCAAACGTTTTATGGAAGCATCTAAAATATCAGCTTTAGCCGTCACATTAAATTTAGTGGTCGGACTCGTAATAAGTGCTGGTTTTCTTTTATTTTCAAAACATATGATGATGGCGATGAACTTACAAGGCGATGTACTTATGTATGCACAGAGCTATTTATCCATCGTCGGAGGAGCTATTTTCCTTCAAGCTATTATTAATTCATTAGCCGCAATTATCCGCGTACATGGCTTCACAAAGCAAGCGATGTTTATTTCTCTTGGAATGAATATTATTCATATCGCTGGAAACTACGTACTCATTTTCGGAAAATTTGGTTTCCCAGAGCTAGGTGTACAAGGGGCTGCCATTTCTTCTGCTGTCAGCCGACTTATAGCGCTTATCGTTTTCTTCTGGTTACTGTACCGCGTTATGGAGTACCGTGTAAAATTACAATATTATTTCACCTTATCAAAAGAATATATCGGGAAAATTTTAAAAATCGGAATTCCATCTGCGTTTGAGCAGGTTATGTATCAAGCTTGCCAAATTGTCTTCTTATACTATGCAACATATTTAGGAACGGAATCGTTAGCTGCTAGACAATACGCTACGAACATTTCTATGTTCACTTATTTATTCGCTATTGCAATCGGTATGGGAACTGCAATTATTATCGGACGTCTCGTTGGCGGTGGTGAAAAAGATGAAGCGTATGAACGTGTATGGAAAAGTGTAAAGTGGGCGATTGGTGTCACTTTATGTATGGTTGCTCTCGTTATTACATTCCGCACACAATTAATGGGACTATTTACAGATAATCCGCACATTATTGCGTTAGGTGCAAGCGTTCTTTTACTAAGTGTACTACTTGAAACAGGGCGTACGATGAACATCGTCATCATCAATTCACTTCGCGCAGCTGGTGATGCAAAGTACCCAGTTTTAATCGGCGCATTCTCTATGGTGTTAATGAGTTTACCACTCGGTTATTTTTTCGCCTTCCATTTAGATATGGGGCTCGTTGGTATTTGGCTAGCAATTGCTATTGATGAATGGACACGTGCCATTATTATGTTCTTCCGCTGGAAAAGTAGAGCGTGGGAGCGTTATGCGCTTGTTAAACCTCAAGAACAAGAGGAGATTGTTTCTGTTCAGGCGCAATAATACTCGTTTAATTAAGGTGTAGTCATTAGTATAAGCAACTTATATCTGCGATTCTTTAAATATATCGACTTACCGAGAAATATTGACAACTCTTTTATATAGTAAAAAATCCATTCTTCCGTGATAGAAGAATGGATTTTTTATTATTGATAAATCTCTTTATATTTCTTATACTCCGCTTCAGAACATAGTACGAAATGTCCTGGGCGAATTTCACGCATTGTCGGTTCTTCACTACCATAATTGTGCTGAGATGGATCGTATACGATACGTTTACGATTGCGCTCATAATCTGGATCTGGAAGTGGAATTGCTGATAATAGTGATTTTGTATATGGATGAATTGGATTTGCATATAACTCATCACTTGTTGTTAATTCAACGATTTGACCACGATACATTACGCCAATGCGGTCACTAATGTATTTTACCATTGATAAATCATGGGCAATGAATAAGTATGTTAATCCTTTTTCTTTTTGTAACTTTTTCAGTAAGTTTACAACTTGTGCCTGAATTGATACGTCAAGTGCTGAGATTGGCTCATCGGCAATGATAAATTCAGGTTCTACAGCAAGTGCACGAGCGATACCGATACGTTGACGTTGTCCACCTGAGAATTCATGCGGGAAACGGTTTGCGTGCTCTTTATTTAAACCAACTGTGTTTAATAATTCATGCACACGGTCCATACGCTCTTTTTTGTTTTTCGCTAATCCGTGAATATCAATACCTTCTGCAATAATATCCCCTACTGTCATACGAGGGTTTAATGATGCATATGGATCTTGGAAAATCATTTGCATTTTACGGTTGAATTTCTTCAGTTCTGCGCGTGATTTTTTACCATGTACATTTTCACCATCAAACAATACTTCACCAGCAGTTGCATCATATAAACGAATGATCGTTCTTCCAGTTGTTGATTTACCACAACCCGATTCTCCTACAAGACCAAATGTTTCTCCGCGGTAAATATCAAATGAAATATCATTAACCGCTTTGACAACACCACCACTCACGTCGAAGTGCTGCTTTACATTTTTTACTTCAATTAATTTCTCACGTTGTTTAGTCATGTTGTTCACCTGCTTTCATTTGAAGAATACGTTTTTCAACGACTGCCGGCGGTTTTACTTCTGGAGCTTGCTCATGAAGTAACCAAGTTGCCGCATAGTGTGTATCACTTACTTTAAATAAAGGTGGGTCCATTTCAAAATCAATTTTCAGTGCCTGTGGGTTACGTGGTGCAAAAGCATCTCCCTTTGGCGGCTTCAATAAATCTGGAGGCGTTCCAGGGATTGCATATAACTCTTCTTCTGAACCATCTAAACTTGGCATAGATGCGATTAAGCCCCAAGTATATGGATGTTTTGGATTGTAGAAAATTTCATCTACAGTTCCAATTTCAACAACTTTACCAGCGTACATAACTGCTACGCGGTCCGCAACGTTCGCCACTACACCTAAGTCATGCGTAATGAAAATGATTGCTGCTTCTGTTTTTTGTTGAATGTCCTTCATAAGCTCTAAAATTTGCGCCTGAATTGTAACGTCTAGCGCTGTTGTCGGCTCATCGGCAATCAATAATTTTGGGTTACAAGCTAATGCCATCGCAATAACTACACGCTGTCTCATACCACCAGAGAATTGGTGCGGATATTGTTTTAAACGAGCTTCTGGATTTGGAATACCTACAAGGTCGATTAATTCCAACGCAACTTTACGTGCGTCTGCTTTACTCATTCCTTGGTGTTTAATAAGACCTTCCATAATTTGATTTCCAATTGTCATCGTTGGGTTTAATGATGTCATTGGATCTTGGA
This sequence comes from Bacillus cereus group sp. BfR-BA-01453, assembly GCF_022662915.1. Classification (NCBI taxonomy): domain Bacteria; kingdom Bacillati; phylum Bacillota; class Bacilli; order Caryophanales; family Bacillaceae; genus Bacillus; species Bacillus cereus group sp. BfR-BA-01453. The sequence continues at coordinate 10,933 of NZ_JAKUEN010000008.1, read as the reverse complement.
AAATCATCGCGATATCTTTACCACGTACTTGCTGCATTTCTTTTTCTGTTAATTTCGTTAAGTCACGACCTTCAAATACGATTTCACCATTTTTAATGCGTCCAGGAGGATTCGGAATTAATCCCATTAACGCTTTAGAAGTAACTGATTTCCCAGAACCAGATTCTCCTACAATCGCTAATGTTTCCCCTTTTTTCAAATCAAAAGTAACGCCGCGTACAGCTTGTACTTCACCTGCATGTGTATCAAAGGAGACTTGTAAATCTTTTACCTCTAACAATGTTTTCATCTTTGCCTCTCCCCTCTTTTACTTACGCATTTTTGGATCTAACGCATCGCGTAATCCGTCTGCCATTAAGTTAAACGCTAAAATTAATATACTGATGACAACCGCAGGAATGAACATCATATGCGGATACGTTTGAATTGATTTATAACCGTCATTTACAAGAGAACCAAGTGATGCGAATGGTGGCTGAATACCTAAACCGATGAAGCTTAAGAACGCCTCACCAAACACCGCTGTTGGAATTGTAAACATTGTCATTACGATAATTGGTCCCATTACGTTCGGGATTAAGTGTTTTACAATTAATTGTGTGTTTGTTGCACCTAATGTACGAGATGCTAATACGTATTCTTGGTTTTTTAATTTTAAGATTTGTCCACGAACGATACGCGACATCCCTATCCAACCTGTAATTGCCATTGCGAGTGTAATTGACCATATACCAGATCCCATAATGATTACCATTAAAATAACGATGATTAAGTATGGAATACCGTTAATAATCTCCATAATACGTTGCATAATGTTATCTACTCTACCACCATAGAATGCTGAAATACCTCCATATGCAACCCCAATTACTAAGTCAATTGCTGCTGCTAAAAGAGCGATATATAATGATACTCGTGTACCTTCCCATGTTCTTGTCCATAAATCGCGTCCAAGATCATCTGTACCAAACCAGAAATACTCTTTAATATCACGTTTTTCATATTGATCAACACCATATTGATCTGTACCGTCAAATGGTAGCCAATGAACATTTTCAATAACTGGAATTTTCGGTGGCAATTTCGCACGTCCTAAATCTTGCTCTTTATACGAGTGTTTACTTACCATCGGCCCAAAAATTGCTAGTAATATAATAAGCGTTAATAAAACTAAACCAAACATTGCTCCTTTATGTTGGAACAAACGTCTTCTTACATCTTGCCAAAACGTTAAGCTTGGGCGGGCAATGACTTCATTATCCACATTATTTTGATTAGCTTGTTGAAATAAGTCTGGAGATAATTTTTGTACATCTTTCATCATTTTTTCCCTCCCGCTAAACGAATACGAGGATCAATAATTCCGTATAAAATATCAACAATGAAAATAACTAAGATGAAGATCGCACTATAGAAAATTGTCGTTCCCATAATAACTGTATAGTCATTCACTGTAATAGATTTAACGAACTGTTCCCCTAGTCCTGGTACAGCATAAATTTGCTCAATAACTAATGTACCTGTAATTAACCCTGCAACCATTGGTCCTAAAATTGTTACAACTGGAATTAACGCGTTACGAAGGGCGTGTTTAATAATGATAACACCTTGGCTAATTCCTTTCGCTTTCGCTGTTAAAATGTAGTCAGCTTGCATAACTTCAATTAACTCTGCACGAGCGAAACGTGCGATTGTTGCGATAACTGCCATCGATAAAGCAATTGTAGGCATTACTGTAAACTCTGGTCCTTTCCAGAATGCTACTGGGAACCATCCAAGTTTTACCCCTACGAAATATTGTAGTAATGCGGCAAATACGAACGATGGTACCGACATCCCGAGTACGGAAATAATTGTTGCTCCATAATCGACCCACGTATTGTTACGAAGTGCCGCAACGATTCCTAAAATTAAACCAATAAATGTTCCTAATATAATCGCTTGTAAACCAAGTTGTGCTGATGGTCCAATGCGATCCACAATCATGTCTGTTACTGGACGGTTATCATATTGGAATGATACCCCTAAATCCCCTTTTGCTAAGTTACCTAAGTAACGTGCGTATTGAACTGGTACTGGATCATTTAAGCCATATTTTTCAAGAATGATTTCTTTTTGTGCCGGTGATAACTTCTCCTGGTTTTTAAGCGGAGAACCCGGAAGTAATTTCATTAAAAAGAAAGTCAGTGTAGTAATTAAAAATAATGTCAAAGCCATGTACACGAAACGTTTTAATACATAACGTCCCATAGTCAAGCACCTCCCCGTTTTTCTCAAAAGCAATAAGATAGTTTTAAATATTCTTACTTTTATTTTTTTAAAATAAGAGTACATGCCCATCATAGGCATATACCCTTATTCATGATGGAAACCATTTTTAGTTTTTGAGTTCAACCCACTTATAGCTAAATTCCCCGCCATATTTATGTTCTAATAGGCCAGTAATAGATTGGCGTTGTAAATATGCTTTTCCAGGTTGATATACTGGAGCAATTGCTGCATCTTCAAGTAGTTGTTTTTCTGCTTGTAATAATGCATCCCAACGAGCTTGTACATCAACTTCTGTTTTTGCTTTTTTAATTAAATCATCATACGCTGGGTTTGCGTAATGTACTTTGTTTTGCGCATTACCTGTCGTATACATTTCAAGGAATGACATTGGATCCATATAATCTGGACTCCATCCCGCATATGACATTGCATAATCTCCACTTGCTTCAAGTTTTAATTTTTGTGCAAATGGTTGCATTTTTGTTGGAACTGTTAAACCTGGTAAGTTCTTTTCAAATTGGCCTTTTAAATACTCTCCGATTTTTTTAGCATCATCAGTATCAAAGTTTAATAGCTCTAACTCTACTTTGTCTACACCAAGTTCTTTTTTACCAGCTTCCCAGTATTTTTGTGCTTCTTTCATATCCTCTTTTATAAGCTTTCCGTTTTCTTCACGGAAGTCTTTTCCATTCGGACCTTTTGCTAAGCCTTTCGGAACAAAACCATATATACCCTCTGAACCATCGTTTAAGATTACTTTTCCGATGTTTTCACGTTCAAAGGACATTGCAATTGCTTTTCGGATATTTTTATTTGCTAAAAATTTATTCTTTTCATTTAAGCGAATAAATTGTGTAGATGGTCTCTTAATCGTTTTAAAGTCAGCATCTGATTTGTATTTATCTACAAACTCTGATGTTAAGACTACACGATCAATTGCTTTCGTTTCATATAAATTTATAGCAGTTGAACGATCCTTAACAATATTGAAGTTTATTTCCTCAAGTTTTACTTCTTTATTTTCCCAATACGTTGGATTCTTCTTAAGCTTGAAACTTTGTTCATGCTTCCATTCATTTAATACGAATGGACCGTTATAAAGTGTCGTATTGGATTCTAATCCAAACTTTGCTCCTTGTTCTGTTACAAATTTCTCATTCAAAGGATATAATGTTGGATAGACTGTTAAACTTACAAAATAAGGAACAGGGTTATCTAATTCCACTTCAAGTGTATGATCATCAATTGCCTTTACACCAAGTTCTTCAACTGGTAACTCTTTTTTGTTAACTTTCTCCGCATTTTTAACATCAAATAGTATGTAAGCAAACTTGGCACCCGTGTTTGAATCTACAGCCCTTCGCCAAGAATAAACGAAGTCCTTCGCTGTTACAGGTTCACCATTAGACCATTTCGCATCTTCACGTAACTTAAACACATATTTTTTGCCATCCTCTGATTTCTCATAAGATTTAGCTACACCCGGAACAAGTTTATCATCTTTCCCCAGACGATATAACCCTTCCATTGTGTTATTCATGATGTTAGAAGATGTTGCATCTGTTGATAACGTCGTATCCATAGTTGGGATTTCAGCTGTCTCAGTTAGATTTAACACTTGCTTGTTTGAGGATTTTTCTTTCGCGCCTGCTTTATTATCCTCTTTTTGGTAACTACAAGCTCCTAACATACTGACAGTCAACGTCGATGCAAGTAATAACGGTATCTTTTTCTTCATGTTGTGTTGCCTCCCCTAATTGCACTTCCTGTACCCTCACTTGTAAAAAAGTAGAATTGAAAGAATAATCTCCAAGTTTCTACAATTTTCATTATACATATAATATAACAATTGTGAATATAGTTTTTTGTTTTTTTGTTAAAATTTTTAATAAAATGTTTATTTTTTTATTTTTTTGTAAAGGGATACGTTAACATTGCTACCATCATCTTGCAATCAGACCTTTAATTGCGTATAATTTTCAAAAAATTAGTTCTAGTACATATTATAGCTTTTATAGTATAATAATTCTAGTAATATTTTGACGGAGGGGAACATTTTGAATAAAGTTTTTTTTCATACTTGTATACTAATTTTCATAGCGATAATCGCTTCTAGTATTGGTGCATTCCTCGTTTCATCGCATTTTTTGTTGAATTTTGTCAACATCTCTTTTTATATTGCACTATTTTTTATTCTTATAGGCGGTTTTTTATTCATATTTCAAAATGGATTTTTTAACGTAACAATTTACGCATTCCAAAGAGTATTTGGTACGAACAAAAAAATTGACTCTTTAATTGAAGAAGTAGAGGAACCTGTCGATAAGAAAGAACGTATTTATAAAACATATTCATTCAAATGGACGTATCCAATTTGCATTACCGGTATCATTCTTGGATTATTCTCGACCTTCATTAGCTTTACTATTTTGATGTAGTTTGCAAACACTATCCCATATGATATAATAATCAGCAAAACATTTTGTTATAAAACTTTAGTTCTTTCATATTTAAAAGAACTCAGGTAACAATAAATAAATTTATATGTATGCGATGATAAAGAAGAGTACATATTGAGGCAATTTCAGAGAGCTTGTGGCTGGTGTGAACAAGTAATTGTACAGTATGGAATGGGCTTTTGAGCTCCAAACCGAACCGAAAGTAGTAGGCTTTGGCGTTATATCCAAACGTTATTATGGATTAGAGAGATTTCACAGCAGTGAAATAATTAGGGTGGTACCGCGGTCCATTCGTCCCTATAGTTTTTTGGGATGAATGGGCTTTTTTGTTTGCCTTCTCTTCCCCCATTACGCATTCAAATTTAGGAGGAATTACTTATGTCAGTTATCTTTTCTGGTATTCAGCCAAGTGGAACGATTACACTTGGAAACTATTTAGGAGCTATGAAGCAATTTACAGAGCTTCAGAACGAACACGACTGTTATTTCTGTATTGTAAACCAACATGCAATTACAGTACCTCAAGATCCTGTCGGGCTTCGTAAAAACATCCGCAGTCTTGCTGCACTTTATGTAGCATGCGGCATCGATCCTGAAAAAGCTACTTTATTTGTACAATCAGAAGTACCAGCACACGCTCAACTAGGATGGATTATGCAATCCGTTGCTTACGTTGGAGAATTAGAGCGTATGACGCAATATAAAGATAAAGCATCAGGTAGAGATTCAGTTCCAGCTGGATTACTAACGTATCCACCATTAATGGCTGCTGACATTTTACTTTACAACACGGAAATCGTACCGGTTGGTGATGATCAAAAACAACATATGGAATTAACACGCGACCTAGCAGAGCGTTTCAACAAACGCTTCCGTGAAGTATTCACAATTCCTGAAATTCGCATTCCAAAAGTAGGGGCTCGCGTTATGTCACTAACAGAACCTACGAAAAAAATGAGTAAATCTGATCCGAACCCAAAATCAATGATCAGCATGCTTGATGAACCAAAAACAATTGAAAAGAAAATTAAGAGTGCTGTAACTGACTCTGACGGTATCGTGAAATTCGATAAAGAAAACAAACCTGGCATCTCTAACTTATTAACAATCTACTCTTCATTCTCTGGAAAAACAGTTGAAGAAATCGAAGCAATGTATGAAGGAAAAGGATATGGCGACTTCAAAGGCGACCTAGCACAAGTAGTCGTAGAGGCAATTCGTCCAATCCAAGACAAATATAACGAACTAATCAACTCACCAGAACTAGACGAAATTCTAGACAAAGGTGCCGAAAAAGCAAACCGCGTTGCATTCAAACAACTACGCAAAGTAGAAAACGCAATGGGACTAAGCAGAAAACGTAGGTAATTTATAAAGCGGAGGCGGCTCGTTCAGCTCTGACTGGCTAAGGTTCTTTCGCATAAAAGGCGCTTTTTGCCTTCTTATGCGGAAGGTTCTTAGACACGAAGAGCTTGCCGCTGGAGCTAAGTTACCACAAATAAAAAAAACCGCCAATTGGCGGTTTTTTTAATTTACCTTTTGCTCGTTTTCCATTTCCCATAACTTTTCAAAAAATGGCTGTCCTTTTACGAGACGCTCGCATAATTGTTCGTGCTTCTCAGACCAACCTGTTTTCGCTTCATCGTACAGCTTAGCCCAAATATCTTCAAATTCCATATGTTGAACCATTCCGTATGCTGATGGATCCCACTCTGTGAACCAATAGCGAATTTCTGCTGTGTTTTTCGTTGTATGTAATTGATCTAACGCCATAAATAGTAATTGTTTAAGCTGCCTTTCTTTACGAGTTAAGCCATTCATAATGAAAGGTGATGGTGATAAAATATGATGTTCTTTTTCCATTTCTTCTACTTGGAACTCATACTTTTCTGCTTGTACGTTTTCTACCATCTCATATACCATCTGCTCTTGGCGCGGTATAAGTCTGCTCTTTCGAATTGGCACGTTGTAACCAATTGTATCAATCGCAATAATTCCTTTTCCATCTGTAACTACAAAGCAATACTCTTGCTGCAAACGTTCATGATTTTTACGAATATAAGCCTTATGATGTACGTCTTCCAACATTTTTTGCGGAAGCTCTAACAATTCGTTCTCGATGTAATGATATAATGTGGAATCTACTTTTAATAATGGCACTTGATCTAATAGCTCAATCGTATCATCTTTCCGCCATTCGTAAAAATGACAAACGTTATACCCATTCTCTTCACCTTCAAACCAATTTACCCATACATCATGTAGATATAACATTCACTACCCCTCACTTCACTACTGTTTGTATCCATCATTATGTTCAATTTTTCTTAACTTTATTCCACCTAAGGAAATATATTCTAATTATTATTTTTTCTTCTATTAATACTAAAAAAACAGGAAAGAGAGCTCCTGTTTTTTATATATGAAATGTATTTGCTTTATTCAATATTTCTTTCGCATCTATAGGTAATAAAGAAAGTGTATCTTCTCCTTCCAAAGTTACACAATCTTTAACAATATGAAATCCAAGCGCATAGCCAAGCATCTTCGGATAAGAGTGAAAACCATTTAATAAGATGTCGTGCTCCCTTGTTCCTCGCTTTATACTTATTCTTTCATGTACAACGTTTTTCCAATAATATATAGCCTCTTCTTTTGAAAGATACGTCGTCCACGGTGCATTGTTTTTTTCTGAATATCTTTCCGTTACCGCTTGCTCAGCTAACCCTTCCATAATCATCGTATCAAGTAATGTATATTCCGTTTCTTTCGTCTCAATTTGATGCAACCTGCATATGTGATGATATTCATGCGCCAATAGAACTTTTAATTCTTCCACCGAATTCCGTCCACATACGAATAAGAAAATAACGTGACGCATAGATAATCCAGCCCTGCCGTTATACTCTTCTTGTACAGTTCGATTATAGGAATCTGATAATAAAATAAAGACAGGGACATCTGGACCTTTTAACCAATTTTTCAGTTTCTCATACTCCGCACGTAACTCTTTCCAAACTTCCTTTTTCTCTAACTCTGTAATTTCTCGTTCTCCTCGCATAACAGGGCGATACATACCTTTAGAAATTAAAAAGCGATACAACCTTTCTTTTGGCAGCGGGATATACTTCGTAAACTTCTCACATAGCTTTTCTGGCCGTCCATAATATAGATGTAACCACTCAGCAGTTTCAACAATCCCCATCTTTATCCCTCCTTTTTCTTATGTATATGCAAAAGGAGAAAAAGGCGTAAAAATAAATAAGGAGTTTTTTCGCAATATGTTACGAAAAAACTCCTTATTTCATCTATTATTTATACGCTTTAAATACTAATACTGCGTTATGACCACCGAATCCTAATGAATTACTTAACACCGCGTTTACTTCTTGATGTCTCGCATTATTCGGTACGTAATCTAAGTCACATTCTGGATCTGGTGTCTCATAGTTAATTGTTGGAGGAATTACTCCATCTGTAATTGATTTAATAGAGAAGATCGCTTCAACAGCACCAGCTGCTCCTAATAAGTGACCTGTCATTGATTTCGTTGAACTGATTGCTACTTTATACGCATGCTCACCGAACGTTTCTTTAATTGCCATCGTTTCATACTTTTCATTCGCATCCGTACTTGTACCATGCGCATTAATGTAATCAATATCTTCTGGCTGTAGACCTGCATCCGCTAAAGCTTGACGCATTGCGCGCACGCCGCCTTCACCGCCAGGAGCTGGCATTGTAATATGGAATGCATCACCAGTTGCACCGTAACCAGCGATTTCCGCATAAATGTGAGCACCACGAGCTAATGCGTGCTCTAATTCTTCAAGAATTAAAATACCTGAACCTTCACCCATTACGAAACCACTACGGTTTTTATCGAATGGACGGCAAGCTGTTGCTGGATCTTCATTGAATGTTAATGCTTTCGCTGAGCTAAATCCTGCGAATGCCATACTTGTTAACGGCGCCTCTGCTCCGCCCGTAATCATTGCATCCGCATCACCGCGCTGAATCGCCTTAAATGCATCACCAATTGAGTTTGCACCAGATGCACAAGCCGTTACAGAACAAGTGTTAATTCCTTTTGCCCCTGTTGCGATTGATACTTGGCCTGCTGCCATATCTGGAATCATCATCGGTACGAAGAATGGGCTCACGCGGCGCGGGCCTTTCTCAGTAAAAATCTTAAATTGTTCTTCGTATGTTTCCATACCACCAATACCAGAACCAATCCATACACCAATTCGAGGTCCATTTTCTTCTGTAATCTCAAGCTTTGCATCTGCAACTGCCATTTTCGCTGCTGCTACTGCATATTGTGTAAAGCGATCCATACGGCGCGCTTCTTTTTTATCAATATATTTCTCGACTTCAAAATCGTTAATTTCTGCTGCTACTTTTGCTGGAAATAGTTCCGGATCAATTCTTGTAAGTCGTCCGATTCCAGATACACCTTTTTTAATGTTTTCCCACGCTGTTTCAACATCTGTACCGACCGGTGTAACAGCTCCTAGTCCTGTAATTACGACCCTCTTTTTTTCCATACAAAATACACTCCTTTTTTTCTCTCAGTCCTTATTTACCCCAACGAAGAGCGACTGCTCCCCATGTTAATCCGCCGCCAAAACCAACAAGTATAATTAAATCACCATCTTGAATACGTCCGTTTTGCAATTCCTCTACCATTGCAATCGGAATGGAAGAAGCTGATGTATTACCGAACTTCTCAATTGTCATACTCATTTTTTCTTGTGGTAAATTTAATCTCTCTCTTGCAGATTCCATAATACGAATATTCGCTTGATGCGGTACTAAGAAATCCACATCTTCTTTCGTAAGACCAGCTTTATCTAAAACGCGAAGACAAGAATCCCCAAGTTGACGAACAGCAAATTTAAAGACTTCTCTGCCATTCATCATAACATACTCATCTTGATAAAGATGCTTACCGCCACTTCCGTCCGCTCCTAATTCGAAAGATAGAACGCCTTTCCCTTCTGAAACAGCTCCCATTACGATCGCACCAGCTCCGTCTCCAAATAGTACCGCTGTATTTCGATCATTCCAATCTACAATTTTAGATAGTTTATCACTACCAACTACTAGTATATTTTTATAAGTTCCCGTTTGAATAAATTGCTGCGCTGTAATCATTCCGTACATAAAACCAGCACACGCTGCACTTAAATCCATTGCAGCTGCATGTTTTGCGCCAATCGCTTCTTGAATAACACAAGCTACTGCTGGAAAAGCACGATCTGGTGTTACTGTCGCTACTAAAATAAGATCGATATCCTCTCCGCTAACCCCTGCATCTTCAAGCGCTTTTTTAGAAGCCTCTACGGCCATATATGAAGTATCTATTGTATCATCGGCAATGCGTCTTTCCGCAATGCCTGTTCTCGTACGAATCCATTCATCGGATGTATCCATTATTTTCTCTAAATCGTGATTTGTGACTACTTTTTCTGGCACATATCTTCCGATCCCTAAAATGCCCACGTTCACATCGCAGCCCTCCGTTTTATATCAATTATTATGACTTGGTACTAATTTTAAAACATAAATGTATTTTTGTCTAGAATATATTTCGGCTAAAACATAAAGCTAACGCATTATTCACCTTATTGTTTATGAAAAGAAACGGAAACATACCTTTACCTGTTCTTTCGAAATATAAAAAAGCCCGAACCGTTTCTACTTACGGTTCGGGCCTCTCTTCCATCTTAAAAGATGCTTTTTATTCTTTTTATGCTTTCCTTCTAAACTAGAGAGTTCTCCTCACTACTTTTCCTTTACCCTCTTCATATATCTGGTTTTCCCCCAGGCGAGAATAAAAAAAGGCCCTGACCGCTTCTATCCACGGTTCGGGCCTCTCTTCCATCTTAAAAAGATGCTTTTTATTCTTTTTATTCTTTATCTGCTTTCCTTCTAAACTAGAGAATTTTCCTCACTACTTTTCCTTTACCCTCTTCATATCTCTGGTTTTCCCCCAGGCGAGAATAAAAAAAGGCCCTGACCGCTTCTATCCACGGTTCGGGCCTCTCTTCCATCTCAAAAGATGCTTTTTATTCTTTTTATTCTTGATCTGCTTTCCTTCTAAACTAGAGAATTTTCCTCACTACTTTTCCTTTACCCTCTTCATATCTCTGGTTTTCCCCCAGGCAAGAATAAAAAAAGGCCCTGACCGCTTCTAT
>NZ_JAKUEN010000007.1:0-257434 GCF_022662915.1 Bacillus cereus group sp. BfR-BA-01453 | reverse complement strand
GCCGTCGATGTCATCGACTTTCGTTAATTCCACAGCGCCCTTCGTTAAGCTATTCTTAGCGGTAACAGAAGCAGTAGTGGTTTGACTCTTTTCAACAGTAAAGTTGATAGGGTTTTGATTTAAGTCGTAATGAGTAGGAGCCTTCGTTTCAATAAACTGATAGTCTCCCGGACGTAAATCAGAAACAGAAATCTTGCCATCTTTATCAGTAGTTAAATCAGTGCGAACGTTATTGCCGTTCATATCAACGATTTTAAAGATAGCTCCTTCAAGAGTAGAGCCGTCGATGTCATCGACTTTCGTTAATTCCACAGCGCCCTTCGTTAAGCTATTCTTAGCGGTAACAGAAGCAGTAGTGGTTTGACTCTTTTCAACAGTAAAGTTGATAGGAGTTTGATTTAAGTCGTAATGAGTAGGAGCCTTCGTTTCAACGAATTGATAGTCTCCTGGACGTAAATCAGAAACAGAAATCTTGCCATCTTTATCAGTAGTTAAATCAGTGCGAACGTCATTGCCATTCATATCAATGATTTTAAATACTGCGCCTTCAAGAGTAGTGCCGTCGACGTCATCAACTTTCGTTAATTCCACAGCACCTTTTGTTAAGCCATTCTTAGCGGTAACAGAAGCAATTTTTTCTTGTCCTTTTTTAACTGTGAACTTAATAGGTGTTTCGTTTAAGTCATAATGAGTAGGAGCTTTTGTTTCGATAAACTCATAGTCTCCTGGTGGTAATTCATCCACAACTAAGCGGCCGTTTTTATCAGTAGTTAAATCAGTACGGACGTCGTGTCCATCCTTATTAACAATTTTAAATACCGCACCCTCGAGTGTTGTGTTTTCTTCAACATCATCCACTTTAATTAACTCCACACTACCTTTCGTTAAGCTGTTAGTAGCTGTAACAAAGACATGTTTTGTTTGACTTCTTTCAATTGTGAACTTAATCGGATCTTCATTTAAGTCATAATGTTTCGGAGCTTTCGTTTCAATAAATTGATAGTCTCCAGGTTGTAAGTCTTTAGCGATGATTTTTCCGTCTTTATTGGTAACTAAATTCGTACGAATATCATTACCGTTCATATCAGTAATTTTAAATACCGCACCTTCTAGCGTTTCTTTCGCATCTAAAGAGTCAACTTTCGTTAATTCAACGCCACCCTTAGTTAAGCCATTTTTAGCAGTAACAGAAACGTGAGTTGTTTGGCTTTTCTCGATAGTGAAAGGAATAGGTGTTTTATTTAAATCATAATGTTTCGGAGCTTTCGTTTCCACGAATTGATAATCTCCTGGTCTTAAATTAGAAGCAGAAACTTTCCCGTCTTTATCAGTAGTTAAATTTGTGCGAACAATTTTACCTTTCGCATCAATGATGTTAAATACTGCATCAGAAAGTTTTGTATCTGGATTTATATCATCCACTTTAATTAACTCTACCGCACCTTCAATTAAGCTGTTCTTAGCAGTGACTTGTAATTTCTCTGCTTGGCTTTTCTCAATTGTAAATTTAATTGGTGTAGCATCTAGTTTATAGTGCTTAGGAGCTGTTGTTTCAATAAATTGATAGTCTCCAGGATGTAAATCAGGAATAGAAACTTTCCCTTTCGCATCTGTCGTAATGCCAGTACGAACGTCATTGCCGTTCATATCAACAATTTTAAATACCGCACCTTCAAGAGCTGTACCGTCGATATCATCCATTTTAGAAAGTTCTACCGCACCTTTAGTTAAACTATTTTTAGCAGTAACAGAAATCGGTTCGGCTTGTCCTTTTTCGATAGTGAAAGGAATTGGTTCTTTATTTAAATCGTAATGTTTCGGAGCCTTTGTCTCGATGAATTGATAATCACCCGGACGTAGGTCAGGAACGCTAATTTTACCTTGTGAATTGGTAGTAAGATTCTTGCGAATTACAGTACCCTTCATATCAACAATGTTAAATACAGCACCTTCAAGAGTAGTACCATCGACGTCATCGACTTTAGAAAGTTCAACGCCACCTTTAGTTAAACTATTTTTCATAGTAACAGTAGCAATATCTTTTTGGCTTTTTTCAACTGTAACTACAATTGGTTTTTTGTCTAAATCATAATGTTTCGGAGCGGTTGTTTCGACAAATTGATACGTACCAGGACGTAAATTTTCAACAACGATCTTTCCTTCATTATTTGTTTTTAAATCTGTTTTAAGTACTTTTCCGTTTTGGTCTAGTAAATTAAATACCGCATCAGAAAGTTTCATTTGATCGTTTAGATCATCTACTTTAAGTAGTTCAATACTACCTTGTTGTAAGCTATTTTTAGCAGTTAAAGAAATAGCTTTCTTCTGTCCTTTTTCAATAGTGAAATGGATTGGCGTTTCATCTAAAACGTAATGCTTAGGTGCTTTCGTTTCGATGAATTGATAATCACCCGGACGTAGGTCATCGATTTCGATTTTCCCTTTACTATTTGTAACAAGGTCTTTATGAATTACATTACCGTTCATATCAACAATGTTAAATACTGCACCTTCAAGTTTAGTACCATCGATGTCATCTACTTTAGAAAGTTCAACGCCACCTTTTGTTAGAGCGTTTTTAGCCGTAACATGAAGCGTTTCAGTTTGGCTTTTCTTAATTGTAAATTTGATCGGTTTTTTATTTAAATCGTAATGTTCAGGAGCTATTGTCTCAACGAATTGATACGTGCCAGGACGTAGGTTTTCAACAACAATTTTCCCTTCATTATTTGTTTTTAAACCTTTTTCAACTATCTCTCCGTCTGCATCTAATAAATCAAATACAGCATTAGCAAGTTTAGTGTTTGTATCGATATCATCAATCTTTGTTAATTCCACGCTACCTTTTTTCAACGTGTTTTTACCCGTAACAGTAATTTTTTTCGTTTGACTTCTTTCAATTGTAAATGGAATCGGTGTTTCGTCTAATACATAATGCTCAGGTGCCGTTGTTTCAATAAATTGATAGTTTCCTGGACGTAAATCAGAAACCGAGATGTCACCATTGTCGTCTGTAACAAGGTTTGTGCGAACTTCGTTACCATTCATATCAACAACTTTAAAGATTGCACCTTTCAGCATTGTACGATCGATGTCGTCGATTTTGGTTAAAATGACGCCACCCTTCGTTAAGCTGTTAGTAGCGGTAACGCTAATATTTTCTTTTTGACTTTTTCCGATAGTGAACGGAATAGGATCTTGTCTTAAGTCATAGTCTTTTGGAGCTTTTACTTCAATAAATTGATAGTCACCTGGACGTAAATCAGAAGCAGAAACTTTACCATGTTCATCAGTAGTTAATCCTTTGCGAACTACCTTTTTCGTATCATGAGCATCAACAATGATAAATTCTGCACCTTCAAGAGTAGCCCCATCAACGTCATCAACCTTTGTTAAAGTAACGCCACCTGTAAGTAAACTATTTGTTACAGTGACAGGGACTGGAAGATCATCCTTGCTACCTTTTTTAATTGTGAACTTAATAGGTGTTTGATCTAATTTATAATGTTCAGGAGCTGATGTTTCAATAAATTGATAATCTCCTGGTGCTAAATCAGGAATAACTAGTACTCCGTAATCATTTGTTTTTAAATCTTTCGCAATTTCTTTGCCAGTTGCGTCTTGTAATGTGAACACTGCGCCGGCAAGAGCGATACTACTTTCCACATCATCTTCTTTAATAAGTTTAACTTTTCCTTTCGTTAAACTATTTTTAAATGTAAGTGGCAGAAGTTTTTGTTGTCCTTTTTCGATTGTAAATTCAATAGGTTCTACATTTACATCGTAATAAGTTGGGGCCTTTGTTTCGATAAGTTTATAGTTACCAGGGCGTAAGTCGTCTACAACTAACTTTCCTTCACTATTCGTAACAAGTTCCGCACGAACATCTTCATTTGTATCTCTATTAACAATTTTAAATACCGCACCTTCAAGTGTTTCCTTTTCATCTGCAGCATTCACTTTTGTTAATTCAATACCGCCTTTTGTTAAGCTGTTTTTAGCAGTAACAGTAGCCGACGTCGTTTGACTTTCTGTGATCGTAAATTTAATCGGATTTGTATTTTTATCGTAATACTTCGGTGCTGTCACTTCGATAAATTTATAATCGCCAGGGCGTAAGCCGGTAGCGATAGCTTTACCATCTGCACCAGTTTTTATATTTTCGCGAATGACTTTCTTTTCATCATTAGCATCAACAATTTTAAATACCGCACCTTCAAGAGCTGTACCATCGATATCATCAACTTTCGTTAATTCAACATCTCCTGGTTTTAAAGCATTTTCAGCTTTCACAAGTAGAGTTTCTTTCTGACTTCTATCGATTGTAAATTCAATAGGTTCTGCTCGTAAAACGTAATGTTCAGGAGCAGCTGTTTCAATAAATTTATACGTACCAGGACGTAGCTTATCAGCTTTTGTTTTTCCATCAGCATCTGTAGTTAGGTCAGTACGAACATCATTATTATTTACATCAACAATTTTAAATACGGCACCTTTTAGAGGTTTTTTATCACCGAATTCATCAACTTTTAATAATTCAACTTCTCCTGTTTTTAAACTGTTAGTTGCCGTAACAGTAGCAAATGACTGTTGGCTTTTATCGATTGTAAACTCGATAGGATTTGTATTTAACACATAATCCTTAGGAGCTTCTGTTTCAATAAATTTATACGTACCAGGCTCTAAGTCTTTAACAGTTACTTTACCATCCGCACCAGTTGTTACATTTTCGCGAATGACTTTCTTTTCATCATTAGCATCGACAATTTTAAATACCGCACCTTCAAGAGCTGTACCATCGATATCATCAGTTTTTGTTAAAGTGACGCCACCTTTAATGAGGTGATTTGTCGCAGTAACAGTCACTGCTTTCTTTTGACTTTTTACAATTGTAAATTCAATTGGTTTTTTATCTATGTCATAATCTTTAGGAGCTTTTTCTTCGACAAATTGATAGTCTCCAGGGCGTAAATCTTTTGCTTCAATTTGTCCTTTATTATTTGTCGTTAATTTTTCATATCCACGAATTACATTGTTATGTCGATCTCGTACACTGAACTCCGCACCTGCTAAAGTTTTTCCATCTTTATCGACTTTTGTTAAAATGGCCGAACCTGGAATCAAGCTGTTTGTTGCAGTGCGGTTTATTACTGTTGTTTGATCTTCCGCGATTTTAACCTCAATCAGTCGATCATCTAATTTATAATGCTCAGGAGCCTTTGTTTCTTGTAAGTAGTAAGTTCCTGGTTTTAAATGATCTACAGTAATTTGTCCTTTATCATTTGTTGTTAATTTTTCATGTTCTGAAATTATTTTTTTGTCTTTATCAAGTAGTGTGAAAACGGCACCTTGTAGTGTTACGTTTTTGTTCAGGTCATCAGACTTTGTTAAAACTACTTTCCCGACAAACTTCTTATTTACAAGTTTATATGTTGTAGTCTCTTGTGTACCAAGTTCAACAATTTTTCCTTGTTTTAACTCCCAGCTAATTACATAGCCTTGAGGAGCCTTTGTTTCTTTTAATAAATATTTATCGCGTTTTAAGTTATTAAATTTAGCGATACCATCTTTGTCTGTTGTAATTTTACGGATAACAGTTTTACCTGTACGATCGTATAAAGTGAATTCTGCTCCAGCTAATGGAGTGTTCTTATTGTCGTTATCTACCTTTATAATTTCAAGGTTTCCACGACCTTTAGTAGCAGATCCTCCGCCGGAACCGGAAGACATTCGTACTTCAATCGTTTCGGTAGTTTCTGTATTTGTTACTGTTAACTTATTGCCTGTGATTTTTGCTTTATTACTTACTTTTTCTTTATCGTCTGCATTAATAAATGAACGATATTCTAAAATATAAGCTCGATCAATTTTCTTCAAGAAAGCAATTTCAAAATGTTGCTTTCCGGTATTATTGTCTGTTGTTATTTTGAGTTTATAGTCTATTCCTTGTTTTAATTCATTTGCTGTATCTTTTGTTACATTTCCATAGTAATCGACAGTTGTAGGATATAAGTGGAATGAATCTTCCACAAGTACTTGATTGTCTGTTGGATCGTCTGTTACAACTGCGTCTGCAATGGTCGATTGGCTTTCATTAATTGCAATACTCCAATTAATATAGTTGTCATCTTGTACAGCTTTTTTAGTAACGAAGCTGCCACCTTTATTTACTTGAGCATCACCTTTAAGAGTGTTTACAATTTTAGAGCCATCTTTCAACTCTGCCTCGTTTTTGTAGGTGCCTTGGATAAGTTCACCATCGAGGCTTGTTTTAAAGATAATATAGTAAGGTGAATTAATTGATTGTTTGAAATGAACCTTTAGGGTGTTTTTATTTTTCTCTGTAGGTTCTTCAAGTTCATATTTCTCAGTTGGTACAGCATTACCAGGTTGTGCATTATTAGGACTTCCATTTAAAATCATATCGCGCACTTCAATGGATCCTGGTACTAACTTTTGTTTATCTTGTATTACGTCTATAACATATGGATCTTTAATCTCAACATTATTATAATTAAAACCTATTATCCAAGTGATTTCTTTCGTTTGGGCGTTATAAGAACCGTATTTATATCCATTCGCCTTTGTGAAAGTATCAGGATCAAAGTCCGCTTCAACTTTATTTGATTGTGGATTGGACTCTGCATCTATCCAAGATAGGTTACCTGTATTTTTAAATGAAGTTTTACCACTTTCTAATTTTGTATAGTCAAAGTCTGTCGTATATTTTACGACTAATGTCTTTGTCATATTAGACTGATATGTACCTATAAGGGTAATTTTGAAACCTTTATCTGTTACATCTAAAACATAATCAGTCCCAGCTTGAAGGGTATAATCTCCGTCTTTAATTTCTAGTTTTTTATCTTTTAATTGTAATCCAGCATGGTCAAAGGTATCCGTAATGATCGCGTTGTTTAATGGATAGTTGTTATTATTTACCGTAATCGTCCAGGTTGTTGTTTTGTCTTTATAGTTTGTTTCAGCCTTATTATTAGATTTAATAATATTTTGCTGCTTGAAGCCAACTTCATTTTCTTTACTTGAACCATTATCAGCTGTAACTGTATTTTTTATTTTTCCATCTTTTATGACATTACCAGTTGGCTTTGTTTTATAGGAAATTACATAAGCACTATTAATATCCTCATTAAACTGTAAGTCGAATCCATTCTTCTTGTTACTTACAGTGTAATTATTAACAGTATCTCCTGTTACAAGCCTTCCATTATCATCGTAGGAAGCGTTTTTCACAACGATAGAATTTGCATCTAGTTCATGTGTATCGTCAAAAATATCTTTTAAAAGTGCATCAGTTTTTTTGATATTTTTTTGATCACTGTTGTAAGTAATTGTCCATTCAATCGTTTGCGTCTTTGGATCATATTTACTTGTTTTGTTTAAATGTGTACCACGAGAAACCGTTACAGTAGAGCTTGCGTTTTGTTGTTTTTGATTATCACTCGTTATCGTAACGTTATTTCGGAAGTCTTTTACATTTTCATCAGTAATTTTTGTGGCATATTCGATTTGGTATGCTTTACTGATATTCTCCTTAAAAGCAATCTCCAATTTTGAACCATCTGATGAAATAATTTTGTAATCTTCTGGATCGGCTTCTTTACCACGTGTTGCGTTCCCGTTAACATCAACTTCTAAATAATAAACTTTAATAGAATCTTTATTTAAGCTTGTACCTTGTGGGATGTTATCTTTAAAAACGGCGTTTTTAAGGGTGTCTTTCGTTTTATTCATCTCTACTGTCCAATTAATCTCATTTGTATTAATTGGTCTATCAGGTAACCCCTTTTTATTCGTGGCTGTTTTTACATTAGGCTTAAAGTCAACTGTAATAGAAACATCGTTATCTTTAATTGGGAAAGGAATTTCTTGTGTTGTTGTACCTTTAATTTCAGCTTTATTAAATTCTGTCTTTAATTGTAGGTTACCAACAACATCTGGATGTTCTTCAACATAATCGTTAAATGTCATCGTGACTTTTCCATCTTTTGTAACAGTAAAGTTACCAATTGGATTGTTTTCACTATCGTATAAAGGACTGTTAATTGTATTGTAAATCTTAAAGTGTTTAGGAAGATCAAAAATATAGTAATCTCCATTTTTAACATTCATCGATTTTAAAAGTTCCCATGTAAACTCAATATTGGCAGGGGAATCTGTACTTGGACGGTTATCCTCTGTAAATGGTTTTCCGTCTTTATCCGTCAACTTTACACCCGTTAAAATGTTTGTTGTTATTTGCTTTGGACCTGAATTTGTACTCTCAGCAGGATCGCTTGCTAGATTTTGTTCTTGGTTATCAGCAGCAGGTTTATTTGCTGGATTTTGTTCCGGATTGTCAGTAGCAGGTTTAGCTGCTGGGTTTTGTTCCGGATTGTCAGCAGCAGGTTTATTTGCTGGATTTTGTTCCGGATTGTCAGTAGCAGGTTTAGTTGCTGAATGTTGTTCCGGATTATCAGTAACAGGCTTGGTTGCTGAATCTTGCTCTGGATTATCAGTAGCAGGTTTAGCTACTTGATCTGGCACTTGTTTATTAGTATCCTGTTTGGTGCCATCTTCTTTAGAATCTTCTACTTGAATAGGAACTGTTATAGGCTGAACCAGTGTTCCTAAAGGAAAATCGATTTGAACTGATTTCTCTTCAGCTTTTAAAGTTGGGTTAAACACAGTATCAATTTTAATTTTTCCTTTAGCATCTTTCGAATTTTCTACTTGATCATTAAATATTAGTTTTAATTTATTATCTTTAGCTGTTATAAAATATTGACCAATATTTTTTTGATCTGTTACTAAATCTCCTTGTAAATCTTTAGATACTTTTAATGCAAGTGGTATTTGAATTACTGCTGTATCGTTTGCATGTACAACTTGTTGATCTTTTATTGACCAAGCATATTCTACTTGAATGGTTGATCCTATCTTTATTAAGTTGTTAGGATTTTTTGCTTCGTCAATAATATGATCCGTTGCATCTTTCATCTCAACAGTGTCAAATAATGAAGTTTCCTTTAAAGTCTCAGCTTTTGCCTGATTGTACGGGAAACTAATAAACTGTGAAAATAGTACAAATACAATTAAACATATATTGAAAAGTTTTTTCATTTTGCCTCCTTTGAACATTCATTTGTTCACTGAGGAATATATTCCACATGAACAAATGGAATATAAAAAAAGTTAATTGTTATAAAGTCTTTGTTGCTACTATCCCTCCGTTTCTATGTACGTTCTCTGACAGAATAGATGTTTAATTAAAGGCATATATAAAGTAACGTAAAAATCTGGAATATACATAATTCGACAAAAAATGTCGAAATTATGCTGATAAAAGGAACGATATCAGACCTTTATATACAAGAGCATTTTCTTGTGAATGTGTTATGAACTGGATAGTCATAAAGGTAGGTTTTACGATACATGCTAACCAAAGTAATGTATCCCAAGTTAAAAGTTTGTTTTTTGCTTTAAAATTATGTGGAAAAAATCTGAATAGGGTTGATTTTGGTTAGGGTGAAGACAATATGCACTTTGAAAATATTCATTTATGTAACCTGAAATTGAGATAATTGTATCTTAAGAATGTCACTTATTACATTTATGAAAATTAACTTTCTGCCTAGAGAGAGTTGTACAATTTGTGGACCGAAGTTAAGATGGTACAGTTCCTTTTCGGATTTAGTGGAATATAAGTTATTTATAATATTCGGCTAAATCATTACTGCGGTCATTTTTGAAGCTGTTTTACATAAGAAAAAAGAAGGTATCCCTTTTGATAATAGTGTTATCTTCTCTTAAAGATGATTATGAATAACCTTCGCTAAAGATTATATACTTAAATGATAAAGAGTTCAACAGCGGTTTAACAAATATTTTCCAAAAATTAAAAATGACCGTTTTAGTAGAAAAATTCTAAAAAACGGTCATTTTTAATTTTATATTTCTGTTAAAATAATCGGTTCGCCGCGTGTTACGACAACTGTATGTTCACATTGTGCAACAAGGCTTTTATCAGGTGTAACGAATGTCCAACCATCATCGCCACGTTCGATAATATGATCAGCTTTCATAGAAATGAATGGCTCTACAGCGATAACAAGACCGTCTTTTAGAAGCGCATTATCCATTGGATCAAAATAGCTTAAAATGTGGTTTGGTGCTTCATGTAAGCTAAGACCAATACCGTGACCAGTTAAGTTTTGAATAACATTGTATCCATTTTTATGTGCAAAGTTTGAAACGGCACGACCAATTTGGTTTTGTTTTGAACCAGCTTTCACCTTTTTCATTGCTGCCCAAAAGGCATCAACAGCTGCTTGGCAAAGCTTTTCTTTTGCTTCATCTTCTCCAAGTACAAATGAAATACCTGTATCTGCATAATAACCATCAAGTGCTGCAGATACGTCGACATTTACAAGGTCGCCTTCTTTTAATACACGATCACCTGGAATACCGTGAGCAACTTCTTCGTTTACACTGATGCAAGTTACGCCAGGGAAATCATATTCTTTTTCAGGTGCAGAAATAGCACCATGCTCATCTAATATTTTTTTACCGATCAAATCAAGCTCTTTCGTTGTCATGCCTGGCTTCGCTTCTTTTTTCATTTCTTCACGTGCAAGCGCAACGATGCGGCCGATTTTTCGTAAGCCTTCTAAATCTTGTTCATTACGAATAATCATGAAAACCACTGTCCTTCCTCGAATATATATCTTACCCGATTGTATCATGTTTATTTTCGTCCTGCTACTCGCTTGCAGTATGGCGGATTGATTCCTCTCATAAAGAATACATGACAATTGTCATATCGATGTCATGACGCATCATACTGTTTCCTAAGTTTTCCAAGGAATACAATGTAAATATAAGAAACAGCGGGGGTGGAGAGATGGAAAAGATTATTGAAGTAAATAGTGTTTCTAAAACATTTAAACATATAAAAGCAGTAAATAACGTTTCATTTCATGTGAATAAAGGAGAAATCGTAGCATTGCTTGGACCGAATGGTGCAGGGAAAACGACGACGATGTCGATGATGCTTGGATTAAAGGATCCGACGGAAGGAACGGTTTCTATATTTGGAAAGAGTCCAAAGCATAGAGATGTTCGTAATAGACTCGGCGCGATGTTACAAGAAGTAAGTGTCATTGATAGCATTACAGTGGAAGAGGCAATTGAGTTATTCCGTAGTTATTATACGAATCCGGTAGCGAAAGAAAAGTTGCTACAGTTATCGAATTTAAAATCGGAACGAAAGCAAAGATGTGAGAAATTATCAGGAGGTCAAAAGAGAAGGTTAAATTTTGCACTCGCACTTGCAGGAAATCCAGATTTGCTATTTTTAGATGAACCGACGGTTGGAATGGATATTACGTCTCGAAGAACGTTTTGGGAAACGATTCGAAAGTTAGCAAGTGAAGGGAAAACAATTATTTTAACGACGCACTATTTAGAAGAAGCGGATGCATTGGCGAATCGTATTTTATTGTTTGCAAATGGAAAGATTATCGCAGATGGTACACCAGATGAGATGAAAGCGACGATTTCACGAAAAACAATTACATTTTATTCGAAGGAACGTATTCCTGCAAAATTATTAAAAGAGTTACCAAGCGTAACAGAAGTACAATCAAACGAAGGTCACTTCACTTTAATAACTGAAGATACGGATGCAACCTTAAAAGCAATTTATGAAAAGAACTTACCTGTAACAAATATTTCAGTTGAACGTGGAAGTCTTGATGAAGCATTTGAACAGTTTGTCGCAAATCAGAAGGGGGAAATCGCATGAAAGCTTTATGGATGCAATGCAAAATAGAAATTTTACGTACGTTCCGCAATAAATTATTTATCTTTTTCTCATTATTAATGCCAGTTATGTTTTACTACATTTTCACTAATGTTATTCAAGTGCCACAAAACGGAGATGCGTGGAAAGCGCATTATTTAATCTCAATGGCGACGTTTAGTATTGTAGGGACAGCACTTTTTAGTTTCGGTGTAAGGATTTCTCAGGAAAAAGGGCAAGGGTGGACACATTTGTTGAAAATTACACCACTTCCA
Organism: Bacillus cereus group sp. BfR-BA-01453; assembly: GCF_022662915.1. Lineage (NCBI taxonomy): Bacteria > Bacillati > Bacillota > Bacilli > Caryophanales > Bacillaceae > Bacillus > Bacillus cereus group sp. BfR-BA-01453. The sequence continues at coordinate 245,356 of NZ_JAKUEN010000007.1, read as the reverse complement.
GAGGGAGCGTATATAACAGCAAAGATCATCGCTCAAACAGTAGTAAATGCTTTTTCAATCTTAGTTATTTTTATTGCAGGAATATTAATTAATCATGTTGAGTTAACGGTAGGGCAATGGATTGGTGCTGGATTATGGTTGTTGTTAGGTGTAACACCATTTTTAGCATTAGGAACAGTAATAGGTTCTATTAAGAAGGCGGATGCAGCAGCGGGTTTAGCGAATATTTTAAATATGAGTTTAGCTGTAATTGGCGGTCTATGGATGCCAATCGAAGTATTCCCGAAAATATTAAGATCTATCGGTGAATGGACACCAACATATCACTTCGGAAGTGGTGCATGGGATATTGTAGCTGGAAAATCAATTGGTTGGGAAAATATCGCGGTATTAGGAGGCTATTTCCTTATATTTGTTGTAGTATCAATATATATAAGAAAAAGACAGGAAGCGGTATAAATGACAGAGAAGAAGAGGATTGAGATTTTTCCGAAACATATGGGATTCTTTCCGTATATGTTTCTCGTGTATTTATTATTTCCGATTTACCATTTATCGCAGGCGTCAGGGTGGAAGCTTGTAATTGGAAGCGGTATGTTGATAGTTTTCATTATCACATACCGTCAGCTTTATTTTGTGCAGAGAACGTTTGTTTTTTGGGCATGTATTCAAATGGTACTCATTTTTTTATTTGCTTTATTTTACAACCCCTTCATGATATTCTTTGGTTTTTTCACAGCAAGTGCGATAGGGTTTGCACCAAATAAGAAAGTGTTTCGATTGTTGTTAAGTTTGTTAGCTGTAATGCTTGGAAGTTTTATATTTGTAAATATGAATCAAATAACAACTACGAGTTTAGTAAATATCGTTCCGATGTTTATTTTAATGCTTCTTACACCATTTGGTATGCGCAATTTTAATCAGAAAAAGATGTTAAGAAATCAATTAAACGAAGCGAACGAGCAAATTAAGGACTTAGTAAAACGTGAAGAGAGGCAGCGTATTGCAAGGGACCTTCATGACACGCTCGGGCATACGCTATCTCTTATTACATTAAAAAGTCAGCTTGTTGAAAAGCTAATCGTCAAAAATCCAGAGCGCGCAAGTACGGAAGCGAAGGAGATTACACAAACATCTCGAACTGCTTTAAAACAGCTAAGGGAATTAATTTCTGATATGCGCATGATTACGGTAGAAGAAGAGCTTGAGCAAATAAAAGCGATCTTACAAGCTGCTAATATTGAATTAGAGATCAAACAAGAAACGAGTGCAAGTTCGCTATCACCCATTGAACAAAATATTTTAGGAATGTGTTTACGTGAAGCTGTTACGAATGTTGTAAAGCATAGTAAGGCGACGCGGTGCATAGTTTCTGTACGAGAATTACAAGGTGAATTGATTTTGACAGTAGAAGATAACGGAATTGGTTTAGCGGATCAAAATCACGATGGGAATGGTATTCGTGGTATGAAGGAGCGAATCGCTCTTATTGATGGATTTGTTGAACTGGGTACGATTAATCCAGGAATACTATTAACAGTAAAAGTTCCAGTTGTTATTAGAACAGGAAAAGATGAGGTGAAGGCATGATTCGAATTATTATTGCAGAAGATCAGCGAATGCTTCGTGGTGCGTTAGGAGCCCTACTCGATCTAGAAGATGATATTGAAGTAATTGGGCAAGCAGCGAACGGAGAAGAGGCACTAAAACTAATTGAATCATTAAAACCCGACATAAGCATTATGGATATTGAAATGCCAATTCAAAGCGGATTAGATGTTGCAGAAACGTTGAAGAAAGAAAAATCGGCATGTAAAGTAATGATTTTAACAACATTTGCGCGCCCTGGATATTTTGAACGAGCAATGAAAGCTGGTGTGCACGGATATTTATTAAAAGATAGCCCAAGCGAGGATTTAGCTGCATCGATTCGGAACGTAATGAAAGGTAAACGAGAGATTTCTCAAGATTTAATGTTCGGCTTATGGCAGGAGCAAAATCCGTTATCAGATCGTGAAAAAGAAGTATTGCTACTTGCGAAAGAGGGAAAGACGGCAAATGAAATCGCCAAGGCACTTTATCTTTCGCCAGGTACAGTACGTAATTATATTTCTGAAGTATTAACGAAGCTTGATGCGAAAAATAGAATTGAGGCAATTACAATTGCGGAAGAAAAGGGATGGATATGAAAAGAAGTTTACCTATGAATGGTAAACTTCTTTTTTCTTATAAACAAGTATTTCAATAGAGAGTTTCGTCACAGTCGCATCGCTCAGGATTTGAAGTATATCGTGTAATTTAGATTTTACTTCATTTTTCGACAAAAAATTTGTTATAGTAAGATTAGGTTGTTGATCTAAGTTTTGGACAACTTTACCACTAACAGTTGTGATTACTCCATTTTTATCTACTTTTACAATGAGATCTTGGCCATATACTTTATAGTTTTTATATGTTTGTGCAAGGCGAGCTTCGGTTTGATTTTCTTTTGTTGCTTTATTTGTAGGTTGGGAATCTATATTCATTTCAGTTGTCATTCACTTTTGTTGAGCTTCTGCCTCATTTATCTCACCTTTTAAATACTTTTTCAGTATGTTTTTTTCGTATCATTTTGAGGTTGTGTAATTTTTTAAGCGTTAAATTAGGCTAAGTAATTTCAAATTTTACTTCATTTCTGTCTAATTCTTGGGTGTGAATAACTTCTGCTACTGCTAATAAAGGAAAAAGAAGACCGAATGTAACGAAGGCACGGACGAATCTTCTATAATTTATTTATAAAACCACTAATCTATTATTATATGTGAGACGAATTGTATGAAGAATTTGCCGAATTTTATATATATTATGCATTATTTCATGTCAAAAATTGTCGAACTCACATTATTGTAGTGGTATGACAACTTAACAAATTATATTGTTATAATGGGATGGTGAGTAAGTATGCACGCAGAAAAATTAGGAAGTGAAATTAAGAAAATTAGGGTAATGCGGGGATTAACACAAAAACAGTTATCCGAGAACATATGTCATCAATCGGAAGTGAGCCGAATTGAATCGGGCGCAGTATACCCAAGTATGGATATATTGCAAGGTATTGCAGCAAAGTTACAAGTTCCCATTATTCATTTTTATGAGGTACTCATTTATTCAGATATTGAGAGAAAAAAGCAGTTTAAAGATCAAGTCATTACGCTATGCAAGCAAAAAAAATATAAAGAGATTTATAATAGAGTATGGAATGAGCTGAAAAAGGAAGAATATCATCCCGAATTCCAGCAGTTTCTTCAATGGCAATATCATGTAGCAGCTTACATGTTGAAGAAAATTGATTACGAATATTGTATTTTAGAATTGAAAAAATTGTTAAACCAACAATTAGCTGGAATAGATGTATACCAAAACCTCTATATAGAAAATGCAATCGCAAATATTTATGCTGAAAATGGCTATTTTAAGAAGAGTATTGAGTTATTTGAAGGTATACTGAAACAATTAGAGTCATTGCATGATAATGAAGAATTCGACGTGAAGGTAAGATATAATCATGCAAAAGCATTATACTTAGATAATCAATATGAACAAGCCTTATATCAAGTGAATAAGGCGATTGAAATATCTTGCCGAATTAATAGTATGGCATTAATTGGGCAGCTGTACTATCAAAGAGGTGAATGTCTAGAAAGGTTGGAGTATGATGAGGCAGAGATTGAAGATACATATAAGAAAGCAAGTTTCTTTTTTGATATATTAGAAATGCATGCATATAAAGAGGCAATCGTAAATAAAATCAATCAATGAATGAATAACCCTAAAAAATGGATATGCATAATTGCATACGGCATGGATAAATTTTCATGATATATTAAAAGAAAAAATGTGGGTGATGGAATATGAAAAAATTACTTATTGGTAGTTTATTAACGTTAGCAATGGCATGGGGTATTTCATTAACAGATACAGCTTTAGAGAAAAGCCAAGTAATTTCTCATAATGATCAAGAGGTACAATTAGCTTCGGACCTACCTTTTGAATATTAAAAAAACAACCGTCTTACTTAGACGGTTGTTTTTTTGTGGAGTAACCTCCAAACGTCTTTACTAGAAACGGGCTTGCTAATAAAGAATCCTTGAATGTGGTCACAGTTTTGCTCATATAAAAACTTCCATTGTTCTTCGGTTTCTACACCTTCTGCGATAACTTCTAAATTTAGTTCTTTTGATAGTGTAATAATGGAAGAAATAATCGCTTCCTCTAAAGGACTAGTTGTAATTCCGCAAATAAATTCTCGAGCAATTTTTAATGTATTAATTGGATATTTTGTTAAATAAGCTAAAGAACTATAACCAGTTCCAAAGTCATCAATTGAAATTTGAATACCGAGATTTTGAAGTTGTTCTAGTTTTGCAACTACAGATTGATTTTGGTTAATGGCGATACTTTCTGTAATTTCGATATCTAGTGCTTCTGGTTTTAACTCTGTTTCTTCTAAAACTTTTGAAATAGTTGGGATTAAATCTGCATGATTAAATTGAACTACAGATAAATTTACACCGACTTTTAAGTGAGAGAAACCTTGATTATGCCATCTTTTCGCTTCTAAGCAAGCAGTACGTAAAATCCAATTTCCAAGTTCAATAATGAATCCAGTTTCCTCTGCTAGAGGGATAAATTGGGCTGGGGATACGATACCGAGCTTTGGATGTTTCCAACGAATTAATGCTTCAAAACCAATAACTTGTTTTGTTTTGGTGCTTACTTGTGGCTGGTATTCAAGGAAAAATTCATTTTGTTGTAATGCTTTTGAAAGTTCTCCTTCTAAGAAGTTACTCTCATTTTGAGCGATACTCATTTCTTTTGAGAAGAAAACAAATCGATTTTTACCATTTGCTTTCGCGCGATACATAGCCATATCAGCATTTTTCATTAATTCTGTTACGTCAGTTCCACAATCAGGGTACATTGCAATTCCGATACTTGGCGTAATAGACAGTTCTTCATCTTTAATGAAGAATGGTTTGTTTAAAATGGTTAAAATCTGTTCAGCTATAAAGGCTGCACTTTTTTCTGAGTACATATCTGGTAATAGAATTGTAAACTCATCTCCGCCTTGGCGAGCAACGACATCTTTTGAACGTAGGCAACTGCGTAATCGTTTTGCTACTTCAATTAATAACAAGTCTCCGACGTCATGACCGAGTCTATCGTTAATTTTTTTGAATCGATCTAAATCAAGAAACATGACGGCAACATCATTTGCGCTAGTTTGAGCTGTATTTAAAATATTTTTTAAATCCTTTTCGAACTTACGGCGATTTGGTAGTCCAGTAAGTGCATCATGAAAGGCTAAATGTTCTACTTGTTTTTGTTTTTCATATAAAGTTGTAATATCACGTGCTATGCCAAACATCCCGACAACTTCCTTGTTTATGAAAGTAGGGATGAGTGTAATGTGAAGGTAATAGTAGTAACCTTCTTTTTCCTTTGTGCGAACTTCTAAAGTTTGTGGTCTACCTTCTTTCGTTAGTTGTAAAGCTTTCTTTAGTAAGTCATGGTCTTTTAAGTCAATAAAGTGTAAAAGGGAATAGCTTTCTACTTCACAATAGTAGGCAGTAAATAAGCTTTCGCAAGCTGTATTAGACTGCTGGAAAATACCATACATATTTAAAGAGAAAACAGCATCTGGGTGATCTTCGAATAAAGATTTATAACGTTGTTCACTTTTTGATAACGCAGATGCACCTTCTTCTACTTTATCTTCTAGTTGTGTAGTCAACTGCTCGTATGTATCGATTAGTGCCTGATTATCTTTCCACATATAAAGTTGTCGTAAGAATAATAAGATAAGAGATAATACTAGACCGATCAACATGAACTTATCATCCCAAGGTTGAAAGATAATAAAAGAAAAAGTAATGATTATACTAAAATAAGGTAATATAAAGCGCACATAATCAAACCGATAATATTTTGTTTTCGTTTCATGCTGTATTGGTTTATCTAAAATATATAGTATGGATGACAAACCAATTAATAAAATCGAAGCAGTATGTATTAAGTAAGAGACTTCAGAAGAAGGTTTTATCCCTGCGTTTAATTGAAACAGGTGTATATATCCGTACACGAGTATAATAGTAAAGCCGATAATTAATGAAATTCTGCTAGAAGAATATTCTTCTCTTCTATATAGACTAATTACGGCGTAGATTACTAATGATTGTGCAATAAAATATCCAATTAAAACCCAGGTATCTGTTGTTAACATACGAAAGCTTGAAATGTCCAAAATAAAAGTTAAGGTAAAATAAATATTCATAATAACGATAAAGATGCTATCGAATGAAAATTGAGCTAGTCCTCTAATAGAGTAATGTTTTATGAACTTTATAGCAAAGCCAGAAAAGAGCAAAATATATTGTACGATAAAAAAGGGCAATGCCTTATATGAGAATATGACTTGGTCATATATAGAAAGTGAATGAAGAAATAGAGTTATCTCCATTGTCAATCCACATAGGCAAGTGCATAGTACCAAAACCCAAAATAATTTGTCACCGCGCTTCATTTTCTTAATTGCTTTATATAGGCAATAGCAAGAAAAGAGTGTAGCGAAACAAAATAAGAAGAGAATTCCAATTTCTTTTATATTTAAGTCCTTAGGGATAAGAAATATCCAAAGAGAAAATATAATTATGTACATTATGACAAAGTGTACGTATTTTTTTTGATTAATCATATTATGACTCCGTTTCAATAAAGTTGAATCACAGGTGGAAAATGCTAATTCCAATCATAGCATATAAAATAGGGTGTTTTTTACTAAAAAAATTACTTTTTTTGAAAAAAATAGCTCAACATTACAATTTACCATTGTAATGTTGAGCTACTTATTCTTTTTACCCCTCTTATAGAGGATAATTCATGTATGAATTGCAGCATCGCTAAATCTTTCTGTTTACTTTCAATCATAATATCGAAATTATGATTGATTTTTTTTGCAACGTGTAAGAAAGGTTTAATAAACTCTAAATCAATATATTCCGCGTGAGCCCTAAATTCTTTTTTTGATTTAGGAGAGGAAATGTGAACTTTAGGAACAATATTTGTATGTGACCAAGTTTCAAAAATTGCAGGAAGTAACTCTTCTAGCGGTTCCTCGCAAAGATTTGCCATGTGATGGTGATAATCAAATACGAATGGGATCTTTTCTTTTTGGCAAATAGATAAAGTTTCAGCAGTTGTATATGTTTTATCATCATTTTCAAGTGTCATTTGCCTCTTTATATGTGCAGGAAGTTTTTTTATGTTTTCATGGAAACGCTCAACCGCTTTTTCTTTATTTCCGTAGGCCCCACCTACATGGATGTTAATATAAGAAGAATCTGCAATGCCTATTGCATCTAATACTTTATAATGATAGGTCATATCTGTAATAGCGTTAGTTGTAATGTGTGGCTTATCACTTGTAAATAGCGTAAATTGATTTGGGTGAAAACTTACTCGTAAATTATGTTCTTTAATTAATGCCCCAATTGTACGCCAAAGCGGTGTGAACAATCCGATGTAATCAAACTCGACTTCGGGATGTGTTGCAAGTGGGACGATGGAAGAAGATAAGCGATATAATGGAATTTCATGCGCTATATTGTAGTGAAGAATACGTATTGTATGCTCAAGATTCTGCCGCGTAACATCGTATAATTTATCTTCTCGTTCTTGTTTACTAAGCTTTTGAAAGCTTGTAAATGTCATCGTTTTAGCCGGAGAACAGTCCCAGAGTGCCATTGCATGTGAGACATATCCGAAACGCATAATCATAATGAATACATCTCCTTTATGCATTATCTTTCCTATAGGAAGAAAGCAAGTATTGTTCCTATCCATTCTTTGCCTCTATTAATGAGAGAATTCGGACTAACATCTTTCAAGGAAAGTAATGACGCATTTTCTAGATCTTCGTGGAATTTATTTTTTACTGTTTGTATAAAATGTTCATCATATAAAAGGCAGTTGATTTCATGGTTAATATATAAACTTCTCATATCAAAGTTTGCAGTTCCGATATCACAGATATAGTCATCAACTATAATAACTTTAGCGTGAAAAAAACCTTGTTGAAATGCGTAAATATTACAGCCAGCTTGTATTAACTTTCGGCAATATGGGAATTTTGCTTCTCGAACAAGGGGGTGATCCGCTTTTTCTGGAACGAGAATCGTGATTTGAACCCCGCGTTTTCGAGCTTCTAATAATGCGTTCATAATTTTTCTTCCAGGAATGAAATAGGGTGTACCGATAAAGAGTTCCTTTTTTGCACCTTCAATTAAATGTAAAAAAGTATGTTGTAAATAGGCACCATCAGTTGGAATAAATTGATGTTCGATAGTACCGGGTTGCTGTTTCGGAAAATAAAGAGAAGCGTCCAATAAATTTTGGTTTGTATCATCAAACCAGTCATGTAAAAATTGCTTTTGTAAATCTTGTACTCCTTCGCCTGTAAGACGTAAATGATAGTCCCTCCATAATCCTAACCGCTCATTATGTCCCAAATACTCTTCACCAATATTAAATCCCCCAATGTAACCAATTTTCCCGTCGATAACTGTAATTTTTCTATGGTTTCTTTGATTCGCAGAAAAGAAAGGAAAAGGAAACTTTACTTTGTGACAAAACGAAAAAGAGACACCATGTTTTTGCAGGGAGCGAACGGCCTCGTTTGATAAATGATGGCTTCCCAATCTATCGAGTAAAAGTCTTACTTCAATTCCTTCCTTTGCCTTATCAATAAGTAACTTTAAAAATTCTCGGCTGATTTTATCGTTTTTTACAATGAAAAACAAAACATGCACATGGTGTTTCGCCTGTTTTATATCAGTAAATAGAGTGTCATACAAATCTTTTCCGTATGTATAAAGGTGAAAATCACTTTGACGTAAAGGGAAAGAACGAGAACGTACACGCCTTAAATGAACAATTCTCCCATAAGAAAAATCGATTACAATCCAGAGAGCAATACCTATTAATAAGAGAGGTAAGAAGAACATGAGTAAATTCCCTCCTTCACGGTCTTTTCACCATTTGTTTTTTATAAATCAAATATTCATTTTATCCGGTTATTTGTGGGCTAATAATTAGTAGGGAGTAAATAACTTCTAATGATTAAAGTTTCACTTTATAGTTTCACCGAAATAAACAGCTTTATGAAAAAATATGTTGTTGTATAACAAAAAACTGTTGACTGAATGCTCACTCATTATATAATGAAGGTAGGGGATAAAATTCAGAAAATTATATGTTTTTGAAGATTCTAAAAAAGAAAGAGGGCTTACAAAGAGAGGGGTAGCATAAAAATGAATAGCTTACTGATCATGAATTGGCTGGCTGCCATTGCTGTTATTGCTTATGCGGGATATTTGTTTGTGTATCTTATACGAACGAGGATGGCCTACATACAGTTAGGAAAAAAGATTGAATTTGACCGTCGTTTTAAAGAGCGTTGGGATCTCCTTAAGGTCAATGTTTTCGGTCAGAAAAAGCTGCTGAAAGATAAAAAGAGCGGCATTATTCACGTTATGTTCTTTTACGGATTTATTCTTGTCCAATTTGGAGCAATTGACTTCGTTTGGAAAGGACTCGCACCAGGATCACATCTTCCACTTGGACCACTATACCCTGCATTTACATTCTTCCAGGAAATTGTCACACTTGTTATTTTAATTGCAGTCTTTTGGGCTTTTCATAGACGCTATGTTGAAAAGCTAGTTCGTTTAAAACGTAATTTCAAATCAGGTCTTGTTCTTATCTTTATCGGTGGCTTAATGATTTCTGTGCTACTCGGTAATGGAATGGGAATTATATGGCATGGCGAGGAGCTTTCATGGAGTGAGCCAATCGCTTCTGCAATCGCTTACGTTTTCTCGGGGATAAATGAAACCGCAGCCATTTCTGTGTTCTATTTCTCTTGGTGGGTGCATTTACTAATTTTGTTAACGTTTTTAGTTTATGTTCCACAATCGAAACACGCGCATTTAATTGCTGGACCAGCTAACGTTTTCTTCGGTCGTCTTTCAAATCCAGGGAAACTTGAAAAGATTGACTTTGAAGATGAAACACAAGAAACATTTGGTGTTGGTAAAATCGAAGACTTTAGACAAAATCAGCTTATTGACTTATACGCTTGCGTAGAGTGTGGTCGTTGTACAAATATGTGTCCGGCAACAGGAACAGGGAAAATGTTATCGCCGATGGATTTAATTTTAAAACTTCGCGATCATTTAACTGACAAAGGAGCAGCAGTAACATCAAAAGCGCCTTGGGTTCCAGTAGTTGCTTTTAATAATACACAAGGAAATCAGTTAGCGATGATGGCGGCTGGGAAAGGGCAACAAGAATCAGCGGCTGCAACACTCGCTTACGATCCGAGTTTAATCGGAGATATTATTACAGAAGAAGAGATTTGGGCTTGTACAACGTGTCGTAACTGTGAGGATCAGTGTCCGGTTATGAATGAGCACGTTGATAAAATTATTGATTTACGCCGCTATCTCGTTTTAACAGAAGGAAAAATGGATGCGGAAGCGCAACGTGCGATGACAAACATCGAGCGTCAAGGGAATCCGTGGGGTCTAAACCGTAAAGAGCGTGAAACTTGGCGCCAAGGTGATGATGAAGTAACGGTTCCAACTGTAAAAGAAAAATCGAAAGCTGGCGAGGAGTTCGAATATTTATTCTGGGTTGGTTCAATGGGATCATATGATAATCGTAGTCAGAAGATTGCGATATCGTTTGCGAAGTTGATGAACGAAGCAGGCATTTCATTTGCGATACTCGGTAATAAGGAAAAGAACTCTGGAGATACACCGCGCCGCCTTGGAAATGAATTTGTCTTCCAAGAGATGGCGACAAAAAATATCGAGGAATTTGAAAAAGCAGGAGTGAAGAAAATCGTTACGATTGACCCTCATGCTTATAACACATTTAAAAATGAGTATCCGGACTTTGGCTTGCAAGCAGAAGTCTATCATCATACAGAACTGTTAGCTCAGTGGGTGAAAGAAGGACGCTTAAAACCGGTTCACGCTATTGAGGAAACAGTTACGTACCATGATTCCTGCTACTTAGGAAGATACAACGAAGTATACGAAGCCCCGCGTGACATTTTGAAAGCGATTCCTGGTGTGAATCTTGTAGAAATGGCACGTAACCGTGAAACGGGAATGTGCTGTGGAGCAGGTGGTGGCTTAATGTGGATGGAGGAAACAACAGGTTCACGCATTAACGTTGCTCGTACAGAACAAGCATTAGCTGTACAGCCATCCATTATCGGTACAGGATGTCCGTATTGCTTAACGATGATTAGTGATGGGACGAAAGCGAAAGAAGTTGAAGAGAAAGTTCAAACTCTCGATGTAACAGAGATTTTAGAACGCTCAGTGATTGGACAGAAGAAAGAAGCAATCTAGTTTGTAGGAATGCATACAACTTTAGAAAGAGGTGCAATGATTGCACCTCTTCTCAACGTAGGAACACCGAGCGCCCGCTCAGTGATAAAAGGAAATGGGGGAAAGAGGAATGAGTAAAACAGTTATTTTAAGTGCAGCAAGAACACCGGTTGGAAAATTTGGAGGATCTTTAAAAGATGTAAAAGCAACAGAACTTGGAGGGATTGCAATTAAAGCGGCGCTTGAAAGAGCAAATGTTTCTGCTAGTGATGTTGAGGAAGTTATATTCGGAACGGTTATTCAAGGTGGGCAGGGGCAAATTCCATCGCGCCAAGCGGCGAGGGCTGCTGGAATCCCTTGGGAAGTGCAGACGGAAACAGTGAATAAAGTTTGTGCATCGGGGCTTCGTGCGGTTACGTTAGCGGATCAAATTATTCGTACTGGCGATCAATCATTGATTGTAGCTGGTGGTATGGAGTCGATGAGTAACAGTCCTTACATTTTACGAGGAGCAAGATGGGGATACAGAATGGGCAACAACGAAGTCGTTGATTTAAACATTGCTGACGGTTTAACATGCGCATTTTCAGGTATACACATGGGTGTTTATGGCGGAGAAGTTGCGAAGGAAGATGGAATTTCTCGCGAAGCGCAAGATGAATGGGCATATCGTAGCCACCAGCGTGCGGTTTCAGCACATAATGAAGGACGTTTTGAAGAGGAAATCGTGCCAGTAACGATTCCGCAAAGAAAAGGCGATCCGATTGTCGTTGCAAAGGATGAGGCGCCACGCGCGGATACAACAATTGAAAAGTTAGCAAAATTAAAACCTGTATTTGATAAAACAGCGACAGTGACAGCTGGTAATGCACCAGGCTTAAACGATGGTGGTGCTGCACTTGTATTAATGAGCGAAGACAGAGCGAAGCAAGAAGGAAGAAAGCCGTTAGCGACAATTTTGGCACATACAGCAATTGCAGTGGAGTCTAAAGATTTCCCGAGAACGCCAGGTTATGCAATTAACGCATTGCTTGAAAAAACAGGCAAGACAATTGAAGACATCGATTTATTCGAGATTAATGAAGCATTTGCAGCAGTAGCAATTGCAAGTACAGAGATTGCGGGAATTGACCCAGAAAAATTGAATGTAAATGGCGGCGCAGTGGCGATGGGGCATCCGATTGGAGCAAGCGGAGCGCGCATTATCGTTACACTAATCCATGCACTGAAGCAACGCGGCGGCGGAATTGGAATTGCTTCGATTTGTAGCGGTGGTGGTCAAGGTGATGCAGTGATGATTGAAGTTCACTAATTAAGATTAGACGGTATATAGTTTATTGAAAATTAAGGGGGAAGAAGAAATGAGTGTACAAAAAATTGTTGTAATTGGTGCAGGACAAATGGGATCAGGAATTGCACAAGTATGTGCAATGGCAGGATACGATGTGAAGGTACAAGATTTAAAACAGGAGCAATTAGATAGAGGATTGGCTATTATTACGAAAAACTTAGCACGCCAAGTAGAAAAGGGGCGCATGAAGGAAGAAGAAAAGGAAGCGACATTAAACCGTCTTGCAGTAACGCTTGATTTAGATTGTGTGAAGGAAGCGGATCTTATTATCGAAGCAGCTGTCGAGAAAATGGATATTAAAAAGAAAATCTTTGCAAATTTAGATGAAATTGCTCCAGAACACGCAATTTTAGCGACAAATACGTCATCTTTGCCAATTACAGAAATTGCCGCGGTAACGAAACGTCCGGAAAAAGTAATCGGTATGCACTTTATGAATCCGGTTCCGGTTATGAAACTTGTTGAAATTATTCGTGGTTTGGCTACAGATGATGCGGTATACGAAACAATTGAGGATATTACGAAGAAAATTGGCAAAGTACCAGTTGAAGTAAATGATTTCCCAGGATTTGTATCGAACCGTATTTTATTACCGATGATTAACGAAGCAATCTATACGTTATATGAAGGTGTAGCGACGAAAGAAGCAATTGATGAAGTAATGAAACTTGGTATGAATCACCCGATGGGTCCTCTAACGCTCGCTGATTTTATCGGTTTAGACACGTGTTTATACATTATGGAAGTGTTGCATGAAGGTTTAGGTGATAGTAAATATCGCCCATGTCCATTGCTACGTAAGTACGTAAATGCAGGATGGTTAGGACGTAAAACAGGTCGTGGCTTCTACGTTTACGAATAAATCCCCCTTTGTTACAAAATAGTGGTCTTACCAAATTGTTAAAAGGTTATATAGCAAATGGAGGCGGAGTATATGAACTTTCGTTTTAATGAAGAGCAGCAAATGATGAGGAAAATGGTTCGAGATTTTGCACAGAAGGAAATTGCTCCCTTTGTTCCTAGTATGGAACAAGGGGTGTTCCCAAAAGAGATTTTGCAGAAGATGGGTGAGCTTGGATTAATGGGAATTCCAGCGCCTGCAAAATACGGTGGTGCAGAAATGGATTTTATTTCTTACATTTTAGCAATTGAAGAAATTTCAAAGGTAAGCGCAACAGTTGGTGTAATTTTAGCTGTACATACGTCAGTTGGAATGAACCCGATTTTATATTTCGGAACAGAAGAACAGAAAGAGAAATACGTTTCTAAACTTGCGACTGGTGAATATTTAGGTGCATTTGCATTAACAGAACCAAATGCAGGATCGGATGCAGGAAGTTTGAAATCAAGAGCTGTGAAGAAAGGCGATCATTACATTATTAATGGATCGAAGGTGTTCATTACAAATGGTGGTGAAGCAAGTACATATATTGTATTCGCTTCTACAAATCCAGAGGCAGGAAAGAGTGGGATTTCTGCATTCATAGTAGAGAAAGATACACCAGGCTTAATTATCGGTAAAGATGAGCATAAAATGGGACTGCTCGGTTCTCGCACTGTACAACTTACGTTCGAGGATATGAAGGTACCGGCTGAGAATTTACTTGGTGAAGAAGGACAAGGATTTAAGGTAGCGATGGCGAATTTAGATGTTGGACGAATTGGAATTGGGGCGCAAGCATTAGGTATTGCTGAAGCGGCGCTTGCATGTGCGATTGATTATGCGAAAGAACGTGAGCAATTCGGAAAGCCAATTGCGGCGCAGCAAGGGATTGGCTTCAAACTTGCAGATATGGCAACTAGCGTAGAAGCGGCGCGATTACTCGTATATAGGGCGGCATCGCTAAGAGCGCAAGGATTACCATGTGGTAAAGAAGCATCTATTGCGAAATTATTCGCTTCTAAAACGGCTGTTGAAGTTGCGATTGAAGCAGTGCAAGTATTTGGTGGCTACGGTTATACGAAAGATTATCCAGTAGAAAGATTTTTCCGTGATGCGAAAATCACGCAAATATATGAAGGGACGAGTGAAATACAGAAACTTGTTATTAGCCGGGCTTTATAAAAGCACAAGGGGGAGACGGGCATGCATTTTAAACTATCAGAAGAACATGAAATGATAAGAAAAATGGTTCGGGACTTTGCTAAGAACGAAGTAGCACCGACAGCAGCTGAACGTGATGAAGAAGAGAGGTTTGATCGAGCGCTATTTGATCAAATGGCAGAGCTTGGTTTAACCGGAATTCCGTGGCCTGAAGAATACGGCGGAATTGGAAGCGATTACTTGGCGTATGTAATTGCTATTGAAGAATTATCACGCGTATGTGCTTCTACAGGTGTAACATTGTCTGCACATACTTCACTTGCTGGTTGGCCAATTTTTAAATTTGGAACAGAAGAGCAAAAGCAAACATTTTTACGACCGATGGCTGAAGGGAAGAAAATTGGTGCGTACGGCTTAACGGAGCCAGGGTCTGGATCGGATGCTGGTGGAATGAAGACGATCGCCAAAAGAGATGGAGACCATTATGTATTAAATGGATCAAAAATATTTATCACTAATGGTGGTATTGCTGATATTTATGTTGTTTTCGCATTAACTGATCCTGAATCGAAGCAGCGTGGCACGAGTGCATTTATAGTGGAAAGTGATACACCAGGATTTTCAGTTGGGAAGAAGGAGAGTAAATTAGGGATTCGCTCTTCACCAACAACTGAAATTATGTTCGAAGATTGTCGTATTCCTGTAGAGAATTTACTAGGGGAAGAAGGACAAGGGTTTAAGATAGCGATGCAAACATTAGATGGTGGCCGTAACGGTATTGCGGCGCAAGCGGTTGGTATTGCACAAGGGGCTTTAGATGCTTCCGTAGAATATGCAAGAGAGCGTCATCAGTTTGGGAAGCCGATTGCTGCGCAGCAAGGGATTGGCTTTAAACTTGCAGATATGGCAACGGATGTGGAGGCGGCGCGTCTTCTAACATATCAAGCAGCTTGGCTGGAATCGGAAGGGCTTCCGTATGGGAAAGAGTCAGCGATGTCAAAAGTATTTGCAGGTGATGCAGCGATGAAGGTGACGACGGAAGCGGTACAAGTATTTGGTGGTTACGGTTATACGAAAGATTATCCAGTAGAGCGATACATGCGAGATGCAAAGATTACACAGATATATGAAGGAACACAAGAGATTCAAAGGCTCGTAATTTCTCGTATGTTAACGAAGTAGGATCAAAGGCGTAGGTATTTTCCTACGCTTTTTCCTTCCAAAAAATAATAGAGAGGTGAAGGGGATGGTTAAACATAATGTGCATGCATCAGTGAAAGATGAAAAATTAGTCGCGTTAAGGCGTGAACAAATGATTAAAGGTGCAGTGCAACTGTTTAAACAAAAAGGATTTCCGCGTACAACAACGAGAGAGATTGCAAAGGCAGCTGGATTTAGTATTGGAACGCTTTATGAATACATTCGTACAAAAGATGATGTTTTGTATTTAGTTTGTGATAGTATTTATGAACATGTAAAAGAAAGATTAGAGGAAGTAGTTTGTACGGAAAAAGGAAGTGTAGAAAGTTTAAAGATAGCAATAACGAATTATTTTAAAGTGATGGACGAATTGCAGGAAGAAGTATTAATAATGTATCAAGAGGTACGCTTTTTACCGAAAGAATCACTCCCATACGTATTAGAAAAGGAGTTTCAAATGGTAGGAATGTTTGAGAATATTTTAGAACAGTGTACGGAAAACGGAACATTTACATTAAATAAAAAAGAAATACAGCTTCTTGCGCATAATATTTTTATACAAGGACAGATGTGGGGATTTCGACGTTGGGCGCTGCAAAAGCTATATACGCTCGAAGAATATACAGACATGCAAATTAGGTATGTATTACAAGGGGCCCATATGCTTCCGAAATAAGGAATGCACAAATTATAATTTTACTACCCCATAAAAGTTTCCCGTTTTTTTTTGTAGCATATTTGTGCGACTTTTGTTTATAATGAATAGTATGGATTTTTTTAAGCAGGCCGTTATATATAAGGTTATATTTGATGAAAGGAAGTGCCGCATAAGTGGATTTTAAGCAATATTCACCAGAAGAGCTAAAAGAATGTTCAATGATTGAAGTTGTACATAGCGTTTTAGGGGATAAAAAACAAGCAACGACATTCAACGAGTTGGTTCAAGAAATCGCTCAAGTGCTGGGACTATCTCAAGAGCAAGTTAATGCGAAAATCGCACAATTTTATACAGACTTAAACATCGATGGACGTTTCATTAATTTAGGAGAAAATCGTTGGGGGCTACGCAGCTGGTACCCATACGAGCAAATTGATGAAGAAATCTTGCCTCAACCAAAACCGAAGAAGAAACGTAAAGTTGAAGAAGACGGTTTTGACGACTACATTGACGAAGATGAAGATGACTTTGATGATGTAGACGGAAATGAAGACGAAGATGATGATGTAGAAGATTTGGACAAGGTTCTTGAAGACGAAGACGGAGACGACGATGATCTTGATGATTTAGACGAAGATGAAGATGACTTCGCTGAAGAAGAACTTGAGTATGATGAAACTGAAGAAGAAGAAGAGGAAGAACTGTAGTTCTTGACTTTTCATTATCGTCCATGTAGAATCATTTTTGGGCTCTTTAAAAAAGGACGATAATACTTTTAAAGTGTAAATATAAAAGAAAATTGCTCCCTACTTATTACTTTATGTGATGAGGGGAGCAATTTTCTTTTTTGTTTTTTGTTTAGAAAATAAAAAGAGTCTAACAATAAGATGGATACAGTGTTATCTACATACGTTGCGCTTTGCAACGGTGATTATATAACAGCAAAATAGAAGGGAGCTTTTTCATGACTAAGTATATTTTTGTAACAGGCGGTGTAGTATCGTCTCTAGGAAAAGGTATTACAGCAGCATCTCTTGGAAGACTTTTAAAAAATCGTGGTTTAAACGTAACGATTCAAAAGTTTGATCCATACATTAACGTAGACCCAGGGACTATGAGCCCATACCAACACGGTGAGGTATTCGTAACAGATGATGGTGCAGAAACTGACTTAGACCTTGGTCACTATGAGCGTTTCATCGACATCAACTTAAACAAATACAGCAACGTAACAACAGGTAAAATTTACTCTTCAGTTCTTCAAAAAGAGCGTCGTGGTGAATACCTAGGAGGAACAGTTCAAGTTATTCCTCACATTACTAACGAAATTAAAGAGCGCGTATACCGTTCTGGTCGCGAAACAAACGCGGACGTTGTTATTACAGAAATCGGTGGAACTGTTGGTGACATCGAGTCTCTACCATTCTTAGAAGCAATCCGTCAAATTAAGAGCGACATCGGTCGTGACAATGTAATGTACATTCACTGTACGTTAATCCCGTACTTAAAAGCAGCGGGTGAAATGAAAACAAAACCAACGCAACATAGCGTTAAAGAGCTTCGCAGTTTAGGTATTCAACCAAATATTATCGTTGTTCGTACAGAAATGCCTGTTTCTCAAGATATGAAAGACAAGCTTGCATTATTCTGTGACATTGATACAAAAGCAGTTATTGAAGCACGCGATGCAGATACTTTATATGCAGTTCCATTATCTCTTCAAGAGCAAAATATGGATCAAATCGTTTGCGATCACTTAAAATTAGACAATCCAGCTGCAGATATGACAGAGTGGACTGCGCTAGTTGAAAAAGTGCGTAACCTTTCTAAGAAAACAAAAATCGCTCTTGTTGGTAAATACGTAGAGCTTCAAGATGCATACATTTCTGTTGTAGAAGCACTTCGTCATGCGGGTTACTCTTTCGACACAGATGTAGAAGTGAAATGGGTAAATGCTGAGCACGTAACAGCAGAGAACGTACAAGAATTAGTAGGAGACACAGATGGTATCCTTGTACCAGGTGGCTTCGGTGATCGTGGTGTAGAAGGTAAAATCGTTGCAATTCAATATGCTCGTGAAAACAAAGTTCCATTCCTAGGAATTTGCTTAGGTATGCAACTTGCATCAATCGAATTCGCACGTAACGTATTAGGATTAGAAGGAGCTAACTCTTCTGAAATCAATCCTGACACACCTTATGCAATCATCGACTTATTACCAGAACAAAAAGATGTAGAAGACTTAGGTGGTACACTTCGTCTTGGTCTATACCCATGTAAGCTTGCTGAAGAAACAAATGCTTACAACGCTTACAATGAGCCGGTTGTATATGAGCGTCATCGTCATCGTTATGAGTTCAACAATCAATTCCGTCCGGATATGGAAAAAGCAGGATTTGTATTCTCTGGTACAAGCCCAGACGGTCGTTTAGTTGAAATCGTTGAATTAAAAGATCACCCTTGGTTCGTAGCAGCACAGTTCCACCCAGAACTTGTTTCTCGTCCAAACCGTCCACAACCATTGTTCCATGACTTCGTAAGAGCGTCTATTACGAATAAAGAGAGCAAGTAATAAAAAAGCGCCTGAAATAGGGCGCTTTTTTTAATATTCATTTAACATTTCATCGATTGTAAATTTGATTCCGTGATATGCAAATAAAGCTATCATTAAGCTTGGGAATCCGTAGCGATTACCTTCATCGTCTGGAATAAGCCCTTTTAACAGTTTTGTATCAATATGTACATCTGTATATTGTTCTAGTGATTCATTGCCTTCTTGAATAGCAGAAATGCCGACAATAGAGTGTCCATCTGCTTGAAGTTTTTTTGCTATTGCTACAACTTCTTCATCTGTTGAAAAACGGCTAATAAGAAGTACACGATCTGCAGAAGTTACTTCTACTTCCTTACCATTTTCAAATAATCGTTTTGCTTGTTTCATTGGTTCAGTACCGAATAGCGCTTCAGCAACAACGCCCTCCATTTCATTTGTACCATGTAAATAAATGAAACCTTCGCCAACTAATGCTTGAGCAAGTAGACGGGCGCTATCTTCTATATTCATTTCCTCTTTTTGAGAAACTCTGGAGAAATAACCGCTTAATTGGGTTGAAAAAATTTTTAACATAATGTTACTCCCTTCGTACGTGTTTACCGGCTTTCATTATAGTTTATTTTTTTAGAAAGGTGAAATCGAAGGTGGCATAACAAAATAGGAAACGGTAAAATAAGAAAGAAATAGGAAGGAATTTGGTAAAGAATAGCGAAAATTAATCGTTAAGATATAAGAAGCTTTAAATCTTGTACTTACACAGAAAGGTTGGGAGTTATGGAAGGGAAAATTTTAATCGTTGATGATCAATATGGCATTCGTGTGTTATTACATGAAGTGTTCCAAAAAGAAGGTTATCAGACATTCCAAGCAGCGAATGGATTTCAAGCTTTAGATATCGTGAAAAAAGATAATCCAGATTTAGTTGTGTTAGATATGAAAATTCCAGGTATGGATGGTATAGAGATTTTAAAGCATGTAAAAGAAATTGATGAGAGTATTAAAGTGATTTTAATGACTGCTTACGGAGAGCTTGATATGATCCAAGAAGCAAAAGATTTAGGTGCTTTAATGCATTTTGCTAAACCATTTGATATTGATGAAATTCGTCAAGCGGTGAGAAATGAGCTCGCTGTAGAGGCTTAAAAATGAATTTTTTATAAAAAATATGGAAAAAAGCGTTTACATGGACTATTGTGCAGGTGAATACGGTTGAGTTTTTGAGTACAAGTTGTTATCCTATTGAGTGTAGAAAAAAGTCCGGTATGTAGATATACATATTTTACCTTATTCTGGTCATACTACCAGCGATAAGAACTTATCGGATACAAAAAACGTTTTTTAGGAGGATTCACCATGCCTTTAGTTTCTATGAAAGAAATGCTAAACAAAGCACTAGAAGGAAAATACGCAGTTGGTCAATTCAACATGAACAACTTAGAGTGGACTCAAGCTATTTTAGCTGCTGCGGAAGAAGAAAAATCTCCTGTAATCCTAGGTGTATCTGAGGGTGCAGCTCGTCATATGACTGGTTTCAAAACAGTTGTAGCTATGGTTAAAGCTTTAATCGAAGAAATGAACATCACTGTTCCTGTAGCGATTCACCTTGACCATGGTTCAAGCTTCGAAAAATGTAAAGAAGCAATCGATGCAGGTTTCACATCTGTAATGATCGACGCTTCTCACCACCCATTCGAAGAAAACGTAGAAACTACTAAAAAAGTAGTAGAATACGCACACGCTCGTAACGTATCTGTTGAAGCTGAGCTTGGAACAGTTGGCGGACAAGAAGACGACGTAATCGCTGAAGGCGTAATTTACGCTGACCCAGCTGAGTGTAAGCACCTTGTTGAAGCAACAGGTATCGATTGCCTAGCTCCAGCTTTAGGTTCTGTACACGGTCCTTACAAAGGTGAGCCTAACTTAGGATTCGCTGAAATGGAACAAGTTCGTGACTTCACTGGCGTACCTTTAGTATTACACGGTGGTACTGGTATCCCAACTGCTGATATCGAAAAAGCTATCTCTTTAGGTACTTCAAAAATCAACGTAAACACTGAGAACCAAATTGAGTTTACAAAAGCTGTTCGTGAAGTATTAAACAAAGACCAAGAAGTTTACGATCCTCGTAAATTTATCGGACCTGGCCGCGACGCTATCAAAGCAACTGTTATTGGTAAAATTCGCGAATTCGGTTCTAACGGTAAAGCGTAAGAATAAAATTCCGTTTTGGAAACCGTCTACTCTTTTAGACGGTTTCCTTTCGTTGTATAATGAAAGCGTGAACAAGTCTAAAGATTTTATCATTTTGTTTTTGAAATAGAAAATAATGTGCATAGTCCTATTAATAAATGTGATAACGTATCTAAATTGATAAAGTAAATTCGATAAATAGTTAATCTTTATCTTTTTGTATGACAGGAGAAATGAAGATAATGGTTTCCTATTTATTGAGTTTTGGGATGGAAAAGTAATTGAGATTCTTAAGGGGGAGCTTTCTATAAAAATATAGAAAGTAAATACATTCACAAGAAGGGAGCTCAATATGGAAAAATTGCTAATTGAAGGCGGAAGAGCTTTAAATGGAACAATTCGCGTGAGTGGTGCAAAGAACAGCGCCGTTGCACTAATTCCAGCGACAATTTTAGCAGATACTCCAGTAACTATTGGTGGTGTCCCTAATATTTCGGACGTGAAAATGTTAGGAGACTTACTAGAGGAAATTGGAGGGAGAGTGACTTATGGACAGGAGGAAGAGATGGTAGTCGATCCTTCTAACATGGTTGCAATGCCTTTACCCAATGGAAAAGTGAAAAAATTGCGTGCTTCTTATTATTTAATGGGTGCGATGCTTGGCCGTTTTAAAAAAGCTGTTATTGGGCTTCCAGGTGGATGTCACTTAGGACCGAGGCCGATTGATCAGCACATTAAAGGATTTGAAGCGTTAGGTGCACATGTTACGAATGAACAAGGTGCTATCTATTTAAGAGCAGATGAACTACGAGGGGCACGTATTTATTTAGATGTTGTTAGTGTAGGAGCTACGATTAATATTATGCTAGCAGCTGTACGCGCGAAAGGTAGAACTGTTATTGAAAACGCAGCGAAAGAACCAGAGATTATTGATGTAGCTACACTGTTAACTAGCATGGGAGCACGCATTAAAGGTGCTGGTACAGATGTAATCCGAATTGATGGTGTGGATTCATTGCACGGTTGTCATCATACGATCATTCCAGATCGTATTGAAGCGGGTACGTATATGATTTTAGGTGCTGCGTCAGGAGGAGAAGTAACAGTTGATAATGTTATTCCTCAGCATTTGGAGTCAGTTACTGCAAAATTAAGAGAAGCTGGTGTCCAAGTTGAAACGAATGATGACCAGATTACAGTGAACGGTGATAGAAGATTAAAAGTAGTTGATATAAAAACGCTTGTATATCCAGGTTTCCCAACAGATTTACAACAGCCATTTACAACACTTTTAACAAAGGCGCATGGAACGGGTGTTGTAACGGATACGATTTATGGCGCACGTTTTAAACATATTGATGAATTACGTCGCATGAATGCGCAAATTAAAGTAGAAGGTCGGTCAGCTATCGTAACTGGTCCTGTTTTATTACAAGGTGCAAAAGTGAAAGCGAGTGATTTGCGAGCTGGAGCAGCCCTTGTTATTGCAGGATTGATGGCGGATGGAATTACAGAAGTAACCGGACTTGAGCATATTGATCGTGGCTATGAAAATATAGTAGACAAGCTTAAAGGGCTTGGTGCAAACATTTGGCGAGAACAAATGACAAAGCAAGAAATTGAAGAAATGAAGAACGCATAAGTGATACTTCCGCGAGGGGGAAGCGAAGCATCACTACTTGCGGAAGTACACTTTATAGAAAAACACGGTTCACAAAATACGGCAGAAATATAAAGACTTAAAGGAGAGGGATTATCGTGGAAAGAAGTTTATCTATGGAGTTAGTACGTGTAACAGAGGCTGCAGCTTTATCATCAGCGCGTTGGATGGGACGCGGGAAAAAGGATGAGGCAGACGGTGCAGCAACATCAGCTATGCGTGATGTATTTGATACAATTCCGATGAAAGGTACAGTTGTAATTGGTGAAGGTGAAATGGATGAAGCACCAATGCTATATATCGGAGAAAAATTAGGTACAGGATACGGTCCGCGTGTAGACGTTGCAGTTGATCCTTTAGAAGGGACAAACATTGTAGCAGCTGGTGGATGGAATGCTCTTGCTGTTATTGCAATTGCAGATCATGGTAATTTGTTACATGCTCCTGACATGTACATGGATAAAATCGCGGTTGGCCCAGAAGCAGTTGGGGCGGTCGATATTGATGCGCCTATTATCGATAACTTACGTGCAGTTGCGAAAGCGAAAAACAAAGATATTGAAGATGTTGTAGCGACAGTTTTAAACCGTCCACGTCATCAAGCAATTATTGAAGAAATTCGTAAAGCTGGTGCTCGCATTAAATTGATTAATGATGGAGACGTAGCTGGCGCAATCAACACCGCATTTGATCGTACAGGTGTAGATATTTTATTCGGCTCTGGTGGCGCGCCTGAGGGTGTGTTAGCAGCAGTTGCATTAAAATGTTTAGGTGGAGAAATTCACGGGAAATTATTACCACAAAACGACGCTGAATTGGCGCGTTGCAAAAAGATGGGCATAGACGACATCAACCGCATCCTTCGCATGGAGGACTTAGTAAAAGGTGACGATGCAATCTTCGCAGCAACAGGTGTAACAGACGGAGAACTATTACGCGGCGTTCAATTTAAAGGTAGCGTAGGAACAACACAATCCCTTGTTATGCGAGCAAAATCAGGCACAGTACGCTTTGTAGACGGACGTCACAGCTTAAATAAAAAACCGAACTTGGTTATTAAATAAAAAGTGTAAGCGGCTCGTTCAGAATCGCAGGGCATTGGAACTCTCGACCTTGAAGCGCTCTTTGCTTCGAGTGAGAGAGTGAAATGACCGGAGATTCTAGCCGCTGGAACTGGATTGAGTAAAAAGCGTAAGCATCTTGCTCAGAAGGGGAAGGCATTGGAACTCCTGACGAAGAGGCGTTTTGTGCCTCGCAGGAAGGGGTGAAATGACTGACCCTTCTAGCCACCGGAGCTGGATTAAATAAAAAGCGTAAGCAGCTCGTTCAGAATGGGAGGAGGATGGAGCTTCTGACGTAGAGGCGCTTTTTGCCTCGTAGGAAGAAGTGAAGCCATCGACCCTTCTAGCTGCTGAAGCTGGATTAAATAAAAAGCGAAGACAAATTTTCTTGTCTTCGCTTCTTGTATTTGTGTTTCAACGTATTGATTAAAACTAGATAAAAGGGTTACAATAGTGAATATTACCCTACTTGAACTTATTGCCTTTCATTATTAATTATTTGCCTTCCGTATTTTTTCCCTTTACCCATGTGAAAAGAGAATAACGTTAAAGTGTGGTGTCTGAATGAATTTGTCAATTGCAGCATTAGAAAACATGAAATTAAAAGAGTTATACGAGCTTGCGAAAGAATTTAAGATTTCGTATTATAGCAAATTAACGAAAAAAGAGTTAATCTTCGCCATTTTAAAAGCTCGAGCAGAAAAAGAAGGTTTCTTCTTCATGGAAGGCGTATTAGAAATTATTCAATCAGAAGGATTTGGATTCCTACGTCCTATCAACTACTCTCCAAGCTCAGAAGATATTTATATCTCAGCTTCGCAAATTCGTCGTTTCGATTTACGTAATGGAGATAAAGTTTCTGGTAAAGTACGACCTCCGAAAGAAAATGAACGCTACTTTGGATTATTACAAGTGGAAGCTGTAAACGGAGATGATCCAGAGTCAGCAAAAGAGCGTGTGCATTTCCCTGCATTAACACCATTATACCCAGATCGCCAAATGAAATTGGAAACGGAACCGAAAAAGTTACCGACACGCATCATGGATTTAATTGCACCAGTTGGATTTGGACAACGTGGTTTAATTGTCGCGCCTCCAAAGGCTGGTAAAACTAGTCTATTAAAAGAAATCGCACACAGTGTTACAACAAATCATCCGGAAGCTGAATTAATTGTCCTTTTAATTGATGAGCGTCCAGAGGAAGTAACAGATATTGAACGTTCTGTTAAAGGAGATGTTGTAAGCTCTACTTTTGATGAAGTACCAGAAAATCATATTAAAGTAGCAGAACTTGTGTTAGAACGTGCAATGCGTCTTGTAGAGCACAAAAAAGATGTTATCATTTTAATGGATAGTATTACCCGTTTAGCGCGAGCTTACAACCTTGTTATTCCGCCAAGTGGTAGAACATTATCGGGTGGTATCGACCCAGCTGCCTTCCATAGACCGAAGCGTTTCTTTGGAGCTGCACGTAATATCGAAGAAGGCGGTAGCTTAACAATTTTAGCAACAGCTCTTGTTGATACAGGATCTCGTATGGACGATGTAATTTACGAAGAATTTAAAGGAACTGGAAATATGGAACTTCATTTAGATCGTTCATTAGCTGAGCGTCGTATCTTCCCGGCAATTGATATTCGCCGTTCTGGTACACGTAAAGAGGATCTATTAATTCCGAAAGAACATTTAGACAAGCTATGGGGTATTCGTAAAACAATGCGTGATACACCAGACTTTGTTGAAGGTTTCTTACGTAAACTTCGTCAAACAAAGACAAATGAAGAATTTTTACAAAACATTGTTGCAGATTCGAAAAGATATGTAACAACGAAGTAAAGGGAAAAGATTGGGACTCGCTTATTTTATGGTAAGCGAGTTTTTTATGTCTTTTAGGTGATCTTAAAGAGAGATGAGTGGAAGGGCATTAGTTGGTTCTAGTTGGATGAGCGGCCTCCATTTTAAGATAATATCCAGCTTCATCCCCCTCCCATTCTGAACGAGCCGCTTGCGCTTTTAAATGATATCCAGTTCCGGTGGCTAGCTCTTCGCATCTAAGAACCTTCCGCCCGAAAGGTAAAAAGCACCTTTAGGTCGAAAGAACCTTAGCTGGTCAGAGCTGAGCGAGCCCCCTCCACTTTAAGGTGTTATCCAGCTCCAGCGGCTAGAATCTCCGGTCATTTCACTCTCTCGCTCGAAGCAAAAAGCGCTTCAAGGTCGAGAGTTCCAATGCCCTGCGATTCTGAGCGAGCCGCTTCTGCTTTTAAATTGTATCTAGTTCCGACGGCTAGCTCTTCGTGTCTAAGAACCTCCCGCACGAAAGGTAAAAAGCACCTTTTGTGCAAGAGAACCTTAGCCAGTCAGAGCTGAACGAGCCGTCTCCACTTTTAATTTAAAAAGACAAAAACAGGTAGTTGCAAAATGAAGTTAGCCTTGTTATAATTTCATCATATGTGTTTCATCAATATAGTTGTGTATGCAGCTGAAGATGAAAAACTCTGTTTCGAAAATGATTCAGGGCGGAAGGAGATGAAAAGAATGAAAGCAGGAATTCACCCAGATTACAAGAAAGTTGTATTCATGGACACAAACACAGGCTTCAAATTCTTAAGCGGATCTACTAGAGGATCTAACGAAACTGTTGAGTGGGAAGATGGTAACACTTATCCATTACTAAAAGTTGAGATCAGTTCTGATTCTCACCCATTCTACACTGGACGTCAGAAGTTTGCTACTGCAGACGGACGCGTTGACCGCTTCAATAAGAAATACGGTCTTAAGTAATAAAAACATAAAACAGGCAAGTGTATCTATTCGCTTGTCTGTTTTTTTTGCGAAAATATTATACCTTTACCCTACTTTTAATTAAAAAGTAGATGAAAGGAGAGCTTCATGTACTTAATAAATCAGAACGGTTGGATTGAAGTGATTTGCGGTAGTATGTTTTCTGGTAAATCAGAAGAGCTTATCCGCCGTGTGCGTCGTACGCAATTTGCGAAACAACATGCAATTGTATTTAAACCATGTATTGATAATCGCTATAGTGAAGAAGACGTTGTATCACATAACGGATTAAAGGTAAAAGCAGTTCCTGTTTCAGCTTCAAAAGATATATTTGAACATATCACTGAAGAAATGGATGTAATTGCAATCGATGAGGTGCAATTCTTTGATGGGGACATTGTGGAAGTGGTGCAAGTATTGGCAAATCGTGGCTATCGTGTCATTGTAGCTGGTTTAGACCAAGATTTCCGTGGTCTACCATTTGGACAAGTTCCTCAGCTGATGGCGATTGCTGAACATGTAACAAAACTACAAGCAGTATGTTCTGCATGTGGATCTCCGGCAAGTCGTACACAACGATTAATTGATGGAGAACCAGCGGCATTTGATGATCCGATTATTTTAGTTGGTGCTTCAGAATCGTATGAACCACGCTGTCGTCATTGTCATGCAGTTCCTACAAACCAAGATAAGTAAAACTCGCTGCGCAAGGCGGGTTTTTTTCAGAATAGAGAGTGTGAGTGGTATGAGCTGCCTACGCTTTAAGTTGTGATATCTAGTTCTGGTGGCTAGCTCTTCGCATCTAAGAACCTTCCGCCCGAAAGGTAAAAAGCACCTTTAGGTCGAAAGAACCTTAGCTGGTCAGAGCTGAACGAGCCACCGCCACTTTTAAATATATTATCTAGCTCCAGCGGCTAGAATCTCCGGCCATTTCACTCTCTCGCTCGAAGCAAAGAGCGCTTCAAGATCGAGAGTTCCAAATAGCCTGCGATTCTGAACGAGCCGCTTGTGCTTTTAAATATAATTTGCGTTTTTTTGAGTAAGTACCATATACTATTTGTATTAGATACTAGGATGTAGAGGTGAATGATGTGTTAGATCGTTTGCAAGCTGTAGAAAATCGTTATGAGAAGTTAAATGAATTGCTAAGCGACCCAGCAATTATTAGTGATTCAAATAAGCTTCGTGAATATTCAAAGGAACAGTCTGATATACAGGAAACGGTAGAGGTGTATCGTGAGTATAAGGATGTTCGTGAGCAATTAAAAGATGCGAAAGCAATGTTAGAAGATAAGTTAGACGCAGAAATGCGTGAAATGGTAAAAGAAGAGGTTTCTGAGTTAGAATCACAAGAAAAAACATTATCAGAGCGTCTGAAAATTTTACTTGTACCAAAAGACCCTAACGATGATAAGAACGTTATCGTTGAGGTTCGTGGAGCTGCTGGTGGCGACGAGGCCGCTTTATTTGCTGGTGACTTATACCGTATGTATAGCCGTTACGCTGAGGTGCAAGGTTGGAAAACGGAGATTATCGAGGCTAGCTATACAGAGTTAGGTGGATATAAAGAGATTATCTTTATGATTAACGGTAAAGGTGCTTTCGCGAAGCTGAAATTCGAGAATGGCGCTCACCGTGTACAACGTGTTCCTGAAACGGAATCTGGTGGACGTATTCATACATCTACAGCAACTGTAGCTGTATTACCAGAGGCAGAAGAAGTAGAAATTGATATTCATGAGAAAGATGTTCGTGTTGATACATTCGCTTCTAGTGGACCTGGTGGACAGAGCGTTAATACAACGATGTCAGCGGTACGTTTAACGCATTTACCGACTGGTGTAGTTGTATCATGTCAGGATGAGAAATCACAAATTAAGAATAAAGAAAAAGCGATGAAAGTATTACGCGCACGTGTTTATGATAAGTTTAGACAAGAAGCGCAAGCTGAGTATGATCAAAACCGTAAACAAGCTGTTGGTACGGGTGATCGTTCAGAGCGTATTCGTACGTATAACTTCCCGCAAAACCGTGTTACAGACCATCGAATCGGTTTAACGATTCAAAAGTTAGATCAAATCTTACAAGGTAAGTTAGATGATTTCATCAATGCCTTAGTAATGGAAGATCAGGCTCAAAGGATGGAGGCAGCTGAGTAATGCGTGTCTATGAAGCCCTGAAATGGGCTTCTTCTTTTTTACAGGAGAATGGACGAGATGAAAATGCGGGAGAAATTGTCCTTTGTCATGTATTAAAGACGAATAGAACAGGATTATTGATGAACATGCGTGAAGAAATAACTGCGGAACAAGAAAAAAGTTTTACAGAGTTTATCCACAAACATGTAGAAGGTATTCCGATTCAATATATGATTGGTCATGAAATGTTTTATGGAAGATCGTTCTTTGTGAATGAAGAAGTATTAATACCAAGACCAGAAACAGAAGAGCTTATAGTAGGAGTGTTAGAAAGAATTGAGCGTCATTTTGGTGATGAGAAAATACATGTAGCAGATATTGGTACAGGTAGCGGAGCAATTTCGATTACGCTTGCTTTAGAAAATAAAAATCTTCATGTGTATACGGTAGATATTGCGCAGGAGTCGATTGAAGTTGCAAAAGAAAATGCGAAAACTTTGGGCGCAGAAGTAACGTTCTATCATGGTGATTTATTATCACCATTTTATGAAACGGGTCAAAAGTTAGATGTTGTTGTTTCAAATCCTCCATATATACCGGAAGAAGATTGGCGTGGTCTTTCTCCCGTGGTGAAAGAGCATGAGCCAAAGAGAGCGCTTGTTGGTGGTGAAGACGGATTAGATTTCTATCGCCGCTTTATGGAAGAGTTGCCGAATGTGTTGCAGAAGAAAGCAATTGTCGCATTTGAAATTGGAGTAGGGCAAGGTGAGGACGTGAAAGGGCTGTTACAACAAGCTTTTCCACATGCTCATGTTGAGGTTGTTTTTGATATTAATGGAAAAGATCGTATGGTATTTG
This sequence comes from Bacillus cereus group sp. BfR-BA-01453, assembly GCF_022662915.1. Classification (NCBI taxonomy): domain Bacteria; kingdom Bacillati; phylum Bacillota; class Bacilli; order Caryophanales; family Bacillaceae; genus Bacillus; species Bacillus cereus group sp. BfR-BA-01453. The sequence goes on along the minus strand of NZ_JAKUEN010000007.1, from coordinate 215,423 downwards.
CAGAAATGGAGTAAGGGTTACACCTTACTCTATTTTTTTGTGGAAAAATTCATATAGATTTTGAATTTAATAGTTTAGAAAGATGAAAGTCTGTCCACACTGTTTGTAGAAGGGACGGTGGAGGAAATGAAAAAACAAGTTATTGCTTATCTTCTTCTATTATTAATTGGTGCACAGTTACTTGTGCAGTTTGGATATATGAAAGCTGATGCGAAAGGGCCTTCAGTTATTCCGAAAGAGGCCGTTCGATTACGGATTTTAGCAAATAGTGATTCAGATAAAGATCAGGCGTTAAAGCGCAAAGTGCGTGATGAAGTAAAAGCACAAATTGATGGATGGGTAGCTGATTTAACTTCATTTGAAGAGGCACGCAAAGTCATTCAAAGTCATATTCCAGAAATCGAAAAAACAGTAGCAAATACGTTGAAAAAAGAAGGAAGCAAAGATTCATTCCAAGTGAATTTCAGTAAAAATGTAAAGTTTCCTACAAAGGTATATGGGAATTTTATTTATCCGGCAGGGGAATATGAAGCAGTCTTAATTACAATTGGGGAAGGTGAAGGGGCAAACTGGTGGTGTGTACTATTTCCACCGATGTGTTTCTTAGATTTTTCAAGTGGTACAGCTGTAAGGAAAGAAGAACATGTTGTGAAGGCTGAATCTCCTGAAGAGGAGCAAGTGAAACAAATAGATGATGAAGAAGTAGTAAATGCAGAAGAGAAAAAAGGGGATGAGGTGAAGGAAAAGAAAGTTGTAAAGCAGGAAGTTGTAAAAAAAGTAACAACTTCTGAAAAGAAAGTAGTAAAAAATGAAACGAAAGTAGAAGAACAACCTGCAAGTAAAGAGGAAACAAAAACTGTGGAAAAAGTGGAGAAACCTGTGGAACAAAAACAAGAAAAGCGAAATGAGTATGTAAAAGTAGAGGAGGAAGAAGAAAAGCCGGAAGTTAAGTTATTTATTGTAGAAGCTTTTACATCTTTATTCTCTAAATAGTACTATTCGTAAATCCCTCCTCATATATAAAAAAGAGGAGGGATTTATTATGAAGAAGGTATATTTTGCGACGAAGGCAGATGTGGAAAGATTGCATTCTTTTTTCGGACAAGCTAATAAAAAAGATGATAAAATAAATGAGTTGTACGCACAGTTTATGATTTTGGAAGAGGCGGAAGAAATACGGGCAGTCATTGGATATGAACAAAGTGAAGAAAACGCACTTATTCGTTCTTGTTTATTCACACCTAATGTGGATAAACAGACTTTCTTATATTTTTTTGAAATGTTTTTGCAGTATATGAAAGAAAAAAATATTCGACAATTGTACTTACTAACAAATCATCCACAATCTATAACGATCTTTCAGTTTTTTGACTTTGTTAAGATAGAGAAAGAGAACGTACCAGAGGGAATTCGACAGTTAGAACACTTTTGTAAAAATATAAAAGAGCCAAATGCAATAATACTAAATTGTCAGCTATTCACAAAGTTATCCACGGATTAATTAGGTTTATCCACATTTTGTGGATAAACCTTGTTTGTCTTTTGGATAAATCTCATAGTAAACTAAAAATAGACAAGTATTTCAGGGTAGAAAAGGACGTGGGAAAAAATGCATACAAATATGTGGGTTGTGGATAATGTTGTGGAAAGAAAAAAATATTATCCACAGTTACAAGAAGCAGCAAAATTATTAAGGGAAAATGAGGCGATTGCCTTCCCTACAGAAACGGTATATGGACTAGGTGCAAACGCGATGAATGATGAAGCGATTGCGAAAATTTTTGAGGCGAAAGGAAGACCGAGTGATAATCCACTTATTGTCCACATCGGTACAAAATCGCAGTTAGATGGTATTGTGAAGGAAATTCCGCCAGTTGCAGAACAGTTAATGGAGCATTTTTGGCCGGGCCCTTTAACAATTATTTTACCTAGAAAAGAAGGGATTTCAGAGAAGGTAACGGCAGGACTTAATACGGTTGGAGTAAGAATGCCTGATCATCCGGTAGCTCTTGCTCTTATTGAAGAGGCAAATGTACCTGTTGCAGCACCAAGTGCAAATCGTTCAGGTCGTCCAAGTCCGACGTTAGCATCTCACGTATATGAAGATTTAAATGAGAAAATCGCAGGTATTGTAGATGGTGGTGCAACCGGAGTAGGTGTTGAATCGACTGTAATTGATTGTACGAGCGCTGTTCCAACGATATTACGCCCAGGTGGGATTACGAAAGAACAATTGGAAGCAGTGATTGGTACGGTTTCGTTAGATCCAGCTTTAAAGGATGAGAAGGAAAAACCGAAATCACCTGGAATGAAATATACACATTATGCACCGAAAGCGCCGCTAAGTATTGTTGAAGGTTCACGTGAATTTATTCAACGCCTTGTGGATGAGAAGAAGGAAGAAGGATTCAAAGTCGGTGTATTAACGACAGAAGAGTATCAGCACGTATATAACGCGGATGTTGTATTATCATGTGGTGTCCGAAGCGATTTAGCTAGCGTTGCGACTAAATTATATGATGTACTTAGAACATTTGATGCAAGTGAAGTGGATGTTATTTTTAGTGAATCATTCCCGAATGAAGGAATAGGGAATGCCATTATGAATCGTTTAACAAAAGCGGCAGGACATCAAATTATTACTGAATGATAAGGTACGATTAGCAAACAGAATATTTCTCCTCGGATAAGCATATTTTGAAGTAGCACGTCCGAGGAGGGACATGAATGACGTTTGAACAGATAATACCTTTAATAATTATGGCGTTCGCCTTAGGGATGGATGCGTTCTCGGTAAGTCTTGGTATGGGAATGATGACCTTAAAGATAAGACAAATCCTGTATATCGGTGTGACGATAGGGATATTTCATATTATCATGCCATTTATAGGGATGGTATTAGGTCGTTTTTTATCAGAGCAGTATGGAGACATTGCACATTTTGCAGGTGCTATTTTATTAATCGGATTAGGATTTTATATTGTATATTCATCTATCTTGGAAAATGAAGAGACTCGAACGGCCCCTATTGGAATTAGTTTATTTGTATTTGCATTTGGGGTTAGTATAGACAGTTTTTCAGTAGGTCTTAGTCTTGGTATTTACGGGGCACAGACGATCATTACGATATTACTTTTTGGATTTGTTAGTATGTTATTAGCGTGGATTGGTTTATTCATTGGGAGACATGCGAAAGATATGCTCGGTACATATGGCGAGATAGTAGGTGGTATCATTTTGGTTGGATTTGGATTATATCTCCTTTTTCCTATATAATTTTAGGGGGGAGGGCGTTATGAACAAGTTATTGGAATGGTATATTCGATTTGTAACCTTTTTTCCGAGGTGGTTACGACTACTTATTATTTGGGGTATTATTTTACAAATTTCAATTTTAGGTTGGATTAAATTAATTCGTGAATGGTAAGATAGTTCCTTTCTGTGCATAGTTTTGTTTGTACTATACTGATTACGCTAAAAAATTACAATATAGAAAGGATGAGATGGATGACGAGATTGAAGCAAGTTTTTGGTATTATTATTAGTTTTTTTGTTTTTTGGTTTAGTATGCTCGGTGTACAAATGTTTGCTGAGTTTTTAGATATTGAGTCATTGAAGTTTGTTGCGGGAAAAACGGAGGCGGCGCGTGCTTTTTATTCTCCATACCCGTTTTTAATTGTTTTTCTTATTACATTGCTTTCCCTTTACTTCTTCGTAATTAAGCTTGGGAAACCGAAAAAAGAGAAAGTACCTACTTTAGAGGAGCAGAAAGAAGAGATATAAGGGGGATACTATGTCTAACATTTCTTTGGCAGAAGCTGTAAAATTAAAAAGTGTATTATCGAAAAGAATACATGAATTAGAAGAAGAGATGAACCAAATTGGATTTGTTGAAATTGAAAAAGGTGATACACTTCCAAAACAGACGCGTACATTGGTACAAGTTGAACAGGAACTAGATGAAGTTCGCGCTGATTTTCGTCTTTTAGATAAATTAATGTATGAAGCAAATATCCGAAATGAAGTGAATTTCAACGGAGAGAATATAACGATTGTTGAAGCGATAGAACTTGCAACGCAGTTACGTGCAAAAGCTCGAAAGTGTAAAGAGTTTGGCGTGAGTAAGAAAGAAGAACATGTATATTCTTACGGTGAAACATCATCGCTTGTAAAAGTAGCCATGTTTGATCCTGAAGTATATCGTGTAAAAGGTTTAGAGTTAGAGAGACAAGCTAATAGGTTATCTAACTTAATTAATGCGAAAAACTACGCCATTGAACTAGACTTTGATGGTGAAAAATACTTTTAAACCTTGAAGTGGTGAGACTCCGCTTCAAGGCATAGAAGAAGAGCACTTTTGTAAAAATGAGATTTGTGATGGCCAAAGGACAACCAATCATCCAATAACCAATCACACTGTTACTTTTTACCGATGACCAATAATGGGAAAAGAGGTCGATGACCAATAATGAAAAATTATTTTTCTTCTTCTATGAAAAGGGTGTACCAAATTAATTTGGTACACCCTTTTATATTATTGTTACTTCTATTCTGAACGAGCTGTTTTCGCTTTTAGGTGTTATCCAGCTCCAGCGGCTAGAATCTCCGGTCATTTCGCTCTCTCGCTCGAAGCAAAGAACGCTTCAAGGTCGAGAGCTCCAATGCCCTGCGATTCTGAGTGAGCCGCTTCCGCTTTTAGATTGGCCTCACTAATTCAAATTGTTCTCCTAGTTTTGCGTAGTTGTGTCCTGCTAGGCGGCTTACTGGTTTTAGTCCTTCTGCATGAATGCGTCCATTTTCGTATAGGTGTTCTGCGACGTGGAAACGAACGACGCGTCCAATTAGTAAATCGCAAGCTGGTGAGTCTTCTGTTCCGCCAAGGGGGATTGCGCGTTCTAGCACGCATTCCATTCGAATATTTGCTTCTTTTACACCTGGAACGGAGATGACATCACTTTCAATTGGTGTTAATTTTGCTAATTCAATTTCACTTTCATTTGGCGGGAGATTTGCTGCTGTTTCGTTAATTGCCGCTACATATGATTCATCAGAGATATGTACGACAAATTCTCCTTTTTCAATTGCGTTTCGAGAAGTGTCTTTTCTTTCTCCAGCTTTTCGTTGTACAGAAACTGAGATAAGTGGCGGATTAGCAGCAACAATATTGAAATAACTATATGGTGCTCCATTTAATACGCCGTCTTTTGTTACAGAAGTAACGAATGCGACAGGGCGTGGAATAATACTTCCTGTAAGTAATTTGTAATTCTCTTTTTCCGATTGTTCATTTGGATTAATGGATAACATGATTGAAATCCCCTTTCTAAATATGACGACTTATTGTTTGTTTACAAGATGTTAGTGGAAAACTCCTGCTGAAAATAATATTTTTATTACATAAAAAGAACTTACTTCATTGTGGTTGAAGTAAGTTCCATCTAAATAATCTTGAATTCAAGATAAAAATTATAGTAAAACGTATGCACCAGGTCCGATTAAAGCTACACCAATAGCAACAGCGATTAACATTAAGTTGTATTCATATCCGTTTTGGGTTACCCAGTAACCATTTTTCCCATGAACAGTGAAGATTGCCATTAACATTGTTCCAACGATAAATAATGAACCGATTGCAGTGAAAATACCTGATGCGAATAAGAAACCACCTAATAATTCAGTTGCACCAGCCATAAATGCCATGAATACACCAGGGCGTAAACCGATTGATTCCATCCAGCCGCCTGTTCCTTTTAAACCATAACCGCCGAACCAACCAAATAATTTTTGAGCACCATGACCCATGAATGTAATACCTATAATAAGACGAATAATAAGAAGACCGAAATCCATCATTTTTGAAAACCTCCTAAAAGTTATTAACTTACCTTACGTAAGTAATAATAAAATAGTTACTTACTTTAGTCAAGCGGATTTCGAAAAAAGTTTGAAAAAAATTTTACAAATTAACAACAAAAAATAAAATGTAGTAAAGACCTCTAGACAAGCTAGGTGAAAAAAGAGAAAATATAAGTAGAAGTTAACTTCTTATTGTTATTCAGACAATCAGAATTGACTGGAATTTTGTGAGACGCTACAATAAGAGTCTAGTAGTAATGACGTAATTTATTTCGAAAGCGTTTTTACAGTATAATATTCGAAGTATGAAGTCTTACGTTTATTCTGATCTTTAATAGAGATTGCCCTATAAACTTTTAGGTAAATTATAAGGAGGACTATCCTATGTTTAAAAAATTATTCGGTCTTGGTTCAAAAACAAATGAAGAAACAATTGTAGCTCCATTAACTGGAGCAGTGAAAAATATTGAAGAAGTACCAGATCCAGTATTCGCTGGTCGTATGATGGGTGACGGTGTTGCAATCGATCCTACTGAAGGTGTAGTTGTATCTCCAGTTGATGGCGAAATCGTACAATTATTCCACACGAAACATGCAATTGGAATTAAAGCGAAAAACGGTACAGAAATTTTAATCCACGTTGGATTAGAAACTGTAAAAATGGAAGGCGAAGGTTTTGAAGCTCACGTTTCTGAAGGACAAGCTGTAAAAGCTGGAGATAAATTAATCTCATTCGACTTAGAATTAATTCGTGAAAAAGCGAAAAGCACAATTACTCCAATCGTTATTACAAACACAGATGCAGCTGAGTCTATTAAGACAACTGTAGGTGTAACTGCTACAAAAGGTTCAACAGAAGTAATGAAAGTTACAATGAAATAATTATCACATGAAAGGAATCCGTTTCGTATGAAATGGATTCCTTATTTTGTTTTGTAGTCTGTTCCTTATATATGGTAAAATACTTTGGGCACTTGGAAATAGGGTTTCACATATATGTGGATAAGGCGCATTTTTCTTAGAAAAAATATAAGAGAAATGCGCCTTTCGTATATTCACATTTCTTTTGTTCTATTGTAATGTACGCTATGATAAAAGGAAGGAAATAGAGAAAAGGGGTGGGTTTAGATGAAACGAGTATTATTTGTTTGCACTGGAAATACATGCCGTAGTCCGATGGCTGAGGCGTTACTGCGCCATTATGGAGAAGGTAAGTTTGAAGTGCAATCTGCTGGTGTTTTCGCCTATCCTGGAAGTGATGCGTCGGTACATGCAAAGGAAGCTTTAGCTGAAAAGGGAATTGCAATCGATCATGCTTCGCAGCAGGTAAACGAAGCCTTAATTGATTGGGCAGATATTGTAGTAACAATGACGGAAAAACATAAGGAAATTATCCTTGGGCATTATCCAAGTGTTGAAGGGAAAGTAGATACATTATATGGAGTAACTGAGGGGATGAGTAAGGATATTTCAGATCCGTTCGGCGGATCTCTCTCTATTTATAAAGAAACATTAGAAGAGATGGAAAAACTTGTACAAACTTTACTGAAAAAACATTCAGAAGGTTGATGTTTCGTGTATAATACGATATTGGAGATCACTTCGTCCCATTAAAGGATTAAGTGAGAATGAAGATAATGGATTGAAACTTTGGAGGGGTAAAAATGAAAGTAGTAGTAGCATCTGATCACGGCGGTATGAATATCCGTAAAGAACTTGTAAGTTTATTAGAAGAGTTAAATATTGAATATATTGATTTAGGTTGTGAATGTGAAGCTGGTTCTGTTGATTACCCTGATTTTGCGTTTCCAGCAGCGGAAATGGTAGCAAATGGCGAAGTAGATCGTGGTATTTTAGTTTGTGGGACAGGCATCGGTATGTCAATTGCTGCAAACAAAGTAAATGGTATTCGTTGTGCGTTAGTTCATGATACTTTCAGTGCGAGAGCAACGAGAGAGCATAACGATACAAACATGTTAGCAATGGGCGAGCGTGTAATTGGTGCTGGTCTAGCACGTGACATCGCAAAAATTTGGTTAACAACTGAATTTGAAGGCGGCCGTCACGAAAACCGCGTAGGAAAAATTAAAACATACGAAGCAAAGTAATAGATTCTAACTAGAAGCAGTAGGAAATATAATTTGGTGAACCAACCTGTGAAAGGAAGAGGCGTAATGACAGAAATCGTAAAGGTAAGAGAACAGCTACAAATTTCGCTTTCTGATTTCCAAGAACAAGCTTCATTACAAAGTGGTCAAATTTTTGTAGTGGGGTGTAGTACGAGCGAAGTGCTAGGAGAAAGAATTGGGACATCAGGAACGATGGAAGTAGCAGAGGCGATTTTTTCTGAGTTAAAACAATTTCAAGAACAAACAGGTATTGAGTTGGCGTTTCAATGTTGTGAGCATTTAAACCGTGCTTTAGTAGTTGAGAAAGAGTTGGCGATGAAATATCAATTTGAAATTGTAACAGTTACGCCTGTTAGATCAGCAGGTGGTGCATTAGCAACATATGCTTATCACAATTTGAAAGATCCGGTAGTAATTGAGTTTATTAAAGCAGATGCGGGAATGGATATTGGTGATACATTTATCGGTATGCATTTAAAGCACGTAGCTGTCCCGGTTCGTACTAGTGTGAAGGAAATTGGAAGTGCACATGTAACGATGGCAACAACACGTGGAAAGCTAATTGGTGGAGCACGTGCTGTTTATGCGGCGAAGGAAGAGACTATCACTTGCCGTTAAAGTTATGAATAAGGTATGTTGTCTGACTTTATTATAGAAGAAAGAAAAGACCGATTTTCGGTCTTTTTTTTCTTTTATGATATAGAAAGTCATGTTAGAATGTAGTTGAAAACATGAAGGTTCGAAAGAATTACAACCTGAATTTTCGTTTTTTCTGAATAAATAAGAAAAAACTGTTGGGAATCGATGTAATTCGTTCAGAAAAGGGGGATTTTGGTGGATCATTTAAAACGTCAAGATGAAAAGGTATTTGCTGCAATTGAGGCAGAACTAGGAAGACAGCGTTCGAAGATTGAGTTAATTGCTTCGGAAAACTTCGTAAGTGAAGCAGTAATGGAGGCGCAAGGTTCTGTTTTAACGAATAAGTATGCTGAAGGATATCCTGGGAAACGTTACTATGGTGGTTGTGAACATGTAGACGTAGTAGAAGATATCGCACGTGATCGCGTAAAAGAAATTTTCGGTGCAGAGCACGTAAATGTTCAACCGCATTCTGGTGCACAAGCGAACATGGCAGTATACTTCACGATTTTAGAGCAAGGCGATACAGTACTTGGTATGAATTTATCTCATGGTGGTCACTTAACACACGGAAGCCCTGTTAACTTCAGTGGAGTACAATATAATTTCGTAGAATATGGCGTGGATGCTGAATCTCACCGTATTAATTACGATGATGTATTAGCAAAAGCGAAAGAACATAAACCAAAATTAATCGTTGCAGGTGCAAGTGCGTACCCTCGTGTTATCGATTTCAAACGATTCCGTGAGATTGCAGATGAAGTGGGCGCATACTTAATGGTTGATATGGCACATATCGCAGGTTTAGTAGCGGCTGGTTTACATCCAAATCCAGTGCCACATGCACATTTCGTTACAACAACAACACATAAAACATTACGTGGTCCACGTGGTGGTATGATTTTATGTGAAGAGCAATTTGCAAAACAAATTGATAAATCAATCTTCCCTGGTATTCAAGGTGGTCCACTTATGCACGTAATCGCTGCAAAAGCTGTTGCGTTTGGTGAGGCACTTCAAGATGATTTCAAAACATATGCACAAAATATCATTAACAATGCGAACCGCTTAGCTAAAGGTCTTCAAAAAGAAGGACTTACACTTGTTTCTGGTGGAACAGACAATCACTTAATCCTAATTGATGTTCGTAACCTAGAAATCACAGGTAAAGTAGCAGAGCACGTATTAGACGAAGTTGGTATTACAGTGAACAAAAATACAATTCCATTTGAAACAGCAAGCCCATTTGTAACAAGTGGTGTACGTATCGGTACAGCAGCTGTAACATCTCGTGGTTTCGGTTTAGAAGAAATGGATGAAATTGCGTCACTTATTGCTTACACATTAAAAAATCATGAAAATGAAGCTGCATTAGAAGAAGCGCGTAAGCGTGTAGAAGCGTTAACGAGCAAATTCCCAATGTACACAGATCTATAATAGATTGAAGAAGGCTGCTGAGACATAATTGTTTTAGCAGTCTTTTTTGTGGACATATATTGTTCTTTAAGTATGTATACAAATGATGAATAAATTTTGGCGATATAATGAAGGATACAGCTCCCATAATTGGTAAAGATACTAGATAGAATCATCGGAAATCATGACTTTTCCAAATTTGCCCTTGAATATTAGTAGCGTTTTCTTTACAATCGTAAATAGTGTAAAAAAGCGTGCAAACGCATGAATATCATCTAAAGGAGAGATTCACATGGGAAAACTGTATGTATTTGATCACCCGTTAATTCAACATAAGATTACATATATTCGCGACAAGAATACAGGTACGAAAGATTTTCGTGAATTAGTGGACGAAGTAGCAAGCTTAATGGCTTTTGAAATTACTCGCGACCTTCCACTTAAAGACATTGAAATTGAGACTCCTGTAAGCAAAGCGACAACAAAAGTGATCGCTGGTAAAAAACTTGGTTTAATTCCGATTTTACGTGCAGGTTTAGGAATGGTTGATGGAATTCTGAAATTAATTCCAGCAGCAAAAGTAGGACACGTTGGCTTATACCGCGACCCTAAAACATTGCAACCGGTAGAATACTATGTGAAACTTCCAACGGATGTAGAAGAGCGTGACTTTATCGTACTAGATCCGATGCTAGCAACAGGTGGTTCTGCAGCTGAAGCAATTAACTCTCTGAAAAAGCGCGGTGCAAAACAAATTAAATTAATGTGTATCGTTGCAGCTCCAGAAGGAGTAAAAGTAGTACAAGAAGAACATCCTGATGTTGATATTTATGTAGCAGCATTAGATGAGAAATTAAATGACCACGGATATGTAGTACCAGGTCTTGGTGATGCTGGTGACCGTTTATTCGGAACGAAGTAAGACAACTGACGAGCAGGGGGATTCCTCAGCTCGTCTTTTTTTGATGTAAGCAAGTAGGGGAGGGGAGAGGATAAATATACATAGTATATACAACATAAGTTGCATACACATCACATATAATATAGAAGTCTTACGTCTAAAGAGCACTATATTATGGAAGGAAAGCGTTATATCGTAAAAATATAATAGTGACAAACTTGTGAACATTTCCTTCTATTATAAAGAGAAAACTGTTAGAAATTGCATATCTCTAACCAGTATTTAGAAGGGGAACGTTTTCATTTTTGGGAGGAAATGACTAATACTCAAATTTTTTGATTTTTTACGATTTCTCGTTGACACTGTTAATACCCTATTGTATGCTAACAACGGGGATAGATGGTAGGGCTTTCAGTGACAAAAATACATCTATTCCGTGACGAAAATGTAAACTTTTTATTTTGTATAGGATTTATGCAAAAAAATGAGTTATTATTAACACATCGTGAATGAGGGTTACATATTGGAGGGATGAATCCTTGCAAAAAAACGATCGCAGCCATATAAAAGCTTATGCTTTAATGTCAGGTATTCTTGCTCAGTTAGTCGGTTCTATTCTTGTTGGGATCTTTGGTGGGCAGTGGATTGATAATAAGGTTGGAACGTTTCCATTGTTTCTTATTATAGGGTTATTACTCGGATTAGGAACAGGGGTATACGCAATGATTCGACTCATTCGACATTACTATTCGGGAGAGCAATGATGATAGACGTACATGGACTTGTCCAAAGACAAAAGAAATATATGTACTACTTGCTTGCGCTTCTAGTGCTAGGATGGGGATTCACCTCTTACAAGGATGTATTTCTTGGACTGATTATCGGGACGATTTTCAGTTTTCTTAGTTTGCGCATCATTGCACGTAGGACAGACAAGCTGTTGGATCGCGTGACAAATGGAGAAAACGTGAAGTTTAAGGCGACAGCGGTAAGTACATATTCAAGATTCGCCACGATTGGGTTATTAATTTTATTTGCAGCCAAATATCAAGAGTTAATTGCGATGTGGGGCTTAGGTGTAGGATTGCTGACAGGATACCTTGTCATGATCATAGATTTTCTTTATTTAGAGTATAAGAGCAGGGAAGAGAGGTGAATTACTAGTGGAACACGGTAAATTAGTTGAATTTCTAGGTTTAACGTTCGATTTGTCATCAGTTATGATGGTTACTGTAGCAGCAGTTATTGTTTTCTTAATCGCTGTTATTGGAACTCGAAGCTTAGCTCTTCGCCCAACAGGAATGCAAAATTTCTTTGAGTGGGTTCTGGACTTCGTGAGAGGAATTATTAATAGCACAATGGATTGGAAAACAGGTGGGCGCTTCTTAACGCTTGGCGTTACGCTTATTATGTTTATCTTCGTATCAAATATGCTCGGTTTACCATTCATGTACTCAGCAACTGAGGCTGGTGAACATATTGCATGGTGGAGATCACCAACGTCTGATCCAGCAGTTACATTAACATTAGCCGTGATGGTAGTTACCCTCACCCATTACTATGGAATTAAGATGAAGGGTACGAAAGAATACATTAAAGGTTATTTCCAACCTATGAAATTCTTATTCCCATTAAAGGTTATTGAGGAATTTGCTAACACATTAACGTTAGGTCTTCGTTTATTCGGTAACATTTATGCAGGTGAGATTCTATTAGGATTACTTGCTAAATTAGGCGGAGCATCATTCCTTGGAGCATTAGGTGCACTTGTACCGATGTTAGCATGGATGGGATTCAGTGTATTCGTTGGTTCAATCCAGGCATTTATTTTCGTAATGTTAACGATGGTTTATATGGCTCATAAAGTAAGTCATGACCATTAATATAATTTAAGTAAGAAAAAATTTATTTTTTTATAATAAAAAGGAGGACAAATTAAATGAGTTTAGGTGTAATCGCAGCTGCAATTGCAATTGGTTTATCAGCATTAGGTGCAGGTATTGGTAACGGTCTTATCGTATCACGTACAATCGAAGGTGTTGCTCGTCAACCAGAACTAAAAGGCGCACTTCAAACAATTATGTTCATCGGGGTTGCATTAGTTGAGGCACTTCCAATTATCGGTGTAGTTATTGCATTCATCGTAATGAACAAATAAGGGAGACTCCCCTTACATAGATGGCGAAGAGTGTTTTTCCGAACTTTCTTCGCCATTGCTTTATGAACAAAATATATGTCTTTTTTTTTCATATAGTCAATTTAGAAATCTCGAAGGGAGTGAATCCTTGTGCCAACTTTATTATTAGGAGCTGCCATTCCATTTGGAACGATTGCTTATACACTATTTGTGTTCTTAGTTTTATTAGTAATGCTACGCAAATTCGCGTGGGGTCCTTTGATGGGAATTATGAAAGAACGTGAAGAGCACGTTAATAATGAAATCGACGCTGCAGAAAAGAATAATGCTGAAGCGAAGAAATTAGTAGAAGAACAACGTGAGATGTTAAAACAATCACGTGTTGAAGCACAAGAGTTAATCGAAAGAGCGAAAAAGCAAGCCGATGATCAAAAGGATGCAATTGTTGCTGCTGCGAAAGAAGAAGCAGAATCAATTAAAGCATCTGCTGTACAAGAAATTCAACGCGAAAAAGAGCAAGCAATTGCTGCTTTACAAGAACAAGTTGCTTCTTTATCTGTTCAAATTGCTTCTAAAGTAATTGAAAAAGAATTAAAAGAAGAAGATCAAGTGAAGTTAATTCGCGATTATATTAAAGAAGTAGGAGAAGCGCGATGAGCAATGGAATTGTAGCAAAACGTTATGCTGTCGCTCTTTTTAAAATTGCAAAAGAAAAACACGTATTAGAAATGTTTGAAGAGGAATTACGCCTTGTACAAAACGTTTATGAGAAGAACGGAGAACTACATAGCTTTTTAACACAACCGAACATTTCAAAAGAGCAGAAGAAGACGTTTCTTGCAAACGTATTCGGATCTGTTTCTGAATCGATTTTAAATACGTTATATATTTTAATTGATAACAAACGCATTGATATCTTATCTGAAATTGCAAATGAATACGTAGTTCTTGCGAATGAAGAACGTAACGTAGCGGATGCAACAGTATATTCTACTCGTCTTCTATCGGAAGAAGAGAAGCTTAACATTGCAGAAGCATTTGCAAAGAGAACAGGAAAAGATGCAATTCGCGTAAAAAATGTTGTAGATGAAGATTTACTAGGCGGCATTAAAGTACGTATTGGAAATCGCATTTATGACGGAAGTTTACAAGGAAAATTAGCACGTATTCAGCGTGAATTAATGAAGAATAGATAGGGGTGAAGCACATGAGCATCAGAGCTGAAGAAATTAGCGCACTGATAAAGCAACAAATTGAGAACTATCAGTCTGAAATCGAAGTTAGTGATGTTGGTACAGTTATCCAAGTTGGTGACGGTATCGCACGTGCTCATGGTCTTGATAACGTTATGGCTGGTGAACTTGTAGAGTTCTCTAACGGCGTTATGGGGCTAGCACAAAATTTAGAGGAAAACAACGTAGGTATTATCATTTTAGGACCTTACACAGAAATCCGTGAAGGTGACGAAGTTCGTCGTACTGGTCGCATCATGCAAGTACCAGTAGGAAAAGAACTAATTGGTCGTGTTGTAAACCCATTAGGTCAACCAGTTGATGGTTTAGGCCCAATCAATACAACAAACACTCGTCCAATCGAAAGTCCAGCACCAGGTGTAATGGATCGTAAATCTGTTCATGAGCCACTTCAAACAGGTATTAAAGCGATCGACGCTCTTGTACCAATTGGCCGTGGTCAACGTGAGTTAATCATCGGTGACCGTCAAACAGGTAAAACAGCAGTTGCACTAGATACAATCATTAACCAAAAAGATGAAGATATGATTTGTATTTACGTAGCTATCGGACAAAAAGAATCAACTGTACGTAACGTAGTAGAAACACTACGTAAGCATGGTGCATTAGAGTACACAATCGTTGTAACTGCATCTGCTTCTCAACCAGCTCCATTATTATACCTAGCTCCTTACGCTGGTGTAACAATGGGTGAAGAGTTCATGTACAATGGTAAACACGTATTAGTAGTATATGATGACTTATCAAAACAAGCAGCAGCTTACCGTGAGCTGTCATTACTATTACGTCGTCCTCCAGGTCGTGAAGCTTACCCAGGGGATGTATTCTACTTACATTCTCGCTTATTAGAGCGTGCAGCAAAATTAAGTGATGCAAAAGGCGGCGGTTCTTTAACTGCACTACCTTTCATCGAAACACAAGCAGGGGACGTATCAGCTTACATCCCAACAAACGTAATCTCAATTACGGATGGACAAATCTTCTTACAATCTGACCTATTCTTCTCTGGCGTACGTCCAGCGATCGATGCGGGTACTTCTGTATCTCGTGTAGGTGGATCTGCTCAGATTAAAGCAATGAGTAAAGTATCAGGTACACTTCGTCTTGACCTTGCATCTTACCGTGAGTTAGAAGCGTTCGCTCAGTTCGGTTCTGACCTAGATAAAGCAACTCAAGC
Source organism: Bacillus cereus group sp. BfR-BA-01453 (assembly GCF_022662915.1). Classification (NCBI taxonomy): domain Bacteria; kingdom Bacillati; phylum Bacillota; class Bacilli; order Caryophanales; family Bacillaceae; genus Bacillus; species Bacillus cereus group sp. BfR-BA-01453. The sequence continues at coordinate 199,915 of NZ_JAKUEN010000007.1, read as the reverse complement.
GAAACTAAACCGTGGTGCTCGTACTGTTGAGGTATTAAAACAAGGATTACACAAACCGTTACGTGTAGAGAAACAAGTTATCATTCTTTACGCTTTAACACGTGGATTCCTAGATGATATCCCAGTAGTAGATATCACTCGTTTCGAAGAAGAATTCCATGCTTGGTTAGATTCTAATGCAACTGACTTATTAGAAGAAATCCGCACAACTAAGAAACTTGCGGATGACGACAAATTTGCAGCAGCAATTAACGGATTTAAAAAAGTATTCGTAGCTTCTGAATAATAATAAAAAGTGAAGCCGACTGTTCAGCCCCATCGGCTAAGGTTCTTTCTCACAGAAGGTGCTTTTTACCTTCTTGTGGAGAAGGTTCTTAGACGAAAGGGGCTAGGAGGCGGAACTAGATTAATAAAAGTGGAAGCGGCTCGTCCTGAACGTGAGGGGGAAGAAGTGAAGCCACCGAACATTCAAGCCGCTGGAGCTAGATAGTATATATAAGGCATCTCAATTTCTGAGATTGCTGACGGTTATGTAAAGGAAAAGAGTAGGTGCACCTATTCTTTTCCTTCAATCATGAGCAAGAATATCTTGCAACGTAGATTAGGAAGAGAATTCTTACTAATCGTGCCAACTTCCGGAAAAAAGGTGGTGAAAACCTGTGGCATCTTTACGCGATATAAAAGCGAAGATTAACTCGACAAAGAAAACGAGTCAAATTACGAAAGCGATGGAGATGGTATCTGCATCTAAGTTAAACCGTGCAGAGCAAAATGCTAAATCTTTCGTTCCGTATATGGAAAAGATTCAAGAAGTAGTAGCGAGCATTGCGCAAGGAAGTAAAGGAATTAATCATCCAATGCTAAATGCGCGCCCTGTAAAGCGTACAGGATACATCGTTATTACATCTGATCGCGGACTAGCAGGTGGTTATAACAGTAACGTATTACGTACAGTAAGTAACGTAATTCGTGAACGTCATAATATGGATTCAAACCAATATTCAATTATTGTGCTTGGACGACTAGGACGTGATTATTTAAAACGTCGCGGCTTTAACATCATTGATGAAGTAGTTGGATTATCTGATCACCCATCATTCACTGATATTAAAGACCTTGCTTCTCGAGCAATTGCGATGTTCGCAGATGGTGCTTATGATGAGCTGTATATTTACTACAACCATTACGTAAGTAAAATTTCACAAGAAGTAACGGAAAATAAAATTTTACCGCTTACTGATGTGGCGTCTGATAAACCGACGACAGCTTATGAATTCGAACCTTCTGAAGAAGAAATTTTAAAAGTACTATTGCCACAATACGCAGAAAGCTTAGTGTACGGTGCATTACTAGACGGTAAAGCAAGTGAGCACGCAGCGCGTATGACAGCAATGAAGAGTGCTACAGACAACGCAATGGAAGTTATCGATTCACTTACACTTTCATTCAACCGTGCGCGTCAGGCAGCGATTACGCAAGAAATTACGGAAATCGTTGGTGGAGCAGCAGCGTTAGAGTAGTAATAAAAAGCGTAGGTGGCTTGTCCAGAAGGGGAGGGCATTGGAACTCCTGACAAAGAGGCGTTCTTTGCCTCGTAGGAAGGAGTGAAATGGCCGACCCTTCTAGCCACCGGAGCTCGATTTAATAAAAAGCGGAAGCGGCTCATTCAAAAGAGCCGCGTAAGCTTATAAACCAATAAAAAATTAAAAGCTAGCTGCTCGTAGAAAGTTGGCTAATTAAAAGAAAGCTAGGAGGGAACCCGATGAATAAAGGGCGCGTTACGCAAATCATGGGTCCGGTTGTAGACGTTAAGTTTGATGGCGGAAAGCTACCAGAAATCTACAACGCCCTTACGGTAAAACAGAGCAACGAAAACGGTGAACTTAACTTAACATTTGAAGTTGCACTTCATTTAGGTGATGATACAGTTCGTACAGTTGCGATGTCTTCCACAGATGGACTTGTTCGTGGCACAGAAGTAGAAGATACTGGTAAAGCAATCTCTGTACCAGTTGGTGATGCAACACTTGGTCGCGTATTTAACGTATTAGGTGATGCTATTGACTTAGATGGTGAGGTTCCTTCGGATGTACGCCGTGATCCAATTCACCGTCAAGCACCTGCATTCGAAGAATTATCTACTAAAGTAGAAATTCTTGAAACTGGTATTAAAGTAGTAGACTTACTTGCTCCTTACATTAAGGGTGGTAAGATCGGTCTATTCGGTGGTGCCGGTGTAGGTAAAACAGTATTAATTCAGGAGTTAATCAACAACATCGCACAAGAGCACGGTGGTATCTCTGTATTCGCTGGTGTAGGTGAGCGTACTCGTGAGGGTAATGACTTATACCACGAAATGAGCGATTCTGGCGTAATTAAGAAAACTGCGATGGTATTCGGACAAATGAACGAGCCACCTGGAGCACGTCAACGTGTTGCATTAACAGGCTTAACAATGGCTGAATATTTCCGTGATGAGCAAGGACAAGACGTACTTCTGTTCATCGATAATATCTTCCGTTTCACGCAAGCAGGTTCTGAAGTATCTGCCCTTCTTGGCCGTATGCCATCTGCGGTAGGTTACCAACCAACACTTGCAACAGAAATGGGTCAATTACAAGAGCGTATTACATCTACAAATAAAGGGTCTATCACGTCTATCCAAGCGGTATATGTACCAGCCGATGACTATACTGACCCAGCACCAGCTACAACGTTCGCTCACTTAGATGCAACAACAAACTTAGAGCGTCGTTTAACACAAATGGGTATTTACCCAGCCGTAGATCCATTAGCATCTACATCTCGTGCACTTTCTCCAGAAATCGTAGGAGAAGAGCATTATGAAGTGGCTCGTCAAGTACAGCAAACTTTACAACGTTACAAAGAGCTTCAAGATATCATTGCTATCTTAGGTATGGATGAGTTATCTGAAGAAGATAAGTTAGTTGTACATCGTGCTCGTCGTATTCAATTCTTCTTATCTCAAAACTTCCACGTAGCGGAGCAGTTTACAGGTCAAAAAGGTTCTTACGTACCTGTAAAAGACACAGTTCGTGGTTTCAAAGAAATTCTAGAAGGAAAATATGATGACCTTCCAGAAGATGCATTCCGCTTAGTTGGTGGCATTGAAGAAGTTATTGAAAACGCGAAGAAAATGATGGCGTAAGGCCTTAGGAGGGACGAAGTATGAAGACATTTCCAGTCAGTATTGTAACTCCTGATGGACCGGTTTACGAAAAAGAAGTAGAAATGGTAAGTGTAAAAGCAGAGAGTGGGGAAATGGGGATTTTACCAGGTCACATTCCAACTGTTGCACCATTAAAAATTAGTGCAGTTCGTCTGAAAAATGGTGGACACACTGATTATGTAGCAGTAAGTGGTGGCTTTATCGAAGTTCGTCCAGATAAAGTAACTGTATTATCATCATCTGCTGAAGAAGCAAACCATATCGATATCCATCGTGCAAATGAAGCGAAGCGTCGTGCGGAGCAACGTTTGCAAGATAAACAAGCACATGTTGACTTTAAACGTGCAGAAATGGCATTACAACGTGCTGTGAACCGTTTAAACGTTTCCGATATGAAATAAAAAAACCGTAAAGGCTTTGCCTTTACGGTTTTTTTATGGATAATTTTACAAAAATGGTATAATTACATCAGTGCTCGTATAAGTAGAGAATGTACAACAATTTATAAAGGGGATGAAGAAATGATCGGTGAAATGAAACGAGAAGCATTGCACTCTTTAAAAGGAAAATGGGGACTAGGTGTTGGATCAACGATTTTATATCATATTATAAGTTACGTCGTTTCAATGGCTGTAATGCTTATCCTATTAATTCCAGTAGTTATAATAGTTTTTTTATTGTCTATTTCAACTGGTTCCATTGAAGAAGACACGATGGCAATTGGAGCTGCTATTACGTTTGGGCTTTTTTACTGCCTTATGATAATTTTAAGTTATGCGGCTTATGGCATTACCTCATACGGTTATACAAATTTGTTTCTACAAATAAGTAAACGAGAAGATGCTAGAGTAGATTATTTATTTGAAGGATTTCGTGGTTTTAAAAGAATGATGAAAACAATGTGGGCTATGCTTGCAATTTTGTTATATACAGGTACATGGGTTCCAATGCTAGGAACGATTGTATGTGGGATATTAGGATTCTTTGATGAGAATGCAAACCCATCATTCATCATCGTTTTCTTTGTTTTATTAGCTATTTCGTTTGTTGTAATGGCTATTTTGTATTTTTCATATTCGATGACATATTATGTGATGGTTGAAAAACCAGAATATAGTGTTTCGCAGGCAATGAAAGAAAGTAAAAATCTGATGAAGGGGCACAAATTAGATCTATTTCTTTTATGGTTAAGCTTTATAGGGTGGGCTATTTTAGCGATTTTTACACTTGGAATAGGTTTTCTATGGCTTAGTCCGTATGTGAGTACAACGACAGCGCATTTTTATCGCTACATTTCAAAGGGTGAATTGCAGTAGGAGTATGCTATACTAATAGAATTATTGTGTATAGGAGGTGAGGCTAAAGATGATTAGTGATTTAAAAGGAGAAGCACTGGATTCATTAGAAGGGAAATGGGGATTAGCTGTTGGGGCTACACTACTTATTTCTGTTCTAATAATGGCTTTTAACTTTATTATTGATTTTTCATTTACACAAGTTTTTAGTTGGGAAGATACGAAAAACTCAACGATAGTAGATATTATTACAACTTTTATGGTAGGTCCACTAACGTTAGGTGGTTATTGTTTAGCGCTGCATATTATTCGTGAAAAAGAGGCACGTATTGGGCATATATTCAGATGGTTTACAGAGGGAAGTAAGTTTATAAAGTCATTTTTATTATATATAGTAGTGAACATTTATCTTTTCTTATGGTTCTTACTATTTATTATTCCAGGCATTATTAAATCATTTTCTTATGCGATGACGTACTTTATAATAAATGATCACCCTGAGTATTCTATAAATCAAGCGATTACAGAAAGCCGTCGTATGATGGATGGGCATAAGATGGAGTATTTCATTTTATGTTTGAGCTTTATTGGTTGGTTTATATTAAGTTGTATTACACTCGGGATTGGATTCTTATGGCTAATTCCATATTTTTACACGACGTCAGCAGCCTTTTATGAAGAGATTGCCGAGGAATATTACGAGAAAACAATTCCGACACTATAAAGTGGGGCATCCCACATGGATGATTCGTTTTATAACCTCCCCAGTATGAGTTATTGATTCATACTGGGGGTTTTTTGTAGAAATTTTATAAATTGATGACTAGTAAGTGGTTTACTGAAATAGTAACCTTGCATATATTTACAGTTGTTCTTTTGTAGAAACTTAAGTTGTTTTTCTGTTTCAATTCCTTCAGCAACGACAGATAGGTTTAACGTATTTGCAAGAGAAAGGATAGTGGAAACGATGGCCCTTTCTTCAGGGCGATGATCGGCGAGTTGTGTAAATTCTCTCGGTACTTTTAATGTATCAATAGGGAAAATGGATAAATAAGCAAGAGAAGAATAGCCGGTTCCGAAGTCATCAATGGACGTTTGAATACCATATTCCTTTAATTGTTTTAGCTTGGATAACGTTTCCTTTTCATCGATCATTGCAATTCGTTCTGTTAATTCAAGTGTTACATCTTTTGGATCGACTTTAACGTCTGTTATTATTTGTGAAATGTTCTCGATTAAATTATTTTGCTGGAACTCTTTAGCTGATAAGTTAACACTTATTTTTAAATCTTTGTAGCCAAAAGTATGCCATATTTTTAGCTGACGACAAGATTCATTTAATACCCAATGACCAAGTGGAATGACTTGAGGAGTCTCCTCTACAATTGGAATGAACTCACATGGCGGAATGTCACCAAGGAGTGGATGTTTCCAGCGTAGCAATGCTTCGGCACCAATGATCTTTTTCTTCGTAATATCAATTTGTGGTTGATAGACGAGATAAAATTCTTCGTTTACTAAAGCGAGTGGTAAATCTTTTTCAATTCGAGCTTTCCGTTCCATTTTTTTATACAATTCTTTCGTGTACAGAGAGCTACCATTTTTTCCTTTATTTTTTGCTTCGTACATGGCCATATCAGCATGCTGTAAAATCGATAATGGATCTTCACCTGCTTCAGGGTATATTGCTATCCCGATGCTCGGTGAGATTTGTAAATGTTGATTTTCAATTTCGAATGGTTCGTTCATGGCTGCTACAATTGTATCAGCTATTTTTTTTACATCTAGCCTCTTTTTATAATTTTCGATAAGGATTGTAAACTCATCTCCAGCTAATCGGGCAAGCTTCATATTTGGTGTCGCTATACTTTCGAGTCTTTTTGCTACTGCAATTAATAGAAGGTCTCCTACCCTATGACCGAGGGTATCGTTAATAACTTTAAAGCGATCTAGGTCAAGAAACATAACAGCAAAAGGCATTTTTGATATTTTGGATCGCGCAATTGCTTGTTCTACATATTGATGAAATGCACGTCGATTTGCAAGCTCTGTTAGTGTATCATGATATGCTAGAAAGTTAATTTGTTCTTGTTGTTGTTTGCTTTCCGTAATATCTTTAATCATTAAATACACTCCAGAAATATGATCCTTTAAAAAGATAGGAACAGCTGTCACATGCAAGTAGTAAATATCTCTATTTTTATGATATGCCCGTATTTCTAAAGAAATAGATTTCCCCTTTTTTACGCGATGAAAGGCATTAATGATTTCTTCCAAATCTTCTTCATACGTAAGTGAATAGTAAGGCTGATTTAATAATTCATTCGTTTGATAACCGAGTAAAGTCGTACCAGCGTTATTCACTTTAAGAAAATTACCGTATAAATCTAATGTGAAGATTGGATCTGGATGATGCTCGTATAAAGATTTAAACATTTGTTGGTTATGATATAGTTCATTTTTTTGTTCTACTAAATCTTCTGTACGCAGTTCAATTTGTTTTTCGAGTTCTGAGTTGAATTGCATTTGGGCTAATAATAATATTTTATTTTGTTTTCGAACTAAACTATGGCGTATGAGAACGAAGGAGAAAGTTATCATAAGCCCAATTACTACAATAGGCGCGAAAACATATTCGACTAATATGAAAACAATAAGCATTACGACAGAAATATAAGGTAATGATAATCTGATCGATTCCCCAAGTTTAGGTGTTAATAGCACTTGTTCTTGTCTTTCAGGTTCTTTTGTATGAAGAATACAGGCGATTGCTACTAGCACTAAAGTTACTTGATAGAGAGGAGTAATTGTAAACATAGAATATTCGGGTGTGAAGTATTTGATATAAGCATAAATCGCATCTGTAGTCGCATACAAAATTAAAGCACTACCAAGGAGCGCGCCAACTTTTTTCGGTAATAAGGAAAGTGGTTTGAATAAAAGGTTAATTCCTATGAGAAAAAAGAGTAAATCGGTCATTGGATAGGTAAGTTGAACAAATATGTCGATATAGGATGTTGAAGAAACGTGAATGGTTCGTTCAATAAGTAAGTAGTAACTTAAAGTGAACTGTGCTGTAACAATAATGCAAATATCACATATCATAAAAAGCTTTTCTAATAAATCTCGGTTATAAATGATTTCATACAGAAAGGCAAATGCAAAGCTAATTAAAAAAAGTAGATAAAAAAAATCAGACGGATCAACGAATGTATAGTAGTCCTTTAAAATTAAACGTTGATAGGCAACTACGATATCACCAATAAAATAAGAGAGGGTTCCAACACATAAAATGGTCCAAAATAAACGAGGTAACCCTTCTTTCAAGTTTGAAAAATAAAGTATATAACTACAAGCGATAATATCAATGAATAATGTACTCATACCAATTAATATTTGAAAAGGAAATGAGTATTCATATAGAAAAGGCATTGTCACGTAATGAATCATTATAGATAACAATATAATGCTTATAAGAATGCTTACATGTGTTTGTTTTTTCATTTATCTCACCCACGGTATATACATATAAATTCCTCTTTTTATTTTTTATAGTTTCTATACTTATTTTGCACAGGTATAGCCAGTTATAAAAATAGATTTTAATAATTCTCGTTTCTGTCCCCAACATATCGACATAGGAATTTGAAGTTTGCTATAATGATTAAAATAGTTTCATTATTTAGAAAAATTTAAAAATAATAATTGCTGCAACTAGGACATATTGTTTACTAAGTGAACTTGTTCTTAATTTAGGGGGGAGGGTTTCACAATGGCAAGTGTATATGAAAATAGTTATATGATCGTTTTGATTTTCTTGCTATTAGGCATATTGCTTCCGGTAGTGGCTCTTACATTAGGAAGGATGCTGCGCCCAAATAAACCAAGTGCAGCGAAAGCGACGACGTATGAGAGTGGGATTGAGCCTTTTCATGATGCAAATATTCGGTTTCATGCTCGTTACTATATTTTTGCTTTATTGTTTGTCATCTTTGATGTAGAAACTTTATTTTTATATCCATGGGCTGTTGCATATGACAAGCTCGGTTTATTTGCATTGATTGAAATGCTCATCTTTGTTGTAATGTTGCTAGTTGGGTTAGCGTATGCTTGGAAAAAGAAGGTGTTACAATGGTTATAAATTTTGAGGAATTACATCCAAATGAGCGAGCGGAATTAGAACGAAATATCTTTTTTTCTACATTGGAACAGTTGAAGGGATGGGCGCGAAGTAATTCTTTATGGCCAATGACATTCGGACTGGCATGTTGCGCAATTGAAATGATGGGAGTAGGTTCATCACATTATGATTTAGATCGATTTGGGTCATTTTTTCGGACTTCACCAAGGCAATCGGACGTTATGATTGTATCGGGAACGGTAACGAAGAAGATGGCTCCTATTGTTCGGCGCTTATATGATCAAATGCCTGAACCAAAATGGGTTATTGCAATGGGATCTTGTGCGACAGCAGGGGGCCCGTATGTAAATTCATATGCTGTTGTAAAAGGTGTAGATCAAATTGTACCAGTTGACGTGTATATCCCTGGTTGCCCACCAAATCCCGCTGCTTTAATTTATGGCATTAATAAATTAAAAGAAAAAATTCGTTACGAGGCAAAGACTGGGAAGCAGGTGACGAATAAATGAGCGATCCAAACAAAGATTTAGAGGATTTGAAAAGAGAAGCGGCTAGGCGTGCGAAAGAAGAGGCGAGAAAGCGTCTCGTTGCGAAACATGATGTAGAAATAAGTAAACTTGAAGAAGAAAATCGAGAAAAAGAGAAAGCGCTACCAAAAAATGATGGTATGACTGTGGAAGAAGCGAAACGTCGTGCAGCAGCAGCCGCAAAAGCAAAAGCAGCGGCGTTAGCGAAGCAAAAAAGGGAAGAAACAGAAGAGGTAACGGAAGAAGAAAAGGCCAAAGCAAAGGCGAAGGCAGCAGCGGCTGCAAAAGCGAAAGCGGCGGCGTTAGCAAAACAAAAAAGAGAAGGAATGGAAGAAGTAACAGAAGAAGAAAGGGCCAAAGCAAAGGCGAAGGCAGCAGCAGCCGCAAAAGCGAAAGCGGCGGCGTTAGCGAAGCAAAAAAGAGAAGGAATGGAAGAAGTGCCGGAAGAGGAAAAGGCCAAAGCAAAGGCGAAGGCAGCAGCAGCCGCAAAAGCGAAAGCGGCGGCGTTAGCGAAGCAAAAAAGAGAAGGAATGGAAGAAGTAACAGAAGAAGAAAAGGCCAAGGCGAAAGCGAAGGCCGTGGCGGCTGCAAAGGCAAAAGCAGCGGCGCTAGCAAAGCAGAAAGCTTCGCAAGGTGATGGGGATTCGGGAGATGAAAAGGCGAAGGCAATTGCAGCAGCGAAGGCAAAAGCGGCAGCGGCTGCAAGGGCGAAGACGAAGGGTGCTGAAGATAAGAAGGAAGAGGAAGCGAAGCAGGAAGAGCCATCCGTGAATCAACCGTATTTAAATCAGTATGTTGAAGTTATTAAGGGAAAAGTAGGAGAGAATGCTTTAGTAGATTGCTACATTAATAAACTTTCCAAAGATGTACCAACTCTTGTAGTGGAGCCATCAAAATATTATGAAGTAATGGAGTTACTGCGATCCCATGAGGCACTTGCATTTGATTATATGTCAGAGTTACATGCGACGGATTTTGTGACACATATGGAAGTGTATGTTCATTTATTTTCATATGGAAAGAAACAGTCAGTAGCGGTAAAGGTGAAGCTGGATAGGGAAGCGCCGCAAGTAGAATCGGTGACAGCGCTTTGGAAAGGGGCAGACTGGCCAGAGCGGGAAGCGTATGATTTGCTCGGCATTGTATTTAAGGGACATCCGAATTTATCGCGTATTTTAATGCCCGATGATTGGATAGGACATCCGCTTAGAAAAGATTATGAACCGTATGATGTGGAGGTGTAGCTAAATGATCCGTACGGAAGAAATGCTTTTGAATGTAGGTCCTCAGCATCCGAGTACACACGGTGTGTTCAGGCTTGTTATTAAAATTGACGGGGAAATTATTAAAGAAGCTACACCGGTTATTGGATATTTGCATCGCGGGACCGAAAAGATCGCAGAGAGCTTACAGTATACGCAAATTATCCCTTATACAGATCGGATGGACTATTTATCGGCTATGACGAATAATTACGTCATTTGCCACGCTGTAGAGACGATGATGGGGCTTGAAATCCCAGAGCGAGCTGAATACTTGCGAGTACTTGCAATGGAACTTGGAAGGATTGCGAGTCATCTCGTTTGGTGGGGGACAAATCTTCTCGATATAGGAGCGGTCAGCCCGTTTTTATACGCGTTCCGTGAGCGAGAGATGATTATTAATTTATTAAACGAATTATGCGGTGCCCGGCTTACTTTTAACTATATGAGAGTCGGCGGTGTAAAGTGGGATGCGCCGGACGGTTGGATTGAAAAAGTGGAAGAATTTGTTCCGTATATGAGAGAGCAATTGGCGGGTTACCATGATCTCGTTAGTGGCAATGAGATTTTCTTAAATCGTGTAAAAGGCGTTGGCATATATAGCGAAGAAGATGCAATTTCGTATTCTTTAAGCGGAGCGAATTTGCGGTGCACCGGAGTAAATTGGGATCTTCGCAAGGATGAACCGTACTCCATTTACGACCGTTTTGATTTCGATATTCCTGTTGGGAGCGTGGGAGATGCTTGGGATCGCTACGTTTGCCGCATGAAGGAAATTGAGGAGTCGTTAAAAATTGTCGAGCAAGCTGTCCAGCAATTCCCGAAAGAAGGAGCAGTACTTGCGAAAGTACCGAAGATTATTAAGGTTCCTAAAGGGGAAGCATTCGTCCGTATAGAGTCGCCGCGAGGAGAGATTGGTTGCTATATTGCTAGTGACGGAAAGAAAGAGCCATACCGCTTGAAGTTTCGCAGACCGTCTTTTTACAATTTGCAAATTTTACCGAAGTTATTGAAAGGTGAAAACATCGCCAATTTAATTACGATTTTAGGCGGAGTGGATATTGTACTTGGGGAGGTTGATGGCTAATGATTGAAACGCTCTTACAATCACCTTCTAGCTGGGCGAATTTCTTCATTTTTTTCGGATTAGCGGTGCTGCTATTATTTGCAGTCCTTGGCTTCGTTACATATGGTATTTTGGCAGAACGGAAAGTGATGGGTTTTATGCAAGGGCGGATTGGGCCAAACCAAGTCGGGGGCCGATTTGGTCTGTTGCAAACGGTAGCCGATGTTTTAAAACTATTATTGAAAGAAGATAGTATTCCGAAGGCGGCAGATAAACCGTTGTTTATATTAGCACCTGTCATTGCATTCGCACCAGCATTTATGGTGCTTGCAGTCATCCCGTTTACTGATAAATTTCAGTTCGCAGATATTGGCGTAGGCTTACTGTATTACATTGCTGTTTCTGGCATTACGACGATTGGCGTCGTAACCGGAGGATGGGCATCGAATAATAAATATTCCCTTTTAGGGGGGATGCGTGCGGCGGCGCAAATGATTTCTTATGAAATTCCGCTCGTAATGAGTGTAATTGGGATCGTTTTGTTAGCTGGTAGCCTAAATTTAAATGAAATCGTAGCAGCGCAGGAAAATGTTTGGTACATTTTCGTGCAACCAATCGGTTTCGTCGTATTTTTAATCGCGGCGGTAGCAGAGTTAAATAGGACGCCGTTTGATTTACCAGAAGCTGAGTCGGAGCTTGTTTCTGGATATCATACGGAATACTCAGGGTTTCGCTGGGCGTTTTTCATGCTTTCAGAGTACGTATATTTCTTCGGGATGGCATCTTTAATTACTGTGCTCTTTTTAGGCGGATGGAATCCAGTTATGTTCCTTGGATTCATCCCAGGTGCCGTATGGTTTGCTTTAAAGTTTAGCAGTGTAGTCTTTCTATTAATTTGGTTCCGCGTTACGTTTCCACGTATAAGAGGTGACCAGTTAATGGAGTTTGGCTGGAAAGTATTATTGCCAATTGCACTTGCAAATATTTTCTTAACGGCATTGATTAAGGAGTTATTCTTCTAATCTATGAGGGGGGTGCCAGTAAGAGATGAAAGGACTATTTAAAGGACTAAAATATACATTAAGCAATTTGAGTAAAAAGAAAGTGACGTATGATTATCCGAATCAACCGTTGCCATTGCCAGACCGGTTTCGAGGGATTCAAAAATTTTATCCAGAAAAGTGTATCGTTTGTAACCAGTGCTCCAATATTTGTCCGACAGACTGTATTCAGTTAACGGGGAAAAAACATCCGGATCCTACGAAAAAAGGAAAAATTATCGACACGTACGATATTAATTTTGAAATTTGTATTCTTTGTGATTTATGTACAGAAGTTTGTCCGACAGAAGCGATCGTTATGACAAATAACTTTGAACTCGCGGAATATTCACGGGATGACTTATTTAAAAATTTGCAGTGGCTCGATGAAAACGACGAAAACGTCAGGAAGGAGAATAAAGCATGAATGGCGAGTTTATAGCATTCTTCATACTATCCTTGTCTGCAATTATCGGCGGCATTCTTATGTTGAATGTAACGAAAGTCATGCATATGATGCTAGCTCTCGTTCTGACATTTCTCAGCATTGCAGGTTTGTACTTTCTTTTATCAGCTGAATTTATTGGGGTTGCACAAATTTTACTTTACTCGGGTGCGATCACCATTATTATGATTTTTGGAATTATGTTAACGAAACATAATGCAGAAAATGAATCACGTCTTACTCTTCGAAAATGGATTATCTTCTTTGCGGTTGTAGCATTTGGGGCAGTTATGTATTTCGCTGTTAACAATATTGATTTTGCAAATGAAAGCACACAAGGAAGTTTACCTCTCCATGAAAAAAACACACTTCAAATCGGTACACTTCTCTATTCAAAATATATTATTCCATTTGAGCTAACCTCAGTTATTTTACTTGTAGCACTTGTTGGCGCAATTATTCTTGCGAAGAAGGATGAGAAAGAGGAGGATTCCAATGAGTAGCGTTCCTGCTTCTGCGTATTTAACACTTGCGATTATTTTATTTTGCATCGGTTTGTTTGGAGCTTTAACGAAGCGAAATACGGTGATTGTATTAGTTTGTATTGAATTAATGCTGAACGCAGCCAATTTAAATTTAGTAGCGTTTAGTAAATTAGGTTTGTTCCCAAATTTAACAGGGCAAATTTTCTCTCTGTTTACGATGGCCGTAGCAGCAGCGGAGGCGGCGGTAGGACTCGCCATTTTAATTGCTTTATATCGTAATCGTACGACAGTTCATGTAGATGAAATGGATACGCTTAAAGGATAACATTGTGACCGAAAAGGGGGAAGGAAACAATGATCGATTATGCATGGCTCATACCGCTTTTCCCGCTTGTTTCGTTTTTGTTATTAATTATATTCGGGAAGAAAATTAGAGAAGGAAGCAGTGTACTTAGTATTTTCTTCGTCTTTCTCTCCTTTATATTTGCGGTACTTGTATTAATAGAAAGATTTACGACAGTACCAGTGAAGCATAAGTGGGTATGGCTTAGAGCTGGAGATATTGATATATCATTTGGCTTTGAAGTGACAGCATTAGGGGCTTTAATGCTGTTTATCGTTACCCTTGTGAGTTTACTTGTACACGTGTATTCGAAAGGTTATATGAAAGGTGAGGAAAGATTACCAACCTTTTATGCTTATTTAGGGCTCTTTACATTTGCGATGCTCGGGCTTGTTATATCACCGAATTTATTACAGCTTTATATATTTTGGGAGTTAGTCGGCCTTGGTTCGTTCTTACTCATCGGTTTTTATTTCTTTAAAGAAGAAGCGAAGGCTGCTGCGAAAAAAGCTTTTATTATGACACGTATTGGCGATGTCGGTTTATTTATTGGGATGATCTTAATTTTCTGGCATGCAGGTAGTTTTGAATATGACGCAATTTTTAGAGCGATTCATACTGGGGATCTTACCCCTACGATGATTACAATAACAGCGATATTAATTTTTATTGGTGCAATGGGGAAATCAGGTCAGTTCCCGCTTCATACGTGGTTACCGGATGCGATGGAAGGGCCGACGCCTGTTTCGGCACTTATTCATGCGGCGACGATGGTAGCAGCTGGCGTATATTTAGTGGCAACGATGTTTCCGTTATTTTCAGCAAGTGCGGTGGCGATGCAGACGGTAGCAATTGTGGGAGCCTTCACTGCAATCTTTGCAGCTTCCATCGGTCTTGTACAAACGGATATAAAGAGAGTACTTGCTTATTCTACAGTTAGCCAGCTCGGGTATATGATGCTTGCACTAGGATCTGCTGGTTATGTAGCAGGTGTGTTCCATTTAACGACACATGCCTTTTTTAAAGCGCTACTATTTTTGGCAGCAGGAAGTGTCATTCATGCAGTGCATACGCAAAATATTAATAAAATGGGCGGTTTACAGAAGAAGATGAAAGTAACAGGTGCACTATTTTTAATCGGTACACTTGCAATTAGTGGTGTGCCACTCCTTTCTGGCTTCTTTAGTAAAGATGAAATTTTAGCAGCGGCTTGGATGAACGGCAATTACGTTTTATTCATATTAGCAGTAATTGCAGCGTTTTTAACAGCATTCTACATGTTCCGCCTATACTTTCTTGTCTTTACGGGGGAAGCGAAGACGAAGGAAGATGTGCATGAATCGCCCCGCATCATGACGTATCCGATGATTGTCCTTGGCGTTCTCGCAGTCGTGGCAGGCTATATAAATACACCGTGGTTTGGAACGTTTCTCGGAGATTGGCTTACGAAAGATGTAGCGTTTAAAGTGCGAGAGGTGCACGGACCAGTTTGGATTATGATTGTTGCGACGCTCGTTTCTTTGACAGGGATTGCTCTTGCATATGTCATATATGGCAAGAAATCTATTGCTAGAGATTGGGCTGGTGGTGAGGACTCGCCTCTTTATAAACTTTTGAAAGAAAAATATTATGTGGATGAACTATACAATATGACGGTGCTTCCTATTACGAAAGGAATCGCTCATGTGCTTCGCCTATTTGAAGTGTATGTAGTTGAAGGAATTGCTGTTTTAATAGGGAGTTTAGTGAAAGGGATAAGTGCAATTGGCTCTAGACTCCAAAACGGAAATGTACAAGTGTATGGGACTGTAACAGCTGTTTCACTTGCAGTACTCTTCATTATTTTGCTCTATACGGGAGGGGATTTACGATGAATGATTTGTTATTAACGTTCTTCATTTTTTCCCCGCTTTTAGGAATTCTCTTACTTACATTAACACCGAAAAAAGAATCGCGTACAGTGCGAGCGCTCGGTTTATTTGGAACGGTGCTTCCATTCGGAATGGCTATCGTCCTCGCTTGTACATATGCTTCCGGAAAGAGTTTGTCTCTATTTGATGAAAAAGTGAAATGGATTAAATTTGGGGATTTTGCAGCGGTGGATAAAAGTTGGTTTTCCATTTATTACGAGCTTGGTATTGATGGTTTATCGCTCGTTATGATGGTACTGACGGCCCTTCTAGCGATGCTTGCAGCAATTGCAGCATTTACGATTAAAAGGAATTTGAAAGCATTTTATATGCTATTACTCACGTTAGAAATAGGGATGCTCGGTGTCTTCGCTGCTCAAAATTTAATGTTGTTCTTTGTCTTCTTTGAAATTACATTGCCACCAATGTTTTTATTAATTGGGAAGTGGGGGAAATTGTCGAGTGAAAAGGCTGCTTATAGTTATTTAATATATAACGGTATTGGCTCCGCTATTTTGCTTATCGTTTTCTCGGTTTTATTTGCGAAAACAGGTACAACCAATATTACAGAGCTTAAAGAAATATTAACGAGTGTAGGTACTGGCGGAGGAATGGCTGTCTCAAGTAGCTTACAGTTCGGCTTGTTTCTTAGCATAATGATCGCTTTTGCGATTAAACTACCCGTTTTCCCGTTACATCGCTGGATGGTCAATGTACATATTGAAGCACATCCGGCTGTTGTTATGCTTCATGCAGGTGTTTTACTGAAGATTGGAGCATACGGTATAATCCGCTTCGGACAGGGACTATTCCCGGAATACTTTCGCGAGGTTGCAACGCTCATTGCGATTTTAGGAGTCATCAATTTATTGTACGGAGCCTTCTTGGCGCTCATTCAAACGGACTTCCGGAAGGTGCTTGCTTACTCTAGTATTTCACATATGGGTATTGTATTAATGGGCCTTGGGGCGTTAAATGCACCAGGTACACAAGGCGCTCTATTCCAAGTTGTTTCGCACGGTTTAATTGCAGCTTTACTCTTTTTTTTACTTGGTGTTATAGAACAGCGCTTTGGAACGTCGGATATTACAGCACTTGGCGGACTTGCAAAAAGTGTACCGGTACTTAGCGGATTCTTCTTAGCGGGAGGAATGGCATCGCTTGGATTGCCGGGGATGTCCGGATTTGTTAGCGAATTTCTTGCCTTTCTCGGTTTATTCCAAGGAGAGCCAGTTATTGCTGCGGCCGGAGTACTTGGCATCATTTTAACCGCTGTATACGTATTAAGAGCAACACTTCAAGTAACATTTGGTAAGAAAGAGTGGGAAACGAAAGCAGATATACACGGTTGGGAGTATGTTCCTATATTGCTACTTATCTTCTGCATTATTGCAATTGGCGTAATGCCAGAAATACTAGGGGATCCGCTTCAAAATACGTTGAAAACATTGGGGGTGAAGTAGGATGGATATGAATACGTTACTTAGCTTATCGTGGCATCTCATGGTGCCAGAATTTATTATTCTCGGGGCTGCCATCCTTCTTTCCATATGTGATTTGTTTTTTAAGCTGAACCATAGATACGTAGCACTTGGTGCAATCGCGGCGGTCGTATTAGCAATCGTGTCACTAATTACGCTATATAGCGAACCAGCAGGAGATATTTTAAATGGATCATTTGTGTTAGATGGATTTTCAAAAGGATTTAAAACGTTGTTGTTAGGCGGGGCGGCCCTCATTTTATGTATCGCAATGAGCGATGATAAGAAAAATCCAATTGAAGATAAGGGAGAATATTATTACTTATTTTTAATGGCGCTTCTTGGGGCGATGTTTATGGCTTCTAGCGTTGATTTCATTACACTTTTCGTCGGTTTAGAATTGCTTTCACTTTCTTCCTACATTTTAGTAGGAATACGAAGAAAGAACCGTGCATCAAATGAGGCAGCAATGAAATATGTCATTAATGGAGGAATTGGAACGGCAATTACGCTCTTTGGAATGAGTTATTTATACGGCATTACAGGATCAACTAATATTGTGGATATACAAAAGGTATTTGCTGGGGAACTGGCTGGTGGCATTCAATTATTGCTAGCTCTTGCATTTCTACTATTACTCGTTGGGCTCTCATTCAAAATTGCTACAGTGCCGTTTCATATGTGGGCGCCTGATGTGTATGAGGGAGCGGCTACACCTGTTACTGCTTTTCTTGGAACGATTTCTAAAATTGCTGGGTTCTTACTCATTATCCGTCTGTTCCTCATGGTTTTTGCAAGTGTATCGGTGCAAGGAGACATGCAATCTTTATACGGACGTATGAGCATATACATCGCTGTGCTAGCTAGTATTACGATGATTATTGGAAATGTAGTCGCATTAAAGCAATATAACGTAAAACGCTTATTTGCTTATTCAGGCATCGCGCATGCAGGATATTTACTCGTACCGCTTGTAGCATTATCGCCATTTACGATGGATAGCATGTGGTTTTACATGCTTGCATATATGCTTATGAATATAGGCGCGTTTGCAATTATCCACGGCTTAATCTTACAAAGCGACAAAGAAAATATGACCATTTTCACTGGATTATATAAAAGGTCGCCATTTACAGCGATCGTGATGACGATTTTTATTTTATCGCTAGCGGGGATACCAGGAACAGCTGGTTTCATTGGGAAAATTAACATCTTTTTAGGGGCCCTTCATGTAGAGCCAGCTCATTACGTACTAGCTTCTATTATGATGGGGACGACAGTCATTTCATTCGTATATTATTTCCGTATTTTACAGCAAATGTTTTTCCGTACAGGAGAAGTAGAAGAGAAAATTCGTTTGCCACTCAATATAAAGGTTGTGATGAGCCTTTGCGCAATTTCAATTGTAATACTAGGGATTATGCCGATGGTTGGGTACAATTTCTTTTATGAATATTTTCCATTAATGAAAGATTTCTTCTTCTTAGGGAACGTGGTACAATAGTGAAAATAAAAGGTGTGGAGTCGTTACTCTGCGCTTTTTATTTTGTGTGAACTACGATTGAAAATGCATATAAGTATACGCTTTTAAAGAGAAAATTACGATGTAAAATGTAAGATGCTTATTTGTATTTGAAAAAGTGTGGCTCCTACTTATTATGGTATCGTTTTTATAGTATTTCGTAAGTAGTAGCTGGGTAAAAAGGAGTCGGTTTTTTGGCACATCTTTTAGGGCAACAAGCACTGATTGCCATCGTTTCGCATTTATTGTTTATTACCATTACGTGGTGGGCCTTACAAGGTATTCACATTGAGCGTTTAATGAAGCCTGGAAAGGTGATGCAGACGAGAGTATTACTCATCTTAATTACAATTGCAATTGGGACATCTGTAAGTAACTTTTTCCTTGATTATTTAGGCTATTCAAAGAGTTTAACGTATTTAGTAAAGTAAGTGTATAGAACCTCAAATCTCCGTTAACAATGGGGATAGGAGGGGATGAAATTGAAGCTTAAAGCCATTCTTATTGTTGCACTTAGTGTTGTTTTATTTTTGGTTGGATATAGAGAGATGAAACCGATAAGCGATGAACAGAAGATGGAGAACATGATCGCAGCTGTAGAGAAAAATGATGCTAAAGTAGAGAAATGGTCATGGTTAGCACGAGAAACAAAAACAATTTCTAATATACATACGTTTCAAAAGTTGTTAAACGATGTGAAGGATAAGGCGAATATTCAAAAGTGGGAATTAGAGCAATCTCCAGATGGATATAAAGCTACATCCTATAAAAAATTTTCTTCCTATGAAGAACGAGTAGTAGTAACTTGGAGTAAGGAAAATACTAAAGAAAACACTTTCATTATCTTTGAAGTAAGCGGGGCAAAATGGGACCCGAAGTATATTCAGAAAACGAATAAAATTTTTAGTGAAAAACCTATAATTTACACTTGTGTTCAAGGTGTACTGAATGATAAGATTGAAGGTGTTTTGCAAAATAAAACCAATCAGGTTTTGAAAGATCTTTCAGCAAGAGCGATCGAACAGATAGAAGAAAGAGCATTTGTGTCAGTCTCCGCATACAATAAAAAGTGGGATGACGCTCTTTCAACAAATAGAGAGAAAATAAATGTGCAAATAGCAATACGTTCTACAGACAACAAAGATACAATTGTGGTTGGCACACCGATCATAACTTCTGAGTATTGAGTGAATAGATACTGAAAAAAGGACACGGAGGGGAATAATTTGGAAAAGATCATCGTCCGTGGCGGAAAGCGGTTAAACGGCACAGTGCGTGTTGAGGGCGCAAAAAATGCTGTATTACCTATAATCGCTGCAGCCCTATTAGCGAGTGATGGAAAGAATGTACTATCTGAAGTACCAGTTTTGTCTGATGTATACACAATTAATGAGGTATTACGTCATTTAAATGCTGAAGTCGTATTTGAAAATAACCAAGTAACAATCGATGCTTCTAAAGAGCTAAACATTGAAGCACCATTTGAATATGTACGTAAAATGCGTGCATCTGTTCAAGTAATGGGACCTTTATTAGCACGTAACGGTCGTGCTCGTATTGCACTTCCTGGTGGATGTGCAATTGGTTCACGTCCAATTGACCAACATTTAAAAGGCTTCGAAGCAATGGGAGCAAAAGTACAGGTTGGTAACGGTTTTGTTGAGGCATACGTTGAGGGAGAACTAAAAGGAGCTAAAATTTATTTAGACTTCCCAAGCGTGGGCGCGACAGAAAACATTATGTCTGCAGCTACATTAGCAAAAGGGACAACAATCCTTGAAAACGCAGCGAAAGAACCAGAAATCGTTGACTTAGCTAACTTCTTAAATGCGATGGGAGCGAAAGTACGCGGAGCTGGAACTGGAACGATTCGTATCGAAGGCGTTGATAAATTATATGGTGCAAACCACTCTATTATTCCTGACCGTATTGAAGCGGGAACATTCATGGTTGCAGCGGCAATTACTGGTGGAGACATCTTAATTGAAAATGCTGTGCCTGAACATTTACGCTCAATTACAGCGAAGATGGAAGAAATGGGTGTTAAAATTATTGAGGAAAATGAAGGTGTACGTGTTATCGGCCCAGATAAGTTAAAAGCGGTTGATATTAAAACTATGCCTCACCCAGGTTTCCCAACAGACATGCAATCACAAATGATGGCATTATTACTACAAGCTGATGGAACAAGTATGATTACAGAAACGGTATTTGAAAACCGCTTTATGCACGTTGAAGAATTCCGTCGTATGAATGCTGATATTAAAATCGAAGGTCGTTCTGTTATTATGAACGGTCCAAACAGCTTACAAGGTGCTGAAGTAGCAGCAACTGATTTACGTGCTGCAGCTGCATTAATCTTAGCTGGCTTAGTATCAGAAGGTTACACTCGTGTAACTGAGTTAAAACATCTTGACCGTGGCTATGTAAACTTCCATAAGAAATTAGCTGCATTAGGTGCAACTATTGAACGTGTAAACGAAAAAGTAGAAGAAGTGAAAGAACAAGAAGTTTCTGATCTTCACGCTTAATTGAAATAGTCTCTATGTCTTTTGACATAGAGGCTATTTTTTTGGGCTTATTACTGTTATAGTCAAGAAATTCTATACTTATGCACGTACCAGTAAAAATATTTAGAAAATTTTTGTTTTATATGGTTCCCCTTAAGTATGTTCTAAAAGAAAGAGTTGTTCCATAAGAATGAATGGAGTAAAGCTTTTTCATATTGGGGGAAATAAGATGAAATTTTCAAAGCCACTTTTTATTACAGTAGCGCTTCTCATAGCGCTCGTTATCATTGTACCTGCTGTTCTTGTGATTCCGTTTGCGAAAGCAAAAGTAGAGGAAAAAGCAGCTTCTAAAACTCCTCCAGCGATAGAAAGTATACCAGCTCCAGGGAAAGTGGATACAGCGGTTCAAGTTGCTGTATATCGCGAGAAACAGAAAAAGGTAGAGTCATTACCTATGGAGGAGTATGTGACCGGTGTAGTAGCTTCTGAGATGAATGCCAGTTTTGAAATAGAGGCGCTAAAGGCGCAGGCATTAGCAGCGAGAACATTTGTCGTGCAGCGTATGCTAAGCGGAGGTAAGAAAAACAATGCGGACGTGACAGATACGGTGAAAGATCAAGTGTACAAAAGCAAAGAAGAATTGAAAAAACAATGGGGCAATAACTACGAAAATAATTTGAAGAAAATCGAAGAAGCTGTTTCGAAAACCGCAGGACAAGTTTTAACGTATGACGGAAAGCCAATCTCAGCATCATTCTTCTCAACGAGTAATGGCCGGACAGAAAATGCAGCCGATTACTGGGGAAATGATTATCCGTACTTAAAGAGTGTAGATAGCCCGTGGGATCAAGCCTCTCCGAAATTTACGAGCGAGCAAACCTTTACCGTAGCTGACTTTCAAAAACGTCTCGGCGTGAAAGTGCTAGCAGACGGAAAAGTTGGAAATATTAAAGATCTTACGGAAGGAAAGCGCGTAAAGGATGTAGCATTTCAAGGGAAAACATTAACAGGAAAGGAAGTTCGTGAAAAGTTAGACTTACGTTCTTCCGACTTCACGTGGAAACAACAAGGGGATAAAATCATCGTTACGACGAAAGGCTTCGGCCACGGCGTTGGTATGAGCCAATACGGAGCGAACGGCATGGCAGCAGAAGGCAAGAAATATACAGATATCGTCGCTCATTACTATAAAGGTGTTGAAATAAAGACGATGAACGATTATGAAGGTAAGTTGATGGTGAAGAAGTAGAGTAAAAGGGACCGTCCTAAGAGGTATGTTGGGGCGGTCCTTCTTTTTTATGACACTTCATAAAATATCAAAAATTTCCATTAATTGTTTGGTATAATATGATAAAAAGCATTCGGGGGAGACGAAATGGTGTTATTGGGGTTGAAACAGTTAGGGAAGACGAACCAGTTACCGGTAATTGAGCTAGAGGTTGAGAAGGGGCAATGTGTTGTTTTGCAATGTAATAACCATACAGCTAAAGTGTTACACCGCATTATTATTGGTGAGGAAGAAGCTTCAACTGGCAATGTGCTATTTGAAGGTGAAGCGATTGGAAAGAGAAATTATTCTCGCATCGGCTTTTGTTTTTTGAAAGATGAAGCATATGATCGTTTGAAGGTGAAGGAATACTTTAATTTTTTAATAGGGCTGTATGAATCGAATATGAGTATAGAAGAAGTTGTACAATATGTCGGCCTTTTAGATAAATTAAACGTTAAAATAGAAAAACTATCATTTTCAGAGAAACGTCGTCTTCATATTGGGCGAGTGATGATTCATAATCCGGATTTAGTCATTTTGGAAGAACCAGAGCAAAATGTAGATACAGAGAGTACGATTATGATTCGAAAAGCAATTATGAAAATGAAAGAGCAAGGAAAGGCGATTTTTATTACATCATCTTTCCTATCGGACGCCCTTTCGTTAACAGAAGATGTATACATATTAAACAATGATGGTGTGAAAAAAGTAGAAATTGAACAAGAGGAAGCAGAAGAAGTCGATGAAGAAAAAGTCGTTCAAATGATTCCGCAAATGAAGTTAGAAAGAATACCAGCGAAAGTAAACGATAAAATCATTTTATTAGATCCAATGGAAATCCATTTCATTGAAACACAAAACGGAGTAACACATATTCACGTTCGTGAAGGTGATTTCGTATGCGCATTAACATTAAGTGAACTAGAAGCGAGATTAACAGGTTTTGGTTTCTTTAGATGTCATCGCTCTTACCTTGTGAATTTACAAAGGGTGCGAGAAGTGATTACTTGGACTCGTAACAGTTTCAGCTTAATTTTAGACGATGAAAGAAAAAGTTCAATCCCGCTTTCAAAAGGACGAATGGATGAATTAAAAAGCGTGATTGGGCTATAAAAAGTGCTCCAATAAGCCCAAAATACGATTCATTCACCGGTAAAAATACTCCTTTTACCGGTATTTTAATGCGTAAACCCTTTGTTTTTCATATGATTGAGTCAAGAAAAGCGAAACAAATAAACGAAAAGCGCTAAAGCGACTTTCATCTATAAAAGAAAAAATAAAGGGGATGACGAGATGACATTAGCAATTGAAATGAAAGATGTAATGAAAAGTTTCAATGAAAAAACGGCACTTCGAAATGTAAATATTGAGGTGAAGCAAGGAGAAATTTTTGGATTCCTCGGACCGAGTGGATCTGGAAAAACGACAACAGTAAAAATATTAACTTCTCAATTACTTCATAGTGTCGGAACGGTAAGAGTATTAGGAAAAGATATTACAGACCCAAGCAGCATCGATTACAAACGAATTGGTATTTTAACAGATAATAGTGGCTTATATGAAAGACTTAGCATTTATGATAACTTACTATTATTTTGTGACTTATACGATTGCAAAAAAGAACGAATCGAAGAAGTACTAGCGCAAGTGAATCTATTAGATGATAAAAAAACATTAGTAAAGAAACTATCAAAAGGAATGAAGCAGCGCGTCACATTAGCAAGAGCAATCCTTCATAAACCAGATATCCTCTTCTTAGACGAACCAACATCTGCACTCGATCCAGTTAACGTACAAAACATTCATAAAATCTTAAAAGACTTAAATAAAGAAGGAACGACAATTTTCTTAACGACGCACAATATGGAAGAAGCAGAGACGCTCTGTAATCGCATCGCCTTTCTATGCGGTGGAGAAATTGTAGCACTTGATACACCAGAAAACCTACGCTTACAATATGCAAAAGACCAAATCCAAGTCGTATTAAAAGATAAGCAAAAAGAAGTGGTGCAAAAAGATGAATTAGGTGCAAAACGCATTTCAGAATGGATGAAAAAGGGCGAATTACTATCCATTCATTCACACGAACCAACGCTAGGCGATATCTTTATTGAAGTTACTGGGAGGGGATTATAATGACATTTTCAATGAGAAGATTTTCAGCTATTTTTCGCAAAGAGGTACAAGATATTAAAGCAAATTCATCTATGCTCTTAATGGCAGCAATGCCAATTATATTTTCCTTTGTTTATCAACAGATGGATGGGCCGAAAGATCAAATAGCTAGTATGTTAACTTTAATGGCTTTAACGATGGTAGGAAGTTTTGTTCAAGCGTCTTTAATTGCGGAAGAAAAAGAAAAGCATACGCTACGTGTGATGATGTTATCACCAGCATCATCTTTAGAAGTATTACTAGGAAAAAGTGCATTAACGGCTCTTATTACATTTGTAATTTGTATTAGTAACTTTGCTATTTTAGGTGTGTTAAAGGGAAATATGGTTTTAATCGTTCTATTTTTACTTGTTAGTATACTTTTCTTCCTTATGCTAGGTACGGCAATTGGATTAATATCTAAAACAATGGCATCAACATCGGTAATAGGTATGCCAGTTCTAATTATTTTTCTTCTAGCTCCGATGTTAGGAGAATTTATTAAAAGTGATTTTTTGAAAAAGGCAATCAATTTTATTCCAACGAAACATCTTGCAGATGCAATGCCAAAGATGCTGGCTGGAAAAGGTTTTTCAACTGTTAGTGGTGATTTAATAAATATTATAATTTGGTGTGTCCTTTCCATTATTCTTTGTATGGTGGTTTACAAAAAGAAACAAATGGACTAAAAACTGAGCCAAAACGCTCAGTTTTTTCTTTTTTCAATCATTTCCTCGGAAATTTTACAATTCCTATACATATTTTTACAGATTTTGTCGAAAAGTAATTAGTTATAGGTTGTATAGGATGCGTGAATATTGTTCAAAATGATTGCTGAGGTGATGATGGAATGCGAGGAAGAAATAATAAAAAGTCGCAAAAGGTAGTACATTTATTTCAAAAAAGATGGGTATTTCCGGCACTATACATTGCTTGTGCAGCGGTAATTTTAATGGTTGCACTATGGTTCCAAGGAGCTAATCCGAAGAAGACTCCGAACCAAGATCAAGCAACGCCGTATACACAAACGGAAGATCCAGCAGTACCAGTAACGAAGTCTTCAGAAGTAGTGAAAATGCCAGCTCCTGCTAATGCGGAAGTAGTTGTACAGAAGAAGTTCTATGAAGATGCAGCAACTGAGGCGGAACAAGAAAAAGCACTTGTCTTTTATAACAACACATATTCCCCGAACAAAGGAATTGACATTGCTGCGAAGAATGGAAAAGAATTTAATGTTACAGCTGCTTTAAGTGGTACAGTAACGAAAGCTGAAAAAGATTCACTTCTTG
This sequence comes from Bacillus cereus group sp. BfR-BA-01453, assembly GCF_022662915.1. NCBI lineage: Bacteria > Bacillati > Bacillota > Bacilli > Caryophanales > Bacillaceae > Bacillus > Bacillus cereus group sp. BfR-BA-01453. The sequence continues at coordinate 173,985 of NZ_JAKUEN010000007.1, read as the reverse complement.
GTTATGTTGTAACAGTTGATAGCGGAAATGGTGTAGCAGCTTCTTATCAAAGTTTAGGCAGTGTAAAAGTAGAAAAAGGTGCACGAGTTGTACAAGGTGAAGTATTAGGAAAATCCGGTCTAAGTGCAATGAATAAAGAAGCAGGTTCTCACGTTCACTTTGAAGTACGTAAAGACAATGTGGCTGTGAACCCTGAGCGCTACTTAAATAAGTCAGTAGCAGAAATTAAAGCTGATGCAGGTGCTGCAAAGGCAACGAACGCTTCTGGTAAAAAAGCTGATGACAAATCTCAAAAAGAAGAAAAGTCAACGAGCACGAAACCAGAAAGTAAAACAGAAGACAAGTCTCAAAAAGATGAGAAATCAACTAGCGGTTCAACTAGTGACAAAAAAGAAGAACCGAAGAAAGAAGAAAAATCAACAAATGGTTCTACAGAATCATCTAACAGTTCTTCTTCACAAGAATAAGAAAGTGAAAAAATCAGTTCTCACTAGGAGAGCTGATTTTTTTATTTCCATATAAAAATACTCAATTTCGAGAAAAAAGTTGCAATAACAAGGAAAAATGACGAGATTCTCGAATATATATTACAAAAAGGAGGGGATACTGTGTCATTTTTGTTTGTTCTGTCGACTGCTATTATTTTATTGTTTGTTTTATTTACTTTATATTATTACATTGCCGGTAAGAAAGAGGTTCCCCACCATCAATTGTTAGAAGAAGAGTTAGAACGAGAAGAATGACGCCTTGTATACAAGGTGTCATTTTTTTCGCCAAAATAGTCACTGTTAACGTATTTCTCACAAAAAAAAGTAATTTTTCTTAACTTAGTCCGCAAAAATAGTGAACATGTAGCATATATCAGTAGTGCGGGCAATACAATGGTATAAACCAAAGCAAAGAGAGTGTTTGAGGTGAGAAATCGTGAATCATTTCATTATAAATCCAAGAATGTTTAACGCTTACAAACAGCACTCACACTTACTTCTAAGTCGTATGCAGCGAGGCTCATTTCACCCTTCTCACATCCAATTTAGGGAGGCGAGTGGTGTGCACGATTACATCAAAGAGAGAACTATCAAGATTGGTAAGTATATCGTGGAGACAAGAAAGACAGTGCGTGTCATTGCAAAGGAATTTGGGGTATCAAAGAGTACAGTCCATAAAGATTTAACAGAACGTCTACCAGAAATTAATCCAGAGCTCGCAAATGAAGTGAAAGAAATTCTTGATTATCATAAGTCTATTCGTCATTTAAGAGGCGGAGAAGCAACAAAACAAAAGTATAGAAAAGAAGATGTAGAAAAGCCGGTACGTCAATAAATATGCAATCGCAAACATTCCGTTTCAATTCGGTAATATTTTTCAGAAGAATTCTTTTTGCGAATATTACGTTTCTGTTAAATTTATGATAAAATCAGAAATTAGGTGTAAAAGAATTCGGGTGTAACCTGATTTTGAATATCGAGGAGGAAAAAACGGGAATGTTTGCGCGAGATATCGGAATTGACCTAGGTACGGCTAACGTATTAATCCATGTTAAAGGTAAGGGTATTGTATTAAATGAGCCATCTGTTGTTGCTATTGATCGTAACACAGGTAAAGTATTAGCAGTAGGTGAAGAAGCAAGAAGTATGGTGGGACGTACGCCTGGTAATATTGTAGCCATTCGTCCACTAAAAGATGGTGTAATCGCAGATTTCGAAATTACAGAAGCAATGTTAAAGTATTTCATTAACAAATTGGACGTAAAGAGCTTCTTTTCAAAACCTCGCATTTTAATTTGTTGTCCAACAAATATAACATCAGTAGAACAAAAAGCAATTCGTGAGGCTGCTGAACGTTCAGGTGGTAAAACAGTATTTTTAGAAGAAGAACCAAAAGTAGCCGCAGTTGGTGCTGGTATGGAAATCTTCCAACCAAGCGGTAACATGGTTGTTGATATTGGTGGAGGTACAACAGATATCGCTGTACTATCTATGGGTGATATTGTTACCTCTTCCTCTATCAAAATGGCTGGCGATAAGTTTGATATGGAGATCTTAAACTACATTAAACGTAAGTATAAGCTATTAATTGGAGAACGTACTTCAGAAGATATTAAAATTAAAGTTGGTACAGTATTCCCAGGTGCACGTAGCGAAGAACTTGAAATTCGCGGACGTGACATGGTAACAGGTTTACCACGTACAATTACAGTATGCTCAGAAGAAATTACAGAAGCATTAAAAGAAAATGCGGCTGTTATTGTACAAGCTGCAAAAGGCGTACTAGAGCGCACACCACCAGAACTATCAGCGGACATCATCGACCGCGGTGTCATTCTAACAGGCGGTGGAGCTTTACTACACGGTATCGACATGCTTCTAGCAGAAGAACTAAAAGTACCAGTATTAATTGCTGAAAACCCAATGCACTGCGTTGCGGTTGGTACAGGTATTATGTTAGAGAATATCGATAGATTACCAAAGCGTGCTTTACGATAAAATGAGAGGAACTAAGGTGTAAACCTTAGTTCTTTTTTTGTATTTTTATTTTTTTATTTCGATTTTTTGAGAAAATAGAAGAAAAATAAAGAAAAACGAAGAATATAGGTAAAATATTCATATATATGGTTAAATTTAATATTTCCGTATTTGAAAACGTTTATAATATAATGAGTCGAATACGACATTAAGGCAAATCATGTGTTAATACATATTGCCTTTCCCTAATCTGGGCATACACTCTTTTCTACCTCCGTGTCAGTTGCAAGGATGTGCAACTATTTTAAGAGAATAGAGTGTATGCATTTTTTATAAATAGGAAGTAAAGTTTCACTTTATAATGACAAACAATAAACAAAATGGGATAATAAACAATATGTCCAAGTGGTAAGACCAATATTACAAAAGGGGCGATTGTTATATGCTAAATATAGAACAAATTAAAGAAATCATTCCTCACCGCTATCCATTTTTACTTGTTGATAAAATATTAGAAGTAGATGAAGGAAAAAGAGCGGTTGGAATTAAAAATGTATCCGCAAATGAAGAATTCTTTAACGGGCACTTTCCTGACTACGCAGTTATGCCTGGTGTACTTATTGTAGAAGCATTAGCACAAGTTGGAGCAGTTGCTGTATTAAAGAAAGAAGAAAACCGCGGAAGACTTGCTTTCTTCGCAGGTATCGACAATTGTCGTTTCAAAAAACAAGTACGTCCAGGTGATCAACTTCGTCTAGAAGTAGAAATGACGCGTGTACGTGGTCCAATCGGAAAAGGAAAAGCAATCGCAACAGTAGATGGTGAAGTTGCATGTGAAGCTGAAATTACATTTGCGATTGGTGATAAAAAAGAATAGATGTGAATGAAAAAAATTCTTCTGCATATTACAGAAGAATTTTTTTCATTCATGTATTTCCTATTCAAAATATTAAAATACTGAGTAATCAGAAAAATTATTGTAAATGAATGGAAATTCGTATGTAATGACGCTATAAATATCTTGGAATTAAGATAAACGATAGCGCGATAAAAATAGAGACGCGGTTGTCACATTATAAAGGTTATGAGATAGGACAAAGCTTATTATGATTGGTTATGATGAATTTTAGAGGAAAGTGATGGGAAAATCTAACGGTATAAGTAAATGAAGAATGGGCGTAGCATATCGAACATAGAGAGATAAAGGGGAAAGTGTCACATTTTGAAAAGAGGAGATCATAACATGTTCGGGAGAAAAAAAAGAAAACCATTACGACAATTAATTACACATAAAGAGCCTAAGTCACGTGTTGCGGAACAATATCGTAACATCCGTACAAATATTGAATTTACATCTGTAGATAATCATATTCGTTCTATCATTGTCACTTCAGCAGACCCAGGTGATGGGAAAACAACAACTATTTCTAATCTAGCAGTTGTTTTTGGACAACAAGGGAAGAAGGTATTGTTAATTGGAGCTGACTTACGTAAGCCAACATTGCAAAATCTATTCGCTGCACACAATCCAAATGGATTAACGAATTTATTATCAGGGCAAGCATCATTTGTGCAATGTATTCAAAAAACAGATATAGAGAACGTATATGTGATGTCAGCGGGTCCAATCCCACCAAACCCAGCAGAGTTACTAGGTTATCGTAAAATGGACGAATTACTTCTAGAGGCATATAACATGTTTGATATCGTTTTGATTGATACACCACCTGTATTGGCCGTTACAGATGCACAAATACTTGCTAATAAATGTGATGGAGTTGTATTAGTAGCACGCAGTGAAAAAACAGAAAAAGATAAACTAATAAAAGCAAAACAAATATTAGATAAAGCATCTGGAAAACTACTTGGTGTTATATTAAACGATAAAAGAGAAGAACAAGAACAATATGGATATTATTAGAAAATAATGTATGAAATAGTAATTTTTAAGGCTAGTAATTTTTTTACTAGCTTTTTTGAATTGTTTTAAAATTTAGTATCGTATTATGCGAAAAAAATGATATAATGGAATTTTTGGCAAATTGATGGAATGTGTTGTCATATTTAAGATTATTTTGTAAGATTATATATGTTTTTAAATAACAATCGTACATAGATATTACTAAAATAAAAAAATGTAAGATTATATGTTATAATTTTTCTTATGTGCAAATTTTAGAAAGTTGGAGGAACTTATGGAAGAAACAATTAGTTTGAAAGAGTTATTTCATATTTTAAAAAAACGTTTAGCAATGATCCTCGTAATCGCCTTTGGTGCCGCCATTGTAAGTGCTATCATTAGCTTCTTCTTTATGACACCAATCTATCAGTCTTCGACACAAATTCTTGTTAATCAGAAGAAGCAAGAGGGATCGATGTTTCAAGCTGGTGAAGTTCAAACGAATATTCAATTAACGAATACATATAAGGTTATTATTAAAAGTCCAGTAATCTTAGATCAAGTGAATGAAAAATTAAATTTAAATATGACAGCGCAAGCATTAACAGGGAAGATTAATGTTGCGAATGAAAAAGATTCACAAGTCATTTCTGTAACAGCTGAGGATAAAGATCCAAAATTAGCTCGTGATATTGCAAATGCAACTGCAGATGTATTTAAAGGTGAAGTTGCAAAAATTATGAACGTGGACAACGTAACAGTATTATCAAAAGCGGAAGTTGCAGAAAATCAATCTCCAGTTAAACCACGTCCAATGTTAAATGTAGCAATTGCCTTCGTTGTTGGTCTAATGGCTGCAGTTGGTCTTGCATTCTTACTAGAATACTTAGATAACACAGTGAAAAAAGAAGAAGATGTAGAGAACTTACTTGGTTTACCAGTGTTAGGTATTGTAGCTCGCATGGATGAAGAAACAATGAACGTGAAATCACACGCTCCATCATCAAGAAAAGTGAGGGGACAAACAATTGGCTCTTAATTTATTTAAAAAGAAAAAAAATCATCGTCAACGCCGTCAATTAATTGCTCATCAACAACCGAAATCACCAATTTCAGAACAATATCGTAATATTCGAACGAATGTCGAATTTGCAGCTGTTGATACGAATTTACATTCATTAATGGTAACGTCTGCAAACCCAAGTGAAGGAAAAACAACAACAACAGCGAATATGGCAGTCGTGTTTGCTCAGCAAGGAAAGAAAGTATTATTAATTGATGCAGATATGCGTAAACCAGCGATGCACCAAATGTTTCAAGTAGATAATATTTTCGGATTAACGAATGTATTAACACATAGTGAACGTTTGGAGAAATGTGTACAACCGACAGCTGTAGATAATTTACACTTTTTAGCTTGTGGCCCAATCCCGCCTAATCCAGCAGAATTGTTAGGCTCAAAATCAATGCAAGAGCTTCTTGCGCAAGCGTATAGTATGTACGACTTAGTTATTTTTGATCTACCACCAATTTTAGCAGTAACGGATGCACAAATTATGGCAAATGTATGTGATGCTTCTATTCTTGTCGTTCGTAGTGAATCGACAGAAAAAGAAACGGCAGTAAAAGCAAAGGGATTATTAGAATCAGCTAAAGGGAAATTATTAGGTGTTGTTCTGAACGATCGTGAACGTGAACAGGGCTTATATTATTACTACGGTGCAAATTAATTAAAAGAGTGAGATATGGGAAGAACATATCTCCTTTTTTCCCTTGAATATGAGATACATCTCATATTCAAGGGAAAAGAGATCTTTATAGGAGAGAGGGAGGATGAAACAAATGATAGATTTACATTGTCACATTTTACCTGGTATCGATGACGGTGCGCAGACAGAAACAGATAGTTTAGCGATGGCACAACAAGCTGTGTCAGAAGGAATACATACAATTGTCGCAACACCACACCATCAAAATGGGAAATATATAAATGAACATACCTCAATTATTCATGGAGTAAAACAACTAAATGATGAACTACAACAACATAATATCCCGCTTACCATTTTACCGGGGCAAGAGATCAGATTATATGGTGATTTATTAGAAGACTATGAAGCTGGTAAAATCGTTACTTTAAATGAAACAAATAAATACATATTTATTGAATTTCCATCTAATCATGTACCTCGTTATGCAGAACAAATATTTTATGAACTACGTGTAAAAGGAATGATTCCAATTATCGTTCATCCCGAACGCAATGCCGAGTTAATCGAGCGGCCAGATAAGTTATATAACCTCGTCAATAAAGGGGCATTAACGCAAGTAACGGCAGGCAGTTTACTAGGTAAGTTTGGTAAAAAAATCAAAAAGTTTTCGCTTCAACTTGTAGAACATAATTTAACACATATGGTTGCATCAGATGCGCATAACACAACATCAAGAGGATTCCATTTAGCAGAAAGCTATGAACTAATAGAGAAAGAATTCGGTGCAAGTGTTATGAATGATTTAAGAGAGAATCCGTACTTAATCATTAGCGGGAAAGCAATTTATAAAGAAGATCCGGAACAAATTCGTCGTAAAAAATTGTTCGGTATTTTTTAAATAAAGAACTGGTGATGTCTCCTAACCGTTATCAACGGAGGCACTCGGTCGTGCTGTGGGTAGAAATTTTTATTTCGAACCTACCTTAGACGCTTGTCGTCGGGAGTATGACGTGAGGATGGGTTGGATGCCCATAATTTATTTATGATAGAAACTCTACCTATGGAGTTGTAAAGACGACCCTATAAGTAGGGTTTTTGTTATTGTTACATATGGATATAATAATACATCTGGGGGGTACTAGACTTGAAAAAAGTAAGAAAAGCAATTATTCCAGCTGCGGGACTGGGGACAAGGTTTTTACCGGTAACAAAGGCAATGCCTAAAGAAATGTTACCAATTGTTGATAAACCAACAATTCAATACATAGTAGAAGAAGCGATAGAATCAGGAATTGAAGATATTATTATTGTTACTGGAAAAGGTAAACGTGCTATTGAAGATCATTTTGATCATTCCTTTGAATTAGAGCAAAGCTTACTAGAAAAAGGGAAGCATGAGATGCTAGAAAAAGTACAAGCTTCCTCAAAAATTAATATTCATTACATAAGACAGAAAGAACCAAAAGGTCTAGGGCATGCAGTATGGTGTGCACGTAAGTTTATTGGAAATGAACCATTTGCAGTATTGCTTGGTGATGATATTGTACAAGCAGAAACGCCATGTTTGCGCCAATTAATGGATCAATACGAAGGTACACAGTCATCAGTTATTGGTGTACAAACAGTACCTGAAAATGAAACACATCGTTACGGTATTATCGATCCAGTGGAACAAAACAATCGTCGTTATCAAGTACGTCAATTTGTTGAAAAACCAACTCAAGGAACTGCGCCATCAAATTTAGCAATTATGGGACGTTACGTATTAACACCAGAAATCTTTATGCTCCTTGAAGATCAACAAACAGGTGCTGGTGGGGAAATTCAGTTGACAGATGCAATCCAACGATTAAATGAAATTCAACGGGTATTTGCATATGATTTTGAAGGAAAGCGTTATGATGTTGGTGAGAAATTGGGGTTTATTAAGACGACAATTGAGGTGGCATTACAGCATAAGGAATTAAAAAAGCAATTAATAAAATATATGAATGATTTAGTACATAAAGAAATCAATGAATAAGATTACAAGGGAGAGGGAATATGAAGACTGGTGAAAATATAGCGAGAGAATATCAAGTTACATCAGATGATCAAATCGTTCAAGTTGAAAATAGACAATCCAAGTTATATTTAGGGAGTAAGTACATATTAGATGTTATATTCGCTTTACTAGGCTTGATTATATTGGCACCTGTTATGTTGATATTTAGTTTACTAATTATTTTAGAATCTCCAGGGTCCCCTTTCTATTTGCAGGAAAGGTTGGGTATAAATGGGAAGAGATTTAATGTTATTAAATTGCGTTCTATGAGAAATGATGCAGAAAAAAATGGTGCAAAATGGGCAGAGAAGAATGACCCACGTATTACAAAGATAGGATTATTTATTCGTAAGACGAGGATTGATGAGCTACCGCAATTATTTAATATTTTAAAAGGTGAAATGTCTCTTGTAGGACCAAGGCCGGAAAGACCTATGTTTACTGAGAAATTTGAGCGTGAAATTCCAGGTTTTAAAAAGAGACTAGAGGTAAAACCAGGACTGACAGGATGGGCGCAAGTAAATGGTGGTTATGAAATTACACCGAGAGAAAAGTTGAGGCTAGATATATATTATATTAACAACTCCAGTTTATTGTTGGATTTTAAAATTATATTAAAGACTATTAAGGTAGTATGCACAGGTGACGGAGCTAGATAATGTATCTTATAAATACAGGATGGTATTAGTATGAACTTACAATTAATTCTTAAAAATGCTTCATTTTTATTTGTAGGAAATGTGATGGTACGAATGTTAACCGCCATTTCAGCAATTGTTATAGCTAGATATCTTGGGGCAGAACAATATGGTATTTTAAGTATTGCATTAGTATTTTCCACTTTTGCAAGTTCAATGACAGATCTAGGATTAACTCATACATTTATTAGGGAGGGTACCAAAGCTAATAAAGATATATCTAAACTTTTAAATAGCTATTTGGTAACAAGATTATTCATTTGTATATTCTCCTCTGTAATTGTATTTATTCTAGTGAATTTTATGTATAGTCAGAAAGAAATGAAACAAGTAATTTTCTTGATGGTAATCCCTACAATATTTGGTGCAGCACTACAAAATGTAGGAGCGGTATATTATCAAATTATCGAAAAAATGAAATATACTGCAATTATTCGAATCATGGCAGGCTTAATTTCTGTAATAGGTCTTCTTATTGGAGTTTATTTTGGATATAGTCTTTTAATGGTAGCTTTCACTTATGGGTTATGTAGTATTTTAGGGGGTATTATAAGTATCTCTTTTGTCATTAATAAAATTAAATTGCATAAAGGATTAGATAATTCTATTTTAAATGGGTTAAGTGCTTTTACGTTAACTGCTTTTTTAACGATACTTATGCCTTTAATGGGACCTATTGCTTTAGAAAAGGTATCTAGTTTAGAACAGGTTGGCTATTTTAACGCTGCATTACGTATCCCCTCTGTTCTATATCAAATTCCAGGTATTGTAGCAGCAGCTTTTTATCCAGTTTTGTTTAAGCTTATTGATAGAAGTGAGCTAAAAAAACATGGAGAGGTAATAGTTATCGAAATTAAGTTAATGACTTTATTGTCTTTAATTATGGTTCTACCCATAATACTATTTCCAGAAGAAATTTCAGTTTTCCTGTTAGGGAAAAACTGGATAGGAATTGCCGAAACTCTTTCTATTTTATCTATTATTGTTTTTATTCAATCAATTAACTTTCCTTTAGCGGATAGTTTAACAACTAAAGGTTTGCAAAAATATAGATCTATTGCATTATTAATTAGTTTTGGGACAGGTATTTTTGCGTACTCGTATTTTGGAAAGTTATACGGTAGTTTAGGAGCAGCAATCACAGCTGTTTTAATAGAGATTGTACTATTACTGGGTTTAATAATTTTTAATAAGCAGGGAATATTTACCGTGTTTAGGGGTAGTTCTAAAAGTTTATTAAGTTTAATTTTTTTGTATGTCATAAATAAATTATTTTTAGGAAATATTAATATATTTATCTCATTAGTAATAAGTTATCTCATTGTTTTAATTGTTATTCTATCAGAAAAAGATTTAATAAAAAATATGATTCAAAAAAAGAAATCTATTATGTAGAGGAGGCTATAAATGTCTGTTCCTGAGATATCTATAATAATTCCCACTTATAATGTAGAAGAATATATAGAGGAAGCATTAAATTCAGTACTTAATCAGAGTTTTAAGCAATTAGAGGTTATAGTAATTGATGATGGATCACGGGATAAAACAGTTGAAATCATTCAATCTTTACAAGATGAGCGGATAAAGCTATATGAAAATGGGTCTAACCAAGGTCCGGCTTATTCGAGAAACTTTGGGATTTCTAAAGCAAAAGGTAATTGGATAGCCTTTTTAGATGGAGATGACTGGTGGGATCAAGAAAGAATAAAAGAGTTGCTTAATTTTGCTAGAATCAAAGAAGCTGACATGATATTTGATGATATTTTCCTAATATATGATGGGCATGTAAGTCCGTATGCAACACAATGTCAAAATTACAAAGAAAAACTTGAATCTAGCCTTAATATTACCCCGGAGTTATTAGTAGAGTTAGATTTAGGAATGCAACCGATAATAAAAAGAAATCTATTGGAGAAAAAAAATATAAGATTTAATGATCAATTGATATTTGGGGAAGATTATGTTTTTTATCTTGAGGTACTATGCGAGTCTAATAAATGTTATTTTTATAATAAACCGTTATATTTTTATAGGCAGAGGGGAGATTCTCTTACAAGACAAAAGACAAAGAGAATCCAACAGTTAATACAAGCAAATAGGGAACTATTAAAGCATGAAAAATTTCAAGTTAATAAAAAGCTAATTAATCAATTGCAGGGTAGGATGGTAAGACTCTCAAATCTAAATTTATATTATAGCTTCATTGAAAAAATAAAAGAAAAAGATATTAAGGGTATAGTGAAAAATATATATTTAAATCCTAAGGTGATTTTAATATTAATAAGCCGTTTACCAAAGGTCTTAAAATACAGATTAGGGAAATTTATTAAAAGTAGAGGTTAAAATATGAAAGACAAAAGTTTTGTACTTCAAAAGATGGATAGTAAGAATTCTTATGTTTATAACTCTATTTTCATAATGTTAATTTCACTATTCATTTTATATGTGCCGGTAGTAAATAGCATGCAACCATTAATAAAAGCACCATATAGTTATTATGTTAATTTTTTAATTATTTTTGTGCTGTGGGTATTTAATTTTTTAAATAGTAAAAGTGCTAATTTTACTAAAGAATATTTGCAATCAATGGGCTGTTTATATGTCTTAGGTCTTTACTGTGCTATTTCAAGTTTTTGGAGTGAAATACAATTTGAAACTTTATGGAGAACATTTATAATTTTTGGTCCTATTTTCGCAATGGCATACATTGTTAATGTAGATCGAATGATTGAAAAAACATTGATTGCTAGTTATAAAATTCAAATGTTAGTAGGTTTATTTTTAGCTACCTTAATGATATTTATTAAAATTTTTGGATTAATGATGTGGTTTAATGACGAATATTCACTAAATTATATTACCTTAGGTCCTATAAGAATAGAACAGGCAGTATATTATTCAGGAGCGACACTGAGATTTTCATCTATTACAGGAAATCCTAACATATTATCATACATACTATTAATATCATTAGCGACTACTCTGATTTTGTTTTTAAGACAGTCAATAAAAACTTTCTATTTTATAATATCATTTTTAATTCAATGTTATGCCTTGTTTTTAACATATTCAAGGACAGGGATATTGGCATTTGGAATCTTCTTATTTCTGTTCTTTTGGTTAAATAATAGTAGGGGAATGAACCGTTTAAGAAAAAATATTTGGAAAATAATGAGAATATCTTTGATTCTAAGTGTTTTTGCAGGGGGAATAATAGTCCTTTTATTACAGGGAAGTAACCAGCGATTAAGCTTAGATTTGGCAGGAAGAGGAAAAGCATGGGATTTATTAGCCGATGTTATTTCAAACCATTTCTTTTTGGGGATAGGATTCAATTCTAGTCAAGAGTTTTTAAGAGAAATGAATGTTGGAGTAAATCATGCGCATAGTCTATATTTAGGTATTACAGCTGAGATAGGGGTTATCGGTTTAGGATTATTTCTATTTTTTGTCTGTTGTACATTAGGGATTTTAATTCAACAGTTTCAAAAATACAAGAACAACTTAGAGTATAAAAATCAGTGGCTCATGTATTCTGGAAATATTGCAATAATAGTGGCTATTTTATTCCATCAGGGTACAGAATTCTCTTTATTAAGAAATAATTATCTGAACTTTTTATGGTTTTTCTTTATATTTACTACAATAAAGTTAGGTAGTGATTTAATTAAAAGAGAGAACGGAGGAGATCCTATTGCAAAAAACTTTAGTAATAGGGGTTAAAGTAGAGAACATAGAAAAAGAAATGTCTGGTCCACAAAAGGTGTTCAATAGTATTGTTAATGATATAGATAATGAGGATATAATTGTTTTAGGAAGGGATATAAGAGCATGTATAAAAGGGATATTTTCCAGAGATATAAGTAATTTGCATATATTTGGTTTTACACGATCAAATGCATTGTTAGTTATAATAGGGAAAATATTCAGAAAGAATATTCTTTATACCGCAAATGGCCTAGTATCGCGGGAAAATTTGCACTTCTCTAATCTGAGAATTTCTTGTAAAATGGCGGAATTTATTACTTTGAAGCTTGCAGATAGTATTATATGCGTGTCAGAAGGGTTAAAGGAAATGATTATAAGTGATTATAAAATACCAAAAAAGAAATTGAAAGTTATTCCAAATGGCGTTTCCGAAAAATTTCTGACTATAAAGCCAGACAAAAATATATTTAACGAACTTCTTCCTTTAGAAAAAGGAAAAAAGATTATATTTACTGCTTGCGGAACTTTTAAGTACAAAGGAATTGAACAATTAGTTAAAGTTGTGAATGATATAAAAAGGGATGATTTTATCTTAGTAATCGCTGGGCCAAAGGGAAATGTTCATGACAAGGTAATGAATATGATGGATCCTAAAAAGGTTATATATATAGGTAATTTAAATCAAAGTGAATTGATAAGTGCTTATTATTATTCAAATCTTTATATCCAAAATAGCTTATATGAAACTTTTGGCTTAGCGCCATTAGAGGCATTAGCTGTTGGTACACCAGTTGTAGTAAGTAAAGATGTTCAGATGAATTATTTGCTTAAAAATACAAGATTAGAACACTTTATTATAAATAATGATGAGGAACTGTCTGAAAGGATTAATTTAATATTAGATAATCCTAATGTTAAAGAGGATTTAAGTATCAGTGCTAAGAAAATAGCTCAAAATAATACTTGGCAGGATATACGTCAGCAATATAAAGAATTATGGAGCGTTATTAATTAAGTGATAAAAGTATGGTGAAAAAATTGGGCAATGAATATCTAGTTAATGTTATAGTACCCACATTAGGAAATAGAATTGAGTATATTAAACGCTTATTTAATAGTTTAGAAGAGCAAACTATTAATAATATTAAAGTTATTATTGTGTCTCAAGAAAATCATGATAGAATTAGCAGTTTATTAATGAAATACAATTTTAATTACCATCATGTTATATTAAGCAAAAAAGGGTTATCTCATGCAAGAAATAAAGGTTTAGAATATGTGGATAATGGTATTGTTACGTTCTCAGATGATGACTGCTGGTATCCTAAAAACGCATTTGAAACGGTTGTTGAAGGATTTAAATATAGGGATATCGACGCGCTAAGTTTTCAGATATTTGACCCCGAAATTCAACAATATTATAAAGAATATCCACAAGCTTCTATAGAAAAATTAGGTATTCGCGGGGTTTTAAAAATTTCATCAATAGAGTTCTTTATTAATTTAAATAAAATTGATATTGGAGATTTGAAGTTTGATGAGAGATTTGGTCTTGGGGCAAAATATCCATCTGGGGAAGAAAATATCTTGCTCGCAGATTTATTGAAACAGAAATATAGTATATCTTATGTTAATCAAATTATTGTTTTTCATAAAAAGAAAACATCAGAAAATAAACTAATTGATTCTAATACTTTTACAGGAAAAGGACCATTATTTAAAAGGATGAGAGGAACTATTCCAGCTATATGTATGCTAACAATTTTCTTTGTAAAAAAATTTCATTTAACTGAAAAACCAATTCGCTCATTCATCAAAAGTTTTAAAGAGCTGTTAAAATTTTGATGAAAATATCAAAGAAGATCTGAAGGAGTAGTATTGAAATGGAAATAAATCTAAGTGAGATTGAAATAGGGAATCAATCACTTGTGTCAATTATTACCCCATCATATAATGCAAGTTCTTTTATTAAAGAAACAATCCAATCTGTCCAATCTCAAACTTATACAAATTGGGAAATGATTATTATAGATGATGTTTCAAAAGATAATACTTGTGAATTAATAAAAGAAGAGATTAAGAAAGATAATCGTATACGATTAATTGAATTGCAGGAAAATTGTGGAGCAGCAATAGCGAGAAATACTGGCATTAATAATGCAAAAGGAAAGTATGTAGCTTTCCTAGATAGTGATGACTTATGGCTACCGGAAAAACTAGAAAAGCAATTAGAATTTATGCAGAATAATGATATAGCTTTTTCATTTACGAGTTATCAAATTATGAATCAAGATGGTATTCTCACTGATAAGGTAGTGCATGTTCCAGGGAAAATTAATTATAATGAATTATTAAAAAATACGATAATCGGCTGTTTAACAGTTATGTTAGATATTGAGAAGTTGGGTAAAGTACAAATGCCAAATATTAGAACACGTCAAGATACTGCAACATGGCTGAAAATATTAAGACAAGGTCATTATGCTTATGGCTTAGATGAAGTTTTATCTAATTATAGAAAAGTTGAAAACTCTATTTCTAGTAAAAAATTCAAAATGGCTAAAATGAATTGGAAATTATATAGAGAAATTGAGGGATTAAGTATCCTGAAATCTGCATGGTGTTTTATAAATTATGCTCTAAATGGAGTAGTAAAACATTTTGTTAAATAAGCAAAAAAAAGCCTTTTTCTTCAAAGGGCTTTTTTTATTGTTAATAATTAAGGAGGATATAAGATGAATATTGCTATTTTTGGTACAGGTTATGTGGGACTAGTGACAGGGGTTTGTTTATCGGATATTGGGCATCGCGTGACTTGTATTGATATTGATGAAAATAAAGTTGCAAGAATGAAAAAAGGTATTTCACCAATATATGAACCAGGTTTAGATGATTTAATGAGTAAAAATATTAAAGAAAATAGATTGTTATTTACAACAGATTGTCGTCAAGGGATTGAAGAAGCAGATGTTATTTATATAGCAGTAGGTACACCGCAGCAAGCAGATGGTTCAGCTAATTTACAATATATTGAGCAAGCCGCTTTGGATATTGCTAATAATCTTGAAAAAGATTCGATTGTAGTAATTAAAAGTACAGTTCCAGTTGGCACAAATGATCATGTGAAAAATTTAATTCAGAAAAACTTAAAAGCAGATGTGAAAATTAGCATGGTATCAAATCCTGAATTTTTAAGAGAGGGTTCTGCAATTCACGATAGTTTCTATGGAGATCGTATTGTTATTGGAACTGATGATGTTAAAACTGCTGATATTATGGAAGAAGTGAATAAACCTTTTAATGTTCCTGTTTTTAAAACAACAATTAGAAGTTCAGAAATGATTAAATATGCAGCAAATGCTTTCTTGGCTACAAAAATTAGCTTTATTAATGAAATTGCTAATATTTGTGAAAAGTTAGGTGCGGATGTAGAGCATGTAGCAAATGGAATGGGATTAGATAAAAGGATTGGTACACAATTTTTAAAAGCGGGTATTGGATATGGGGGTTCTTGTTTCCCTAAAGATACACATGCCCTAATACAAATTGCTGGTAATGTTGAGCATGATTTTGACCTGTTAAAATCAGTTATTACAGTAAATAATAATCAACAGGCATCACTGGTTGGAAAAATAAAAAATGTATTAGGCGATATGGAAGGAAAACAAGTGGCTATGCTTGGTTTAGCTTTTAAACCAAATACTGATGATATGAGAGAAGCGGCATCTATTGTTATTGCAAATGATTTAGTAAAGATGGGTGCGAAGGTCGTAGCATATGATCCAATTGCTACTGAAAACGCAAAGAGAATATTGCCTAATGAAGTTCAATATGTATATTCTGTTGAAGAAGCAGTTAAAAATGCAGATGTAGCACTTATTGTAACTGAATGGGATGATATAAAGGAATTCCCTATAGAACAGTATATCGATTTGATGAAACAACCTATTATTTTTGATGGCCGTAATTGCCATGGTTTAGAATATGTGAAGAAATTTAATGTAGACTATTATTCGGTAGGAAGACCAGCTGTAGTTCGTGAAAAAGTTACTTTATAGTTATAAAATTATTTGCATAAATTAAGAAGTGGCTTTATTAACCTAGTTATTTTAAATTGTAGCTAGGTTAATTTTTATATGCCTATTATAGGTATATGTAGTAAGTAACTGGGAGGTTTGAGATTATGGAAATACTTGTAACAGGTGGAGCAGGATATATTGGTAGTCATACATGTGTAGAATTACTAAATAACGGTTACGAAATTATAGTAGTGGATAATCTTTCAAATAGCTCGGTAGAATCTATCAATCGAGTGAAAGAGATAACAGGAAAACAATTTAAGTTTTATAAAGAAGATGTTTTAAATCGTGAAGCACTTGATACGATTTTTGAAGAAAATATGATTGAAGCTGTCATTCACTTTGCGGGCTTTAAGGCTGTAGGAGAGTCAGTAGCGATTCCGTTAACATATTATCATAACAACATTACAAGTACATTAGTGCTATGTGAAGTAATGCAGAAGCATAATGTGAAGAAGATGATCTTCAGTTCATCTGCAACAGTATATGGTATTCCGGAAACGTCACCGATTACGGAGGAGTTTCCATTAAGTGCAACAAATCCATACGGTCAAACGAAATTAATGATTGAACAAATTATGCGAGATGTAGCATTTGCAGATACAGAATGGAGTATCGCATTACTACGCTACTTCAATCCATTTGGTGCACACAAAAGTGGACGTATTGGAGAAGACCCAAATGGAATTCCAAATAACTTAATGCCATATGTAACACAAGTAGCAGTAGGTAAATTAAAAGAATTAAGTGTATTTGGAAATGACTACCCAACGAAAGATGGAACGGGAGTCCGTGATTATATTCATGTTGTAGATTTAGCAAATGGTCACGTAAAGGCGCTTGAGAAAGTACTGAGTACAACAGGGGTAGATGCTTATAATCTGGGCACAGGTACGGGTTATAGTGTGCTAGAGATGGTTGGGACATTCGAAAAAGTTTCGGGAAAGAAAGTTCCTTATAAAATCACAGATCGTCGCCCGGGTGATGTGGCAGTATGCTTTGCTGATGCATCGAAAGCAAAGCGTGAATTAGGCTGGGAGGCAACACGTGGGTTAGAAGACATGTGTGCAGATTCTTGGAGATGGCAGTCTGAAAATAAGAATGGATATCAAAAAATTAGTAAATAAGGAATTGGTTATAGGGTGCTAAAACTTTCATTAAATTATCAATATAATTTGGCTTAAAAATCGAATTACATGTATAATGTATTTTATATTTTATAGTCATAATAATTTGATAGCGGTACCTGAGGAAAGAAGGTTAAAAGCATGAAAAAGAAAATCTTATTTTGGATATTAGGAATTATAGGAGTACTAATTATAGGTGGTGGAGTATATGCCTATAATGTATATTCAAAAGTCTCAAAAACATTAGAAGAGGTTCATAAACCATTAAAGCGTGACGAAGGTAATAAGCAAGAAGAAAAAATTAATAAATCTGAACCAGTTTCAATTTTATTATTAGGTGCTGATGAACGCGGTAGTGATAAAGGACGTTCAGATTCTTTAATGGTTATTACATTAAACCCTAAAAATAATTCAATGAAAACAGTAAGTATCCCTCGTGATACATATACAGAAATCGTTGGAAAAGGGAAAAGTGATAAAATTAACCATGCGTATGCATTCGGTGGTGTAGACATGTCTGTAGCGACAGTGGAAAAATTCTTGAACGTTCCTATTAACTATTATATTGAAGTGAACATGGAAGGCTTTAAAGATATAGTCGACGCAGTAGGCGGTGTAGATGTTAATAATGATTTAGAGTTTTCTTTAGAAGGAAAGCATTTCCAAAAAGGGAATATCCATTTAACAGGTGACCAAGCCTTAGCATATACACGTATGCGTAAAGAAGACCCACGCGGTGACTTTGGTCGTCAAATGCGTCAACGTCAAGTAATGCAGGCTGTTATTAAGAAAGGCGCAACCTTCTCTTCTTTAACAAGTTACGGTGATGTGTTAACAGCAATCCAAAAGAACGTGAAAACAAACTTAACGCAAGATCAAATGTTTGATATGCAAAAGAACTATAAAGATTGTTTGAAAAATAGTGAGGATATCCAAATCCCAGGTGACGGTCACAAAGCCGCTGATGGTATTTGGTACTACTACGTTCCAGATGCAGCGAAACAAGATATTACGAATAAGTTAAGAACGCATCTTGAAGTGACTAAGTAATATGTAATAACCCAACTCCTTTGGTAGGATTTGGGTTTATTTTTGCGTGAATTTATATTAGTATTATATGTTGTGAGAATAATAGATGAGGTGAATCGATGAATAAGAAAGCAGTACTTGTCCTAGTTATTTTTGTATTGTTTGTCGCTTCGGTTGTGAGTGGTAAATTATACTGGAATAAGAAGATTGCGAATGCGACGGGACAGACGAGTGAAGTAACGAAAACGAAGTCTGAAGTGAAAGATAGCGGAGCGAAGAAATCAGAGAAGAAACAAGATGCGAAGTCATCTTTTAATGAAGCATATGCGAAGAATTTACCAGATGAAGTGAAAGAGAAGCTAAAGAAAGCTGCTGAAGATAAAAAGGCAGTAAACCTTGTTATTGTTGGTGATGAAGCTTCTTCATCTGCAAAAGATGCTTGGGCAGCTAAGTTAACGGCTAACCTAGATGCTTCTTATGGTAAAGGTTTATGGAATGTGACGGTAAAAGAATATAAGGGTGAAAGTACAGACGAGTTGATTGCGAATAAACGTGATAAAGAGATTGCGAAAGAAAAGCCAGATGTGATTCTATTCGAACCACCGTTTATTACTGACAATGGTAAAACTGGTAATGGAAACTCTGTAGCAAGTACGCAAAAATTTGTACAAGCACTTTCTACTAGCGCAAAGGGTGCTACAATTATGATTCAACCACCAAACCCAGTGTATGGTGCGAAGAATTATCCAAAAGCAATTGAGGCGTTAAAGCAATTTGCGACGCAAAATGGTTATACATATGTGGATCATTGGGGAGCATGGCCTGATGCATCAACGAAAGCTATCTTGCCGTACTTAACAGAAGAGTTCGGTTTCCCAAGTGCTAAAGGTCACGAAGTTTGGGCACAATATGTAACGGATTATTTCGTTGCTAAGTAATAAAGGTACACAAAAGGTATACGAGCAATCGTATACCTTTTATAATAAGAGAGTGAATAAGAAATCCTAATATATAGTAGGAGGAAGACAATGAGTTCAATCCTAATTTGCGGCGGAGCTGGATACATCGGTTCGCACGCTGTGAAAAGGTTAGTAGACGAAGGGTTATCTGTAGTAGTAGTAGATAACTTACAAACGGGTCATGAGGATGCAATTACGGAAGGTGCGAAGTTTTATAATGGCGACCTTCGTGATAAAGCATTTTTAAGAGATGTGTTTACACAAGAAAATATTGAGGCGGTTATGCACTTTGCAGCTGATTCTTTAGTTGGAGTTAGTATGGAGAAGCCTTTGCAATATTATAATAATAACGTGTATGGTGCACTTTGTTTATTAGAGGTAATGGATGAGTTTAAGGTAGATAAGTTTATTTTCTCTTCTACTGCGGCGACGTATGGTGAGGTAGATGTAGACCTTATTACTGAGGAAACGATGACAAATCCAACGAATACGTATGGAGAAACGAAGTTAGCAATCGAGAAGATGCTTCATTGGTATAGCCAAGCTTCTAATTTACGTTATAAGATTTTCAGATACTTTAACGTGGCGGGTGCAACTCCAAATGGTATTATTGGGGAAGATCACCGTCCAGAGACGCATTTAATTCCTCTTGTATTGCAAGTGGCGTTAGGTCAACGTGAGAAGATTATGATGTTTGGTGATGACTATCATACACCAGATGGTACTTGTATCCGTGATTATATTCATGTTGAAGATTTAGTCGCGGCTCACTTCTTAGGTCTTAAAGACTTGCAGAACGGCGGAGAGAGTGATTTCTATAACTTAGGAAATGGTAATGGTTTCAGTGTAAAAGAAATCGTTGATGCAGTTCGTGAAGTTACAAATCATGAAATTCCTGCTGAAGTAGCGCCGCGTCGTGCGGGAGATCCAGCACGTTTAGTTGCTTCTTCTCAGAAAGCAAAAGAGAAGTTAGGTTGGGATCCACAGTATGTAAATGTGAAGACAATCATTGAGCATGCTTGGAATTGGCATCAGAAGAAACCTAATGGGTATGATAAGTAAGATTAATAAGTGAAGGAGAGGGTATTGTCGTTCAACATATGTTCGACAATACCCTCTCTTTTTTTATAAGATTTTTGCTATACTAAACTGTACTTATAATACAGGGTGGAAGGAGGAGAACAATGAAAATACTTGTAGTGGATGATGAGTCGAGTATTCGTAATTTGATTCGAATGCAGCTTGAGATGGAAGGGTATGAAGTGCTTACGGCGGCTGACGGGAGAGAAGCTTTAGAGAGATGGAATGAAGGACCGGATGTTTTGATTTTGGATGTTATGCTTCCTGATACAGATGGGTATGAGTTGCTTCGTTTGTTCCGTGAGAAGGATCGGGATATTCCAGTGCTCATGTTAACTGCGAAGAGTCAGATGAATGATAAATTGCTTGGTTTGCAGCTTGGTGCAGATGATTATGTGACGAAGCCATTTAATTATGCGGAGCTTATTCTTCGGGTTAAGAATATGGCGCGGCGCGTGAAGAAGAAAGAGGTAACGGTAAGCCATGAAGTAATCGGGGCGGGAGAGATAACGATCTGTCCTAAGGAAAGAAAAGTGCATGTGAGTGGACAAGAGATTCAGTTAACGTACCGAGAGTTTAATTTATGTCAGTTGTTTGTTTCCAATCCGCAGCGTGTATTTATGAGAGATGAGTTACTTGAGAAAGTATGGGGATTTGAGTATATCGGAAATACGAGAGCGGTTGATATTATGGTACAAAGATTGCGGAAGAAGCTCGGGAATAGCGGGGAATATATTAAGACAATTTATGGCGTTGGCTATAAACTAGATTGTTAAGTGGTGATGGTATGTCTTTGAAAAGAAATATGGTGTTTGGAATCGTTGGACTGTTAATCCCGATATTCGTTCTTTTGTACGCAGTTGTTTATATTACGTTAGAAAAGAATATGTATCATAATGCAGCAAATTCTTTAGAAAAGTTAAGTGTAGAAGCACAAATTTACACGATGAACTATTTAGAGAAGGAAGCAGAGGTGGAGACGCTCGGTCCTAATTCACTTTTAATTGCTTCGTATTTAGCGAAGCGCATGGATGTCCGTGTACAGATGATCGGGAAGAATGGGGATGTTGTGGCGGATACGCAAAAGGGAGCACTTCTTCACCGGAATATTGATATTGAGAGTTCCTTGAAGGGGAAGAAATCTTATGTGTTTGAAGAGGGAGACCCAGCTCCAATTCTTTTGTTTTCAAGCCCGGTTTATTATGGAAACGATGTCATTGGCAGTGTTCGTTTTATAAATGAGTTAACGGGTGAGAAGGAAGTGTTAACAAATGTCGGTTGGACGTTTTTAATGACGTCTCTTTGCCTCGTAGCTGCAGGTATTTTCTTTGCAATTCGTTTGGCAAAGTCTCTTCATAAGCCGATTGATCAGTTAAGACAAATGGCGCACCGGCTTGCGAATGGTGATTATAAAAGTAAGATTGAGCTAAATGAATATGTAGAAATTGCGCAGCTTTCAGCGTCTTTTAATGCGATGGCTGATGGGATTGAACTACATATTAAGCAATTGAAGGAAGAGAAAGAGAAGCAGAAAGATTTCTTAGACCGTATTACGCATGAGCTAAAAACACCGCTAACGGCGATTATTGGCTATGTGGATTTAATTCCGAAGTTAAAGGCGAAGGAAGATGTACAGGAGAGCTTGCGCTATGTAGCTGTAGAAAGTGAGCGTTTATTATCACTTGTAGAGGAATTACTTAAGTCTTCAAAGTACGGGACGAGTACGTTTGAAATATCACCTACAGTTGTGAATATAAAGGAGTTAGCCGAAGAAGCAGTTTCAATCGTGAAACCTCGTCTGCAGAAGTTTGAGATTGAAGTTATTAATGAGTTAACAGATGTACATGTTGTTGCCGATTTCGATAAGACGAAACAGATCTTCTTAAATGTGCTGGATAATGCGATAAAATATAGCGACGCTGCGCAAATTCGTATGAATGTCATTGTAAATGAACGTGAGGCGAAGGTGTTTGTTCATGATGATGGCATTGGTATCGATGAAGGGGTGCTGGCAGAGTGGAATGAATCGCCAGAAGGGAAGGTACTTTCTTCTAGTTACGGGAATGGTTACGGTTTGTATATTTGTCAGGAGATTATGAATAAGCAGGGCGGAAGTATGCGAATTGAGAGTAGTGAAGAGGTTGGTACTACCATATTTATTACATTCTTACTTCCGAGACGGATGGAAGACATAAAAAACTTGAAAGCGGTTAAATGATACATTTATGAAACAATTATGCGGTATTTTCGAAACAACGTTTTTTTATCTTGGAGGTAGGCAGAAATGAAAAGGCTATCATTTCAAATTCTTATATTTGTCTTTTGTATAATTGTTTCTCTTATTTTGTTTTATGTGATGGAGAAGCAAATATATAATCGGATCACAATCGTGAATGACAAACAAGCTGTTTTACAAAGAGTGAATGAATCCCTGCCTACTGAAATGAAGGTTAGGCATGAAAAGTGGGGAGAAATTGTTATAACGGATGAAGTTCGTTTGCATACGATTGTTTCATTCTTTGACCGAATTCAAATCAATCCGAGTGAAGCTAAGAATCAAGAACAAGTATTTACTGGAGAAGTAACGTACTTGAATGGACAGAAACGTACTTTTGCAGTAGGTGACTTGTTCCAGTACGGGGCTGATATGTACGGAAAAAATGGTACGGATCCAATGATTTCAGCATTGCAAACGTATTTGTTAAGCCTGTATTACACACCAGAACGTATTCATGATTTTTTTGCGTCAGCACAGGATGTCATAGTACGCCAAGGTGATGTAGAACGTGCGGTGAATGTTACGCACATACTTGATTCGATTCGGTATGCAAAGCAAATTACAGATTACGGAGAAATTCAGAAGTTATTACAATCACAGAATGAACCGATTGCTTATATTACTGCTTATAAAACTGGTAAGCGTATAAAGAATGAGCGTGAAGACATTCTTACGATTTCTGTGTATCCATCGTATTTTGTTGTACAATATCTCGGTGATAATAATGGGAATGTCATGTATATGAAAAGCTCCCTCGCAAATGTATTTGTAAAGGAGAATGTGTCATGAGAAAGATAGCCTTTTTCTTCTTTTTGCTAGTAATTGGAGGAGCGATGTCTAGTTGCTCTCGAGATACGACCTCTATTAAATATAATAAAAGTGGTCTCCCTATTTTGAATGATCGTCATCTAGTTGCGTATGTAGCGGCTCGTGAGGAAGTTGGGGAAGCGTTGCTTTCATCATTTTGTAAACCACGCGGCTGTACGTATGAATTTATTCGTCTTTCGACAGAAGAGCTTCTTCGGAGGGTAGAAGAGGAAGCTGGAAATCCGAAAGCGGATATTATTATTGGCGGTACGGTAGACGCGCATCAAATGATGAAGCAAAAAAATCTATCTATTCCTGTTACGAGTCAGCATGCGAACCGTATTTCAAAAACTGTGAAAGATAAAGATGGTTATTGGTACGGTTATGAAGTAGAGAAGCTGGCAATTGCGATCAATAAAGAGCGGTGGAACGAAGAATTAGCCCCGCTCGGACTTCCTTATCCATCAAGGTGGCAAGATTTATTAAATCCAGTATATAAGGGAAAGATTGTTATGCCAGATCCAAATGTTTCAGGAACAGCCTATACGTTTTTTCAATCACTTATTGATACTGTAGGTGAAGAGGAAGCGAAAGAATATGTTAAGAACTTTGCAGGGCAAGTTGGTGAAGTAACAGTGAATGGTTACATGCCAGTAGAGCTTGTTGCCAGTGGTGAGTATATGATAGGCATCAATTTCATGGGAGATCAAAGAATGCTTCAAAAACAAGGCTTTCCAGTTGTAAGTATCGTACCTGAGCAAACAGGTCTATCTGTTAATGCGATTTCGAAACTAAAGCGTGCACCGAATGGTATTATTGCGGATTTATTTATTGATTATTGTTTATCAGAAGAAGCGGGTCACATTTTAGAAAAGGTTTCGTTTGGCGTGCCAACGATGTTTGCGAAGAACGAGAAAGAAATAGAAGGACAGCCGGTTAGGAGAACGAATCAACATATATCAAATAGCGGAATAATCGAGATATGGAATAGACAACGTCTCTCTCAGAAGTGAGAAAAGGAGACGAAAGAATATGTTTAAATGGCTCAAGCCAGCACCTGCAATTGAAAGATTGCCTGCGGATATGATCGACCGTGTATATCGATTACTACGTATTCGTGTGTTAATCGGAATTTCAGTTGGATATGCTGCTTATTATTTAGTTCGTAGTAATTTTAATTTATCTACTACATATTTAGTTGATGAGTTCGGATTTAGCACTACACAAATTGGGTTATTGGGTGCAGTAATGGCTGTTGTTTACGGACTTAGTAAATTCTTTATGGGTAATTTATCTGATAAGGCATTTGCTCAACGATTTATTGCAGTAGGTTTATTTTTATCTGGACTTGTTAATATTTGTTTCGGCTATGCATCTTCCTTTGGGATGATTTTAACATTACTTGTTCTAAACGGTATTGTGCAAGGTATGGGTGCACCACCTTGTAGTATCGTTATGACGAAATGGTTTTCAAAGAAAGAACGCGGTACGAAAACAGGTCTTTGGAATATTTCACATAACGTTGGAGCACTACTTGTTCCGCCATTCATTGGAATTGGTGTAGGTATTTTTGGGGAAAGTCATTGGCAAGGTGGCGTATTTATTTTCCCAGCGATTATCGCAATGGTAATTGCAGTTCTTGTTTGGATTAATGCGAAAGATACACCAGAATCAGAAGGTCTTCCGCCAATTGATGAATATCGTAATGACTATGAAGAGCTTGAAAAAGTAGATAACGCTAACAAGATGTCACCAAAAGAAATCTTAATGAAGTATGTAGTGAAAAATAAATTTGTATGGTTCTTATGTATTGCGAATGCATTTGTTTACTTAATTCGTTTCGGTGTTATTAACTGGGTACCAATTTATTTAACAACAGTTAAAGGTTTTACAAAAACAGAGGCGCATTTTGCGTATTCAATATTTGAAACAGCAGCGATTCCAAGTTCTTTAATTGTCGGTTTTTTAAGTGATAAATTATTCAAAGGGAAACGTATGCCGTTATGTGTTATAAGTATGGCTGGGGTTGTTGTTGGAACAATCGTGTATTGGCAAGCAACTAATATTATAGTTGTGAGTATTGCAGTTTCTATTATCGGTTGTTTAATTTATGTACCACAATTCTTAATCGGTTTAAGTGCAATGGAATTAGTACCGAAATTTGCAGTAGGTACGACAGTTGGTATGTGTGGTCTGTTCGGTTATGTTGGAGGAAGTTTCATAGCAAACGCCGCAATTGGTATTATTGTTGATCGTTCTGGCTGGGATGGTTGCTTCATGTTACTGTTAGCAGGTGGTATTTTATCAACAATATTCTTATTGATTGTTCAAATAGGACATGAGAGAAAAGCTTCTAAAGTAGCATAATATTTCATTTTAAAAAGCTATCCAGTTTATATACTGGATAGCTTTTATATTTTTATACGAGGAAAATCAGTATGTAAAATTGCAGTTTAATATGTAAATGATTTTTATTAATTAATATAATTTTTTTAGATTTAATAAACCAATTACGTACATAGTTAGACCAAAAAATCCGCCGCCACAGATGAAAATTACAACTTTAAATAAAGAAATAGAGATTTCCTCCGAACCTACATAGGGAAGGATATAATTCATAAAAACAAACATTTGAAAGCCCCAAAGCAAACCTGCTTTTAAGCCAGCTTTTCTTAATTTTTTCTTGTGTTGTAAGTATTCTTCTTTTGTTGCGCATTCAGTATCACTTAAACCTTTTTTCTTGAATTTAAAGGCTAAATAATTAGCGTAAATCATATTAGATAGAAAAACTAATATAGTTCCTATAGATATTGTATGGTTCATAGTATCAACAAGTAACATAATAAGCATGACCAACATATTTAACCACCATAAACCAATTCCAGCCACAGATAATTCTTTATTGATTTCTTGTTTTTGATATTCATCTCGCTCACTCATTGTTCCAACAAAACTATTATAAACTCTTTCTTTCCATTCAATTTTCATCATTTAATCTCCCTCCCAAAATAGACTGTTTAAATCTGTTTTTAGTGCTTTTGCTAATTCGATACATAAGGCTAAAGAGGGATTATATTTATTGTTTTCAATTAAGTTTATTGTCTGTCTCGCCACTTTAACTCTTTTAGCTAATTCTAGCTGCGAGAGACCTTCAGATTTTCGATATTGTTTAACGTTATTCAAATATAAGCCTCCTAGTTAATAGTTGTAGACCTTGTGCACCAGAATGTCATGTATATGTGACATTTTATAGTTGAATAAATGAAAAGTCAAATATATATGACAAAAATGATAGTGATGCAATTAGGAAAATAATTTTAATAATTTATCTTTGTGAGAAGTTTATTAATAAACGATAGCTTTTCTTATATTACTATAATCTTTCCTTAAATCTATCTTAAAAGACATAATGTCATATTTCTAATCATTGGAATTTTTGTTACAATATAAATGGATGTGTAAAACTTTGTAAAAAGAATGTAATAATATGTAATTCATTTTCAGAAAGTTTTATACAATTTTATATTAAACTATTAAGTTATAAAAAGGAGAGAGAATATGGTACCAAATACGGTTCGTACTCCAAACAAGAAGAAGAAATGGATTATTATCGGGGTTATTGCACTAATTGTCATTGTAGCAGCAATTAATATTTTTGTAATGCAAGGGAAGAAGAAGGGGGCATCAACATCTGCTGATGCTGTAAGTTTCGAGAAGGTAACAGAGCGAAAGCTGAATAATACGAAGTTAATTTCTGGTCAGGTGAAGCCTGGGAATATTGAAAGTTTTTATGCGGATCCGGCCAAAGGAAAAGTGAAAGATATTGAGGTAAAAGAAGGGCAAGAGGTAGAGAAAGGTGCGAAGTTATTCTCTTATGATAATGAAGAGATTAATCTTCAAATGAAGCAAGCTGAGCTGGATCAGAAGATGGCAGATATGCGTTATGATCAAGGGAAGAAGAAAATTGATTCGCTGAAGAAAGAAATTAAGAAAGCGAAAGATAGCGGAGCTGGGAAAGAAGTAACAGATCCGATGGAAGAGCAAGTAAGTGAGTTGGAGATAGCGCAAAAGACAACGGATCTTGAGAAAGAGAAAGGGAAGTTGCAGAAAGAAGAGTTAAGTAAAAAGCAGAAAGAGCTTACGATTTATAGTAACTTTGCTGGCGTTGTTCAAAAGTTAGATAAAGATGCAGCACAAAGTTCATCTCAAGCGTTAGGTGGTCAAGGGAAAGCATTTTTACAAGTGGCTTCTAAAGATCCATTCCAAATTCAAGGTACGTTAACGGAGCTTCAAAAGTCGCAAATTCAAAAGGATCAAACATTTACTGTAACTGCGAAAGCAAATAATAAGAAGAAGTGGACAGGTAAGATTACAGAAGTAAGTGAATTCCCAACAAGTGCAGAGATGGCGCAAGCTGGCGGTATGGGTGAAGCGACTCAAAATATGTCTCAATATACATATAAAGCAAGTCTTGATAGTCAAGATGGTTTATCTCCAGGTTATCACGTTTCTCTGCAAGTAAATTTAGAGAATAAGAAGATGGTTGCTGTTCCGACTAAGAGCATTGTAGAAAAAGATGATGATGCATTTGTTTATGTTGAGGATAAAGGAAAGCTTCGTAAACAAAATGTGAAAAAAGGTTCTACTGATGGGGACTGGACAGAGATTACTGAAGGCGTAACAGTGGGGCAAAAGGTGGTTAAAAATCCTTCCGACGATGTGTATGACGGAATGGAAGTGAAAGAGAAATGATTACGCTAAATCATATTGCTAAAACGTATTATCAAGGAAAATTGGCAGTGCCGATTTTGCATGGTATTAGTTTAACGATTCAGAGCGGCGAGTTCGTTTCGATTATGGGACCGTCTGGTTCTGGTAAATCAACGCTTATGAATATTATCGGTTGTTTAGATCGTCCAACAGAAGGCGAATATATGCTGAATGATGTGAATATCTTAACAGCAGACGAGTCAAAGCTTGCTTTAATTCGTAATGAATATATCGGTTTTGTGTTTCAGCACTTTAATTTGCTTCCGCGTCTTTCGGCAGTCGAAAATGTTGAGCTTCCGCTTGTATATGGCGGCATAAAGAAGGCAGAGCGTCGCAAGCGTGCTTTAGAGGCGCTTGGCAAAGTCGGATTAGCAGATCGCGTGCATCATTTACCGAACGAATTGTCAGGTGGACAGAAGCAGCGTGTCGCAATTGCAAGAGCAATCGCGAATAATCCAACGTTCATTATGGCCGATGAGCCGACTGGTGCGCTTGATACGAAGTCTGGTGAGCAAGTTATGGATATTTTCACGAAGTTAAATGCAGAAGGCACGACGATTGTTATGGTTACGCATGAAGAGGAAGTAGCAGCGTATTCTTCCCGCCGCATCGTACTGCGAGACGGGAAAATTACAGAAGATAGAAGGTGTGCGGTATGAGTTTACTAGATAGTATAAAAATTGCCCTCTCTTCTATTTTAGCTCATAAACTGCGTTCAGCTCTTACGATGCTCGGTATTATTATCGGCGTTGGTTCGATTATTACTGTCGTTGCAATTGGGCAAGGCGGGGAAGCGATGCTGAAGTCGAAATTCGCAGGTTCTGGCGGTAATAATCTTATGCCAATTCAATTTAAAGCAGATATTAATGATGAGTTTAATATGGGCGGGCATGAAATACCGAAGTTAACGGAAGAAGATATTATGGAAGTAAAACAAGTGAAGGATGTATCCCACGTTATTACAACAAATCAGGGGATGGAGATACTTGATGTAAATGATAAAAAGGCAAATCTGAATGTTATTGGTCTGGATAATGAATATTTTGCCGTTAATAAAGTAAAGGTCGTAAAGGGACGTACTTTAAGTGAATCAGATATTACTCATGCAAATAACGTTATGATGATTAGTACAAAAACAGAAGAAACGTTATTTAAGGACGTAAACCCAGTTGGACAAATTATTGAGATGAAGGGGCAGCCAATGCAAATTGTCGGTGTGTATACATCTGATAATGAGTTTATGGGATTTGAAATGGAAGAAGCATTAATCCCTCTTACGTTATGGCCTGTTTTATTCGGAACAGATAATATTCAAAATATCGCAATTCAAGCTAAAAATGTAGATGATTTAGAAGCAGCTGGGAAACAGGCTGTGGATGTATTAAATAGTCGTAAGCCAAGTGAAATTCCAGGTAAATATGAACTGGTGAATTTAAAAGAATTCCAAGAAAATGTTTCTAAAGTAACTAATATTATGACGATGATTATCGGTGGTATCGCGGGTATTTCATTAGTCGTTGGTGGTATTGGCGTTATGAACATTATGCTCGTATCTGTAACGGAGCGTACGCGCGAAATTGGGATACGTAAAGCACTTGGAGCAACGCGTAGTAAAATTTTATTACAGTTTTTAATTGAAGCAGTTATGTTAACGCTTCTAGGTGGTTTGATCGGAATTGGTCTTGGATATGGCGGAGCATATATCGTCTCCACGTTTGCAAAATGGCCACCTCTTGTTTCATGGGAAGTTGTCGTTGGCGGCGTATTATTCTCGATGACACTCGGTATTATCTTTGGATTAATTCCAGCGAATAAAGCTGCGAAATTAGATCCAATTGAAGCATTACGTTATGAGTAATTACTAGTGTAGTAGAACTAAACATTACCGTTCTAGTGGGCGGTTCGTAGCCTCTATATGAGGAAGTGAACCGCCCGTTAGAACGGGTTATATAAATAGAAGGAGGCGTTATAATGGAAGCAAATATTAATACGCAAGATGTAGGTTCAAAAAAGCCATCATTATTTGGAATGATTACTTCTCCAGGTGAACAGTTTGAGAGAATGAAGACGAAAAGTCCGGTCTGGGGCGCATTTGTCTTATTTATTTTATTGGGAACGATTATGGCAACAGGTGCAGCATACTTAACATTAATTAATACGCCAGAGATGGCAAAAGAGTTAAACGGTGAAGCGGGTGCAATGATAAAAGGATTTGCACTTGGTGGTGGAGCACTTGTTGGTGTAATAGGTACCCCTATAGGGCTATTTATTGCAGCTGGTTTTTATAAAATTATTATGATGTTTATGAGCAATGATACTCCGTACATGAAGATATTATCTATTTACTTATATGCTAACCTTGTTTATTATATCGGCGGATTGTTAAATGTAGCATTAGGTTTTGTATTTGATGGAAATGGTGTTGATGTTTATACAAGTTTAGCTCCTTTATTTGAAAAAGGAACAGTGTTACATGGAATTGGCTCTTCAATTGAAATTTTCAATATTTGGAGTTTAGTTCTAACGGGACTAGGGTTACATATTGTAGCTGGCTTAAGTAAGAAACAAGCTACAACATTAATCGTAATTTTCTTCGTTCTATCAGTTGCATTAGGTGTTGTAAAAGGATTAACTGGCATTGGTGCATAATATATTTGTTAAAAAAGGTGGCTCTTCGGAGTCACCTTTTTTATTTTTACCCTTATTTCAAATGCCACCAACAAAATTTCAAATTCTACCCATTGTAATTTCAAATTTCAGCGATACTATTTAAAATTACTCACAGTGAATTCCCCTCTTTATTTTTATATTGTGGAGGTACCGGCGGAATAACAAAGAGGTATACCTTTTAGAAGTGGGTACTGTGTGAAGCCAGCGACTTTTAAAGAGGCAGTTTTGTTGTATGAAGGATTGATTGTAAATCAAATAAAGAAGTTAGGGATCTATCAAGATTATGAAGAGTATTATCAATGTGGGTTAATCGGTCTTTGGCATGCGTATGAAAAGTTTGATCCGGAGAAAGGAAGTTTCCCAGCATATGCAGTTGTAACGGTACGTGGTTATATATTAGAGAGGTTGAAAAAAGAATTCACAGTGCAAGAAAAGTGTGTATGTGTAGGAGAGTATGAGGATATCTTTCGTTTTGAAGATATTGAAATGAAAGTGAAGGATTTTATGAGTGTATTAGATGAGAAAGAGAAGTATATTATTTTTGAACGTTTTTTTGTAGGAAAGACGATGGGGGAAATCGCTTTAGAGACAGAGATGACCTATTATCAAGTGAGGTGGTTGTACCGGCGAGCACTTGAGAAAATGCGAAATAGCTTAAGAGGATAAATAGTATCATAAGAATGGAAGGCAAGGGATATTGCTTTCCATTCTACTTATTTTGTTAAGGTAGTAAATGTAATAAGAGGTTTTTAAATTGTAGTGAATCTTGCATGTTCATACGTGATAATACATATCCAGCTTTTAATAATTGTTGTTTTAACTTATGGGGACTGATATGTATAGTTGTAGTTGTGCCATTTGAAAAATGAATGGTAGCTTTTTTACTTTTTTTGAAAAACTCTATGTCATCTATATGGTTATAAAACAGCCATATACAGTTTGGAGAAGAAGGAGACTCTGTTGGGAAAGCACAAATATATTCTCGATGATTAATTGGAATCGGGACATTTTGTTTGAAATGAAAGTTTGTTTGAACTGCTTTCCGTCTGCCTTGATAAGTAGAGTGAACATTGGTTAAACAAGATTTTTTTATGAGCTGGAGAGCGGTTTGACAGGAGTAAAGATGGTTCCCACTACTGTCGATCACTTTTGTGTAATAAGAAGGGTGCTTGCAAGGTTCTAACATCATTGTTGAATTAGAAATAATAATAGCATTTTCTTCATTCATAAATTTAATTCCCCCTTTATAAATGATAATAATTCTCAATATAATTATATACGAATTAAGTAAATTAATTGTTAATCTTTTATTTCATATTGTAAATTTTAGCTATTCGTTTACAATCAATAGATGATAGTCTTTCTAATTTGCATCGCTTGTACATATATATGAAAATAGAAAAGAGTAGGCGGTGAGATAGTATGAAGAAAAGGTATATTATTATGGCTCTAGTTGTTGTTCTTCTAGTATATTTAGCAAATAGTAATCCGAGTAAAGGTGAATATACGGATTGGGCAGCGAAGCAGTTTATGAAACGTAATGATGTAAGTAAGAAGCTAGACGAAGTTCAAAAGGAAAATGAAGAGGGGCTCCTTGGTGATTTAGCATCGGCTGGTAAGAAGTTGGCGAAAAAATATGTTGAGCCGCAAGTTGGATTGTTAATCGATCATTATACGAAGCGAGATGATTATATATTCTTCTCAACATATAAGACGGAATTTGATATCGGCGGAGAACACTATAAATATGTATGCGTCGGTTTTTCAAAAATCTTTATTCCAATTGAAATGCCGAAGAAAAAAGACGAATCTGCAAAATGATGCAGATTCGTCTTTTTGTCTATAAGGTAATGGGAACTTCAGATACAGTCCTTTCTACGAGACGAGCTCCTTTTTTTCGGGTATTTTCATTAATTGATGAAAATACAGATGAGGCAAGAATCGTATCCATTACTTGATTTACGACTTGTGCATCAATAGGTGTGATCGGCTTCTCGATAGAAAAGACAACTGTTTTTCCATCTTCTTTCGCGAAAATTAATTCTAGTACTTGCATACGTTGTTTCCTCCTTTTTATTTATTTTGTAATCAGTGGGGACATCCCCACTGATTACATTGCCACCTTAAAGGGTAGAAAGATCTGATGTGCTAACAAGTTGTACAGCGTGAAGTGGTGATGCTTGTAAAGAAGCAAGAGCACGTGCTACGTTTTGTACTTGGTCTAAGTTTGCGTTTGTTTTTACGCGCTTAAATTGTTTGTTCTTAAAAACTGTTTTTCCATTCTTATCTAATCCATTGTTTAAGACGAGACGTAAAGTTAAATCCATTACGATTGTTTCGACTGCCATGTTTATCACCCCCTTTCACTATATAAATAGGATGCAAATGTCATGTTTTGGCGTGAAATTTATTCTTTTTTTTGGTACGCTTAAAAGAATAAGAGAGGGGTTTCGGAAGAATGAATCGTAAATGGTTATTTTGGATTCCTGTTTTACTATGGATGGGGCTGATTTTCTATTCCTCGGCACAACCATATAAAAAGCAGGATATGCGTTCGGATATTGAACAATATGTAAATGTGGAGTTTGTGAAAGAGCATTTTTCATGGGTATCTATCGATTACGGCGGTGGTACACCTGTTAGTATTGCAAATAAAGGTGTAGGCGGATTTATTGAGTTTTTCCTTCGTAAAGGTGCTCATTTTATGGTGTTCTTTATGCTCGGTTCATTGACGTATTATGCATTTCATCGATCGGGTTGTTCGAGAAAAAGGTGTTTCCTATACGCGCTCCTTTTCGTTGCGGGATATGCAACGTTTGATGAAATTCATCAATGGTTTACGGGAGATCGTACACCGATGTGGCAAGATTCATTGCTAGATACGTGCGGCGGATTAACAGGTATTATAATAAGTAATTGGTTTTGGAATAGAAAAAGGAGCTAATCTCGAAAAGATTAGCTCCTTTTGTTTATCCCGCTTTAATGGGCAGTAAGACCCCCACTGATTAAAGTTTCACTTTATACACCAAGTAATTCTTTTAGTTCATCTGTAGATAGTTCTGTCATCCAACTATCACTTGTAATGACGGCGTTGTTTAATGACTGTTTTCTTTCTAACATTTCATCAATTTTTTCTTCGAGTGTCCCCGTTGTAATCAGTTTATGAACATGAACGAAGCGTTTTTGACCAATACGATATGCACGGTCTGTTGCTTGGTTTTCTACCGCTGGATTCCACCAACGATCGTAGTGAATGACATGGTTGGCAGCTGTTAAGTTTAACCCTGTACCACCTGCTTTTAACGATAAGATGAAGATGTCATACGTTCCGTTTTGGAACTGTTCGATCATTTTGTCACGTTCTTTCTTTGGTACACTACCGTTTAAGAAGAGGACGCGCTGACCGAAATGTTTTTCTAACACATCTTTTAGCATGTTCCCCATACCGATGTATTGCGTGAAGATTAAACAACTTTCATTTTGATCTTTTATATTTTCAATGAGTTCCATGAGCGTGCTCGTTTTCATGGAACGTTCGATAATGTTTTTCGGTTCTGTTTCTTTTAAATAAAGAGCAGGGTGATTACAAATTTGTTTAAGTTTGTTCAGCATGAGTAATATAAATCCGCGTCGCTCAATTCCGCTTAATCCTTCTACATTTTGCAACGTATCTTGAACAAGTTGTTCATATAAGGAAGCTTGTTCACCAGTAAGCGGACAGTAAGCTTTCTGTTCTTGTTTATCTGGTAAGTTTAATGCGACTGTTTGATCTTTCTTCGTACGACGCAGTAAAAACGGTGAGATAAAACGTTGAACTTGTTGGATTTTTCCTTCGTCACGGTCCTTTTCAATTGGTGAGACGAAGCGGCGCTGGAATTGTCCTAAGCTGCCAAGATATCCATGATTAATGAAGTCGAAAATAGACCAAAGCTCGGCAAGGCGGTTTTCCATCGGTGTCCCAGTTAATGCGATTTTGTGATTTGCTTGTAAGTTTCGCACTGCTTTAGACTGTTTCGTATGTGGGTTTTTAATATTTTGTGCTTCATCCAAAATAACAGCATCCCAGCATAATGTACTAAGTTCTTCTTCATCAAGTTGAGCTAATGCATAAGACGTTAATACAACATCTGCTGATTGAAGGAAGTCTTTAAATGATTCGCCTTTCGCCCTATTACTTCCATAATGTAACTGAACGCGTAAATTCGGTGCGAAACGCTCAAATTCTTTTTGCCAATTCCCAAGAACAGATGTCGGTGCCACGATTAAGGCAGGACCTGTTTGGAGATTGTTTTCTTTTATATATAGTAAGTACGTAATCGTTTGAATACTCTTTCCAAGCCCCATGTCGTCAGCTAACAATGCGCCGAATCCAAGTTTTCTTAAATATAATAACCACTCAATGCCATGTTGTTGATACGGGCGGAGTGTAGCGTTTAGTGAAGAAGGGACATCTACTTTCGGAATATCTCCAATGTGCAATAGTTTTTGGAATAGCTCTTCATAATATCCATCCAGTTCAATTTCAATATCGTTAAATGGACTATCTTCTTCTACAATTTCTGTTTCAGCCGTGTTGGATAAATGTTGCTGAAGGACATCTTTCATTTCAAGTCCATACTTATCAGCACGATTCATGAGCTTTCGTACTTCTTCAATAAAGGCTGGATCTAGTCGCATCCATTGACCATTTATATTGAATAATCGTTTGTTTTGTTCAACGAGTTCGAAAAATTCGCTTTCTGATAAATCAATGCCGTTCGTTGAAATGCGCCAGTCAAAATTAACGAGTGTATTCATACCGAAGAAAGATTGTGTTTGCGTCGCATTTTGCTTCAGTTGTACACGTAATTTTGGTTTTGTCGCTTTTAAATTTTGCCACCACGATGGTAATAAGATTGTAATACCTGCGGCGAGTAATTCGTTACTTGCTTCTGTTAAGAAGTTCCACGCTTCTGTTTCAAAGAGTTCACTTCGGAATGTATCCCCTTCTTTTAACCACGGTACGAGCTTACTGAATCCTTCTTGTGTTTCAAGAATACGTTCTTCATAATCGTGCCATCGTTTTGGTAAAGAATCGATACTTTCATATACATATATGCGATGTGCGCCGCGCTTTGGCGTAACAATTGTTTCAAGCTTCCACATTTCAAATTCTTCTTGCGGCTCTTGTAGTCGTAGTCCGATTGTAAAGGGAAGGTCATCTTCAATGTAACCAATTTTTCGAAGCCAATCTTCTTCATGTAGTGCTGCGTCTAATTGTCTTTTCGTAAAGTCGTAATGTTCATAAAGTCTCTTTGCATCTTCCCATCCGTCATTTGAACGGTTATCTTGTAATATGCTTTCATTTACTGCAGCCGAGAAAAGAGATGCCAATGTTTCATCTTCGATTGGAGTATTTTGAACTTTCCAAGATGGTTGTTTAGGCCAGCGCTCCATATCAGGTACGAAGCTACCGCTTGTGAAGGCATCCCACAATTCGTTCGCATCTTCCGTAAGTGCTGTAATAGGGCCGTTCATTTGAATACGGGCAAAGGAGTTCATCGGTTTATTCGCGATGTATTCAAATGCTTGTGCGTTTGTTAGCATAACCCCTTGTCTTCCTTCAAAGGTTGCTTCTTTTAGAAACGTGCCGTAGAAGGAAGTGGAGTGCCATGTAAATGCATTTCGTTTCCAACTTGTTACGGATAATGGAGTACCGCTATCATCTTCTCCCCAAAGGAACCAACCGTGACTAACGTGCTGGAGCCTAATTGTTACTTCAGTTTGATTGATCATCGATTAATTTTCCTTTCCGTAATTCCTCTTGTAGTGCACGCAGACGTGAATGTAAGTTTGCGATGTGAATAATGAACGCATCAAATTCATCGGTGCGCTTTATTCGTTTATACAATGTACGTAATTTTTTTAAGTAACGAACTGCACGTCTATATGATTTACGATTTCGCTCTTCAATGGCCTCGGTAGCAGCAAGGTGATAAAGAGGAAGGGCTGCTTCTGGTGCTTCCTTTTCAATATCTTTCAGCGGCTCTTTCAAAAGTTCAATTGCTTCAAAACCGTGTAAGAGCTGAAGTTCTGCCCATGTTCGATACTGTTTTTTCGCGAGTACGTATTGCTCATAGTTTGCGAAACTATATGGTAATAGCTCTTGCAAAATCATTTCGAATCCAGCTTGTTCATTTGTATGAGTTGCATACGTTTCATACATGATGACGAATAAGCGAACGATATCTTTTATGAAAATTGTATTTTCGTGCTCATGTATCGTTTTCTTCACTTGTTTATACGTAAAGGAAAGCCAGTTTTTCGCACGATCCCATTTCATTGCATTTAATAATTCCTCTAACCAATAGAAGTACAGACTTACAACAGAAGCAGGTTGTTTCTTTAGTAAGTCCATCGCTAATCGATCTTCGTCATTTAAAAAGAGTAGATGAGAAGATGCTAATGCTTTGGAAAGTGGATTCATTTTCGTATCGATTCGTTTTTCTTCTTCTTGTAGTTGCTCGTTATTGTGTAACAGTTCACTCCATATGTGACGATAAATAAAGAACCTCTCTTGCGTATAGGCATCGGTGGAGAAAAATACTTCGTGAACGAGACGAGCTGTTTCTTGCAGAATTGATTTAGACTCTGAAGGAATCGATTCTGATTGTAAGTCCCGAACGATGGATTCCACCTTATCTACAAATAGGCGAACGACGTTAACAGGCTGATGATAAGAATACGTTTTATTTGCTTCAAAGTCCTGAATTTCTTCTAATAATTTTTGAAAGCAATAAAGCGCTGCATGTAACCTGAACAATTCATGTATCACAACGATACGCGGAGCCTTCCGCTCAAGTTTCGTATAGAAGTCCGTAAAAATACTCATAAGAAAATACATTTGTTTATAAGTAAGCCGAGCTTGTTCTTTTTTAAATGATTCATATTCGTTATCAAAATATGATTGCCAACTTTTATAATCCGTTTCTTCAAAAGCTGATGATTGCAATACTTGTCTTGCAGTTCGAATAGGAGGAAGAGAAGGTTTCGTATTATTTTTAAATAAATTTAATACATCTCCTACTTGCCCGAAACTAGACGCTGCCGATAGTAACACAGCGAGCATATGCTCACATTGCGTTGGTGCGAAGCAATCGCAATAGCTTTCAGCTACGTTACGAATCGGGATATGGACGCTATATACGCTGCCTTCAGCATCTACAGTTCCTGATAGCGTATAGCCATCAAAGTCAACGTTGTAGACAACACCACTACGATATAGGTGCCGAGCTGTAGCGACATGTTCCTGATCAGCTGTTTGCTGTGGATCTAGTCCTTGAACGAACTCATTCGCAATCATCATAATTTCATCTTTCGTAATTGAGTGTTGCAGCATAATATTCCTCCGTACACATATTTCTTTCCTTTACCATTATAAACAAAAAATGCTCAAAACAGAAAAAATGAAATTTAGATTACATTACTTGAAAATCATGGTAATATATAAAATGTTAATTTCGTATATTACTATATATTTATGGAGGGATTAAGTTTTGTCAGATTTACAATCGAAGTTTGGTAGTGGTATGAACAAATTGCAAGAGGGAATAGAGCAAGGGAAGATGAAATTACAAGTAGCCCAAGAGGTTGCGCAATTAAAGAAAATTACGCAAGAGAAACTACAGGCGAAAACGGAAATTTTGCTGGAACTTGGTCAAATGGCCTATATGCAACTCCGCAATGATGAAGTTCGAGTAGATGTGTTAAAAAATATTATAGAACCAGTACAAGAGCTGGATGTAGCTATTTATAATACGCGTAAGCAAATAGCTAATTTACAGAATCAAGGACAGAAAGGGCAATGTAGCTGTGGCGGCCCATTATCAGTAAATGATAAGTTTTGTGGACAGTGTGGGAAAGAAAATGAGTTACTCCTTCAATCAAAAAATGATGAAAATGAATCATGTACTTCATGTGGTGAACAAATTGCAACAGAGGCTACATTCTGTCCAGTTTGTGGTATGAAGCAAAGTAAGGAGTGAGGAACATGTATTGTAAAACTTGTGGTTTAGAACAATCGGATGTAGCGAATTATTGTACACATGATGGATCAAGTACAGGTAGTGTAGAAAGTGAAGTTACGTTAGCACCGAAAGACTCAAAGTATTGCCGAACTTGTGGAGTGGAAAGTAAAGGGACCGCTACATATTGTGAGAAATGCGGGGATTCCTTATTAGGTATTATAAAAAAAGAAATGAAAACGAGATTACCAGACGAAAGTTTACAATTGCATGTAAGTCCCTCTGGAAGCACTTTGAAAAAAGGTTTACTTGGTGGTGGGCTTGCAATCATATGTATGTTTATAGCCGGTTGGATTGGTAGCTTAGTTGTCGATGCGGCGATTAACGATCTAGTGAGAACGATGCTCACAAAGATGGACGGTATGCTGAATGAGACTACTGTTAATCAATCTTTCATTGGCATAGCACCATTAATTTTAATGTATCATTTAATAGGCCTTGAAGTTAGTGGGAGCGGGGCATATACGATGTCATTTATCCTTCATTTCCCATTGTTCATCTTGTTAGCAATTCCGGCACTTATATTAGGTGGAATTGGATTCTTTGTAGAGAAAAGCAACCCTTCTGCTATTTGGCGTGAGAAGTTACTAACATCGAGTGTTATCGGTATCGTATATGGAATTTTCTTGTGTATTGTTAGCTTTATTGCAGGTTCTTCTACGACAATTTCTCAATTCTATAAAACGATGACAATCAGTATTGGTTATTCACATGTTAGTAGTTTATTGTATGGCATTGTATTTGGTTTATTATTTACCTTTATTGGTATGTGTATTCAAGCCGGGCCACACCGTCTATTATCTTCTATAAGTCGAAGTATTCCATATGCAACATCTATTTATTATAGTGTCGTAACTGTATTAAAAGGATTGCTTATTACATTTGGTATTATACTTATTACAATTTTATTTAGCAGTTCAAAGTCAGTGGGACCAATTGATTTTCCAGAGAAAACATATAAAACATTCATTTCATTAGAAGCAACACCATACATGTGGAATATGGCTCACTTTGCTCCAACAGCAATTGAATGGGGAGATATGGATAGAGAAATGAGAAGATACTCAATGGAAAAAGGCCCATTGCATCTATCTTATACGTCAGGAATATCAATAAATGGTACGTCATTAAAAGATCTGGAAATCGCTAATGGAGCGAATCTTAAACGAGTAAAAGAAATTGATGATTTCAATTCCTACATGCACTGGTGGGGGTTATTAATTGTACTACCATGCATTTTACTATTTAGAGCGGGGATGAAATTGGCTCAATATCCAATGAAAAATATGTACGTAACTATTGCTGTGTTTAGTGCGGTGTATACTGTGATGATGCTTTGTGTAAATGGGTTGGCCAAAATTCATATTGAGGCCTCAGGGAGTAAAGAAGTTATGAAAGAATTTGCTGGGATTTCCGGACCATTGTTCTCTATTCAAAGTAGCACGCTGTATTTAATGGTAGGGAGTTTTCTTCTTTCGTACGCATTAACATTCGCAGGTATGAAGTTAGGAAAAAAATAAGGGGGAGAGCCATTTGAAGTTTTGTGGGAAATGTAATAAACAAGTTGCGGATCATTTGAACTTTTGTTCCGAGTGTGGAAGTAAGGTAGATGTAATTGCTGATCAGGCAGCTTCTTCTCGTTCAGAAGTACAACGAGAAATAAAGCCAGTGAAAAGTAAGAAAAATATAATGTTACTTATAGGCTTTGTTGTTATCTTTGCTATATTGTTTGGTGCGTATAAATTTGGGGCAAGTAAGTTTTCAAAAGAAAAGCAGGTCAATGCTATGATTGAAGCATTCCAAAAGAAAGATGCGAATGCAATTGATGAGTTTGTAAAAGTAGATGATCCGAGTTTGAAAGTGAAAGTTGACGATATTAAAGGATATATCCGTTATTTAAAAGAAAATCCTTCTTATAATAAAGAACTGCTATCTTATTTACAAAGAGAGACAGTAGATCAAAAACTAGCAAGTGATAAAGCATCATTTAAAGATGGTCAAATTATAGAAGACGGGAAAGAATGGTTCTTATATCCGAAATATAAATTTAATATGAAATCTTATT
Source organism: Bacillus cereus group sp. BfR-BA-01453 (assembly GCF_022662915.1). NCBI lineage: Bacteria > Bacillati > Bacillota > Bacilli > Caryophanales > Bacillaceae > Bacillus > Bacillus cereus group sp. BfR-BA-01453. The sequence goes on along the minus strand of NZ_JAKUEN010000007.1, from coordinate 132,531 downwards.
ATATGAATGTAAGCACAACTGCGAAAAGCGCTGAAATATATGTGAATGATAAGAAAGAGACAGAGTTATCGAGTGATAAAACTTCAAAAGAAGTTGGTCCATATTTCCCTGGTTCTTACGTTGTAAAGGCAAAAGCGAAGACGGAACTAACTGAGTTAGAAACAGAAAAAGAAGTGGACTTGGCAGATGAAAAAGAGGCGAAAGTGGATGTGACATTATCATTAGAAGGAAAGTATGTAACCATTTCTTCTGATGAAAATGATGCAACTGTATTTGTGAATGGAAAAAAACGTGGAAAATTAAGCTATGGAAGTTATAAGCTTGGTCCTGTATCCACAGATGAAACAGTAGAAGTACATTTAGAGAAAACTACTGATTTTGGTGTGATGAAATCTGAAAGTGTTAAAATCGGAGACCAGAGCACGTATTACTTAAAATTCCCGAAAGAAACATCAAGTTCGGCTGTCGGCGACTTTGTACGAAATCATCTTTATGATAATGTGCGTGCGATTTCATTAAATGATTTTAGCCTAATTGAAAATAATTATGATAAGAGCGGGAAATCGTACAAGGAAGACCGTGATTATATACAGTATTTACACAAAAAAGGAATTACAGAAGATTTATTAACAATGGAAATTCGTAATGTAGAGCGTCAAAGTGCTACGAAATATAAAGTAACGACATATGAAGAGTATCATATTCGTTACGGTGATGGCTCTGTGAAGTTCAAAAGCTTTAATAATGATCATATCGTTACTGTGAATGGAAATGGAAAGATATTGTACCATTCTCTTGGAGCGAATAATACGCTTAAGTCAGAGGAAGTATCTGGTCCAACTCGTTAATATGAGAGAGGTTGTTCAATATTTGAACAGCCTCTTTTATTTTGTAGCTAACTCAATATTTCGTGTCAAACCGTGGATATTTTTTTTACAATTATGAGCGCGTCTCTTTTAATATCGCTTGTACATATGGATCACGTAATATTTGTTCAATCATTGGTAACATATTTTGTTCAAATGGAATATCGATAGGGAACGGTTTTTGTGAGCCGGGTTTGATTCCATATTGGACAAATTTGTAATGTGTATTTTCTTCAGATTTGAGCACAATTAATTTATAGCGATTGTCGTCGCCAGCGAGTGAAAAATCAATAGAAGTAGCGTCATATGTTACTTCATCTTTATATATATACGGTTTTGGTGTACCGATCCAGTCTACTTTTGCTTGTACATTCATGAGTATAGCCTCCTTATAACTATTATAAAAAAATAAAAGCCAGCTCTCAACAAAGAGAACTGGCCTTAGCAGTCATTGGTTATTTTAAAATTTTCACTTTAACAGTTTTGCGTCCCCATTTTTGAGCAGCGCTATCTGATCCAAGTAGGATGTCGATACGGTTACCTTTAATTGCACCGCCAGTATCTCCAGCGATAGCTTCTCCGTAACCTTCTACCCATACTTTAGATCCTAATGGGATTACTTTCGGGTCAACAGCGATCATTTTCATGTTTGGGTTCGCCGTTAAGTCATGACCCATTGCAGTTAATACACGGCCGCCATATGTGCCACCGTTTTCGCTCGGATGAGCTGTATAAGCTGTAGCTACAACTGTTAACTCACGACCACCAGAAGGTGTGCTAGTTTCAGCAGCTTTTACAGCAGGCTTAGCAGCTTGTGCTGCAGGTGCTTTAGCTGGTGCTTGCGTTTTAGCAGGAGCTGGTTGTTCTTGTTTCTCGATAACAGGTGCTGTACCTGTTAAGAAAGGAACGTGAACATAAGCTGTTTTCCCGTTATATTCGAATTGTAACCACTCATTTTGTACTTGGTTCGTTGTTTCAATCATATCGTCTTTCTTTAACGTTCCAAGAATTTCTGAGTTTGTGTTCGCTTCAGCACGTACGTTTAATACGTTAGCTGTTACGTAGTAGATGCTTTTAGTGAACTCTGCACTTACGAATGCGTCTTTACCATCTAAAGTGATTTTTGACCATCCGTTCTCTGTATTTTGAACATCTATTTTATTACCGTTTAGTAATTTACCGACAACTTTTGATTCAGTAGTAGGGTTTTCGCGTACATTTAGTACGTCTGTTGTTACAACAGTTTCTGCATTAGCAGATGATGTGAAAATCCCAAGACCAAAAACTGCTGCTGTTGCTATTCCAATTAATTTTTTCATGATAGCCTCCATTGCGTTTGTTTTCGTGTCCTCATTATAGCAACAGATTTTTTCGGATTTCGGGAAAACACACAATTACAAACCATTCGTAATAAGTCGTTAACATGCTGTAATATAACAAAAAATATAGGAAAGCGTTTTTCATTCTATATAATTAGTAGGTTTCTACTTATATTCAAAATATTTAATACAACGTATTGTTTTCGGCGTAAATAAAAATATTACAGGAGTGTTACATGATGTTTACTAAACGATTACATTCCTTGAGTATTTTACCGTTTTATGGGTAATATAGTTATATAAACATAAACATTTCGTTTGTGAAACTATAAACACGTGCTATATACTAGCAAAAAAACCGCATAATTGTTACAAAGAGAAAGGGTTGCAAGGAAGAAAAATGCCCTTTTTTACATCTGTAACACATCCTTTTTTGGGAAAATACATTCCCATCCGCATTTTTCTCGCACAATTTGACAGCAGTATTTCGATCTTATAGCTCTTGCAGAGTGAAAAGATTATACGGAAGGTAAGGCTGTCCATCAGAATTCTAGTTGGTGAAGGTGAAAGTAAAAAAATCACCGCAAAATTATAGTTTTCTATCCGATTTTACATATCGGAATTAATGTTATTTATAAAAGTAAAACCTACGAAGGGGGATTTGATGAGGAAACTGACAAAAACATTCATCGTTTCATTAACATTATGTATTGCATTTACAATTTGGGGGATTATTCCCGAATCTATTATCGGAAAAGGTAGCTTAGGAAATGTAACAACCGCAATTCAAACTGCATTAGTTAGTAAGTTTGGATGGTTTTATATTATTTCTGTTTCTATTATTTTAGGTGTGTCTATCTTTTTAATTGTTTCGAAATACGGTTCTATTCGTTTAGGTAAAGATGATGACGAGCCTGATTATAGTTATATGACATGGTTTGCTATGTTATTTAGTGCTGGTATGGGTATCGGCTTAGTCTTCTGGGGCGTTGCCGAACCATTAAACCATTTATACGCGCCTCCGTTTGGAGAAGGTGCAACTGAGGAAAGTGCGCGTCTTGCTCTGCGTTTTTCATTTTTCCATTGGGGATTACATCCGTGGGGACTATATGCATTTGTAGCGCTTTGTATTGCTTACTTTACTTTTAGAAAAGGAAAAGCAAGTACAATTAGTGCGACAGTAGGGCCGTTATTTAAAGGCGGGGACCATGGACGTATTGCTCATTTATTTGATGTGTTAGCTGTTTTCGCGACTGTGTTTGGTGTGGCAACATCATTAGGTCTTGGCGCAAAACAAATTGCCGGTGGTGTTAGTTATTTAACATCTATCCCGAACTCATTAACGACGCAGTTAGTCATTATTGCAATCGTAACAGTGTTATTTATGTTATCTGCTCAAACAGGTCTTGATAAAGGAATTAAATATTTAAGTAATACAAACATTATTTTTGCGTTTGCACTTATGATTATTGTATTGTTTGCAGGTCCAACAAACTTTATTATGAATTACTTCACTTCGACAATCGGTTCTTATATTCAGGAATTGCCAAGTATGAGTTTCCGATTAAGTCCATTAGATGAAGGCGGAAATCAATGGATTCAATCATGGACAATTTTCTATTGGGCATGGTGGATTGCATGGTCACCATTCGTAGGTACATTTATTGCTCGTGTTTCACGAGGGCGTACCATTCGTGAATTTGTTATCGGTGTGTTACTCGTACCGACAATAATTGGTGCTCTTTGGTTCTCAGTCTTCGGCGGGACTGGTATTCATATGGAACTGTTCGGTGATGCACATATCTTTGAAAAAATTAAAGAGATGGGAACAGAAGTAGGATTATTCGCCATGTTTGATCAGATGGGAAGCTTTGGATCAGCGTTATCTGTTCTAGCTATTCTTCTTATTTCTACATTCTTTATTACATCTGCAGATTCAGCGACATTCGTTTTAGGGATGTTAACGACACATGGTAGTTTAAATCCACCAAATCGCATTAAAATGATCTGGGGTATCGTTTTAGCTGCTCTAGCTTCTATCTTATTATATGTAGGTGGATTAGAAGCCTTACAAACGGCAGCTATCATTGCAGCATTCCCATTCGTCTTCGTTATTTTCTTTATGATGGCAGCATTATTTAAAGAGTTACAAAAAGAAGGGCGTATGAAGCGTCATAAATAATAGAAGGAAAAAGAGTTGATTATGTATCAGCTCTTTTTTTATATAGAAGGAACTTGAACTGCAAGTAAGGGAAATAAAATACTTTACTATATTAGTAGTATGCCTTTTATATGAATGAAAATCGATATATTTCGACAATGTTCGATGTTTTGCAAATTCTATTCGTATTTTTGACAAAAAATTGTCGGAAATGTGTTGTCACGTTTATATATATGTGCTATATTATTTCCTGTAAGCGATTTCAAATAGTTTTAAAGCGCATTCAAGGGGGACATCTAGAATAATGAAACGTTACGAAAGAAAGTGGAAGCATATTTGTTTGAAACGTGTGGCACATCGTAGTGTCCAAGAAAGCACGGAACCTAAGACTGAAACGCGCAAAGAGCAGCAAGAGAAGCAATTGGTTCTACAAAAATAGCAATCACTTTTTCGTATATAAATGAAGGTCGATCGTTCGTTGGGGGATGGACGTGAAATTACTTTCAGCTAAGGGGTATTGTCTGATATATAATTTATACGGCAATAAATAAGCACAGAGCATACGGCGCTCTGTGCTTATTTTTATTATTTATCTTTTTTGAATCGAACAGTTTTATCCCAGCCAATGACTTGTTTCTTGCTTTTTGCACGTAAGTATAAAATTAAGCTACGAATGAATAAGTACGTAAAGAGCTGTGCGTACGTAAAGTACATGATAACACTAATAAAAATATTAGTTGGTGTAAAGGTTCGTTCCACACTTTGGGCACTAAATAATTGAGAAACATATGTAACATATGCGACATACCACATAAATAGTAGTGGAATGCTATATTGAATTTGGAATATCCCGAGTAACCCAATTACAAACCAAACGTTCGAAATGATTAAGAATAACCAAAATACAACATACACTAAAACTTGTTGTAAAGAATGGACGAGCAGTTTTCCTTTAAAGAAACTTAATGAAGAAAACATTTTTTCTAAAATGTACAAGTTCCCTTGAAGCCAACGTGTACGCTGCTTAATAAGGATTTTTAAATGCTCAGGTTCTTGTTCCCATGTAATTGACTCTGGAACGATTGGCAGGAGATAACCTTTTTGTGTAATTCGTAATGTTAATTCAGCATCTTCAGCAATTGCATAAGGGTCATAGCCGCCAAGCTCTTCTAATGCAGCGCGACGAAGAAGCATGTTTGTTCCTGTTAGTGAACCTGTTTGGAATAGTAACCAGCGTCCGGATTGCATAAGGAGCTGGAAGATTTGAAATTCTAACGAAATCATTCGTGTTAGCCAGTTTCTTTTTTCATTTACAGTACGAACATGCCCAACAGCTCCAACAGCATCCTCGGTTGTTTCAGCGTGTTCTACAAGCATTCGCAGTGCATGTGGTTCAGGCTGGTTATCTGCATCATAAACACAGAAGTATTCACCATCTGAAATACTAAGGCCATAGTTTAATACACGTGATTTTCCTTTTGGTTCACCAGGTGGAACACGAATGTGACGAATATGAGCATAAGCTTTGTCAAAATCGTCACCAATTTCAGGTGTCTCATCTTGCGAGTTATCGTTTAATAAATAAACAGTTAGTTTGCCTGGATATTCAATCTTTGCCATCGCCTCTAAAGTATCCTTAATCACGACGCCTTCATTGTGAGCTGGTATTAAAATATCGACGCTTGGGTAATGTTCTAGCGTACGGTCTTTTTGTTTCCTACTTCGGTGAACTAAACCTGCGAGTGTTAAGAAAGAATAGTAAACGAGTAAGCCAGAGAATAGAAAGGCTGTAAAAATAAGTACATACTTAATTGAAAATGTGATGCTGATCCAAAAAACGAGTACGCAAAATAGAAGGAATAAAAGAAGTATAACGAGTGTCATCATAATAACTTCGGTCCTTTTGTAGCGATTTGTTCTCGTTTAATCTTGATGTCTTGAATAGCCTCATCTGCAAGCCATTTTTCCATTTTAGGCTGTAGACGGTTCATTACAATATCGGCACCCGCTTCATTTGTATTTTGTAATAAAATGACTAATGTGTTGTTATCATACTCAGCAACAAGGTCAAAGTCAGCTCTTACCGTTTCAACTAATAAGGAAGCTACACGGTCCATAACACTTTCCTTTGTATATTTACTAAAGGAAGTGAAATCAAAATAAATCATAACGCCTGTTTCATTACGACGATTCATTGCATTGATTAATAATGCTTGTCGTCTCTCAAATTCTTGTCTTGTTAATAATTTCGATTCTCCGATGTATTGTTCTAACGTTCTCACACGTTCGGTTAATTCTTTATTTTCATGAATAACCTTCTTTAATAGATGAGTGGAGATATATACAATGAAGAAATTTGCTGCCATTAGGAAGTGAGTAATAATGTATTCCCATTGTTCTGATGTACTCCATAAGTAAAGCCATGCTTGGTAGAATAGGTAGAATACCGAAATAATGGTTCCTAATATGAAGAAAATAAATGCAGTTTTATCAGGCAAAAATAGAAATAGTACATTAACAATTACATATATAATTGTAAAAATGAGAGCATGCTCATATTGCGTTACATGTACAGTTGTAAAATAAAATAAAATTTGTAAAATCCACATAGAGAGGACTTTATAGAAGTTATCTTTCACAAAACTTTCCTCCTTAAAGATAATTCATACAAGGATACTTGTAGTATGCGCAATTATTAAGAAATAGACCGGATGACTATATTCTTTTTGAGAGAGCAACAATAAGTAGTATCCCTCTTTTGTAAGAAAAAAATAAACAGACTTGATAATTATTGTATCATAATGTTTTTATATTTCGGCATAAAGTATTTAATATATACTAAGAAAATAAAAAGTCCCCTCTTTAGAAAGAGGGGACTTGCTTTATTTTATAGGAACATCATACCTGCAACTGCTGCGTTTAAGAAGTTAGCTAGTGTACCAGCGATAACTGCTTTAATCCCTAATTGTGCAATTTGTTTACGACGAGTAGGAGCTAATGTTCCTGTTACACCTAATTGAATTGCGATAGAAGAGAAGTTTGCGAATCCACAGATTGCGAATGTTAAAATTAGATTTGTTTTTGCAGAGAACTCTGCCATATGTGGTCCTAAGTTTGCGTATGCAACGAATTCGTTGATTGCAAGTTTTTGACCGATAAAGCTTGCTGCTTGTACGGCTTCACCAGGAGAAACCCCGATTAAAATTGCAAATGGTGATAGTAAGTAACCGAAGATTAAATCAAGGCTAAGTTTAATATCGAACCAAGAGCCAATCCATCCTAATAGGCCATTTAATAAAGCGATTAATGCGATGAAAGCCATTAACATTGCTGCTACGTTAATAACAAGTTGCATACCTTCTGATGCACCACGTGCTGCTGCATCAATAACGTTTGCATCTTCACGCTCTGTAGAAAGTTCAACGTTATTATCTACTTTTTCTGTTTCTGGCATAATTAGTTTCGCAATTAATAGACTTGATGGAGCTGCCATAATTGCTGCTGCTAATAAGTGTTCTAACGGAATACCCATTGCTGCATAGCCGACAAGAACTGATCCAGCAACAGCTGTCATACCGCTTACCATAATAGCGAAGAATTCACTATTTGTTAAACGTGCTAAGTAAGGTTTGATTAAGATTGGAGCTTCAGTTTGTCCTAAAAATACAGTTGTTACTGAGTTTAAACTTTCTGCTTTAGAAGTTCCAAGAAGTTTACTTAATGCGCCACCAATGATACTAACAAATTTCTGCATAATACCGAAATGATATAAGATTGCTACTAATGAACTAATAAATACGATTGGAAGTAGTGCTTGAATAACGAATACAAATCCCCAAGGTCCTTTTGCGTTGACTAAATCCCCAGCAACGAACTTAATTCCCTCGTAAGAAAAATTAATTAATCCTTGAACGCCATCTGCAGCGTGTTTTAAACCTGCTTTTCCGGCATCCCAGCGTAATACGATAAATGAAAATGACATTTGTAATGCTAGCGCGATTAAAATTGTGCGCCAATTAATAGCTTTGCGGTTGGAAGATAGTAAGAAAGCGATTGCTAATACTCCAATCACGCCGCCAATTCCCCATAAAAGATTCATGCAGTGTATGCTCCTTCCTCATAGTAAAAAAATGTATAAAACAGTTGTCTATACTTCTGCAAATATAACATCTTAAGTAACTTATCATAATGGACATCAGAGGTCAAACGTCTAACGAAAAGTTTAAATAAAAAGAAAATTCTTCAAAAAAACACATATGAAATGATTAGACATGAAATAGGTTATGTTTTTTATGTAAAAATATACATTATGATAACGTTATGGATCATTATTGTAGAATATAGTGTATGAAATAGGAAAATAGATACATTATTTTTTTAAGGAAATAGGTTATACACATTAAAAAGAGCCTTCTAGTAATCTAGAAGGCTCTAAAAATATAACTTAAGGTGCTTTCGTATAACCTAAGAAGTGCTTACTCCAATAAGAGTTGCTTAATGAAGCGATTGCTACACCTTTATCTCCAGCTTGGATAAATGATCCACCCCCAAGGTAAATACCCATATGAGAAGGACCTGATTTATAAGTGTTTTGGAAATAAATTAAGTCACCTGGTTGTGGATTTGAAGTTTGTGGTAGGCTACCCCAATATCCTGCAACACTTTGACGGCTAATGTTATGACCAAATTTCTTAAATACGTGGTAGATGTAACCACTGCAGTCAACACCAGTAGCAGAAGTTCCGCCCCAAACGTAAGGTACACCTTGCATTGATTTTGCATATGCAAGTACGGAAGAACTGTCACCGCTATTATTGCTTGTATTGTTATTATTATTGTTGTTGTTTTGATTGTTATTTTGGTTGTTGTTAGGTTTATTATCTACTGCGCCACCAACTGGTGTTTTAGAAAGGTAACGTGTGCCGATATAACCAGTTTGGCCGTTGTAGTTAATTTTGCTCCATCCAGAGTTTTCAGAGATTACTTGAACCTTCTGTCCTTGTGGAAGTGCGCCTATGATTCTATAATTTGTACCTTCACCACTACGTACATTTAAGGCAGAAGCATTAATGTAGTAGTCACCAATTGCACCTTGATTAGGTTGTTCAGGTTGTTTTGGTTGCTCAGGAGTAGTAGTGCCACCTTTAACGAATTTCATGAATTCGCTACTAACGTAGCCTGTTTTTCCTTGATAGTTAACTTTAAACCAGCTACCTTCAGAGCCAATTACGTTTAATGTCGTACCATTTAATACGCCACCAATTACGCTATGGTAAGTAGCAGGGCCTGTACGTACGCGTAGAGATGTTGCGTTAACAACGTAAGTACCGCCAGTTTGAACAGTTACATTATTATTTTGTTCTTGTTTGTTATCTTGGTTGTTTCCTTGTGTAACGTTATCACTAGAACCGCCTTTTGTTACGTAGTCTTTACTTACGTAAGCTGTTTGGCCTGCATAATTGATTTTGAACCAATCTTGAACTTCACCAACAACTTGTACGACTTGTCCTTTTGTAACAGAACCTACAGTTGTGTGAGAAGTGCTAGGACCTGTACGAACACGAAGGGAAGATACATTTACTGTATAGTTTCCGCTTGTTGGTTTTACAGATTCTTGGTTGTTATTATTCGTATTGTTGTTTGAAGAACCTGCATTAGAAGAAACACCAGATACGAATTCGCCACTTACATAGCCAACTTGTCCATTATGATTGATTTTTATCCAACCATTTTCTTGACCAATTACGTTTAATGTTTGTCCTTCATATACACGTCCTGAAACAGAACTAGAAGTGTTAGGAGCGGTACGTACACGTAATACATCAGCAGTAACTTTATTTTTTCCACCTGTTGTACTTACATTTGAATTGCTCGCACCATTTTTTGATACAAATTCGCCACTAACAAAGCCTGTTTGTCCATTCATGTTAATTTTGTACCAACCATTTTCTTCGCCAATCACGTTTAGTGATTGACCGTTATAAACGCGCGAGATGATGTCGTGAGAAGTACTTGATCCTGCACGAACATGTAATACGCTAGCGTTTACCGTATAAGATGAGCTGTTTGATGCAGAAGCTTGGACAGTTGTAGCAGCTTTTTGTGTATTTTGTTCAGGGGCAGCTTGAACACTATCAAGTGTAGGTGCTGCTCCTCCTGCTACAGACACTGCCGCAAGACCGGCAAGGTATTTTTTCATAATTTGTCGATTCCTTTCTGTCTGTAATGTAGTGAAGAAATATTTACCAACTGTTAAAAATTCTAAAGAGCATGTCGATTACTGTCAAGACTTATGCGGGAATCTGAATATGACAAAAAGATTACAAGAAAAAATCAAGGCATAAATCTATACCTTGATTTCCATTTAAATACATATATTGAATGTAGAAAGGATAGAAATTATTCGTGTTTAAGAAGATGACATATTGGATTGTAACAAACTCTGAGAAAATGATCGTTGCAGCATTTTCGTGATAGGGCCAACTTGACCATCTCGGATTGCGGTTCCATCAAGATGAGTCATCGGCAAAATTTCAATTGTCGTTCCTGTAAAAAAGCATTCATCCGCTTGATAAACATCACGAACGCTGAAAAGCTCTTCTTGTACTGGAATACGAAGGGTTTTCGCTAAAGAAAGAACATATTGACGAATAATGCCATTTAAAATAAGGTGATTAGCTGGATGTGTGTAAAGAGTTCCGTTTTTAATGAGAAAGAAGTTAGAGTGGCTGCCCTCAGTTACAGTACCATTTCGTACGAAAAGGGCCTCTTTACAACCTTTTCGTTCCGCTTTCGTAGTAGCTAATATATTCGGTAATAAGTTTAATGATTTAATATCACAGCGTAGCCAGCGCGTATCCGGTTCTGATATGGCACGTACACCATATTCAATCCATAACGCTGGTCTTTCTTTCTTTGTAATATAGGCATAGATTGTTGGAGGGACGTCATATGAGAACGTATGGGTACGAGCTTGTACACCACGAGATACTTGCAAATAAATCGTTCCATCTTCGTGGAAATTATTATTTTCGATTAGTTTATAAAGTAGGGTAATCAGTTCCGCTTTTGAGAAAGGGAGTGTTAATTCTATTTCTTCCATGGAGCGATATAATCTTGTGATATGCGGATCTAATAAGTGAAAGTTCCCTTTATATAGACGAATAACCTCGTAGACACCATCCCCAAACTGCAAGCCTCTTTCCTCAAGGTCTATGTACGTTTTTTGTTTCGTTGTATCAATAACTGCATCATTCCAAAGTACAAATCTTTCATATGCCAATTTTCGTCCCATCCTTTCGTAAGTGCATAAGTAAAGTGAAGTTTTCATTCATTTGGAATAAAAATCACTACAGTAATTTTTATGTGAGTAATTCTTTACATATGACGTATATGTATTTGTAAATGGTAGAGAAGTGGTAGTGATTTACAGCATTTCGTATATACAAATTCGAAAATAAGAAATAAGAATCCTGCTTTTAAATAAAAAAAAGCAACATTCTTATGGAATGCTGCACAAGGAGGGTAGCTATCTTTCATAGGGACATCGTCTTATTGAATGTTTTGTGTATGGAAACAAAACATATTGAAAGACAATTATAAGAAAGTAGAAATAAACGATTCACATATTTCTTTAAGGGATCTTATTACAGATGAGAGATAAGAAATATATAGAACCTCGTTTACATATTTTATTATAGAGATACTTCATTAATTTTATATGAATATTTGGTAAAGGTTATGTAATGTTAAAGTTAATGAATATAAGTAATTGTATGGAGGAATATAAAAAAAGAGGCTGAGATTACTCAGCGCTCTTCTTTTCTTCTTTAATAGCTGTCTTTACTTCACCAGTTTTGATCTTGTTGCTTTCAGAGAAGCGAAGTAAGTCACCCTCAATGATTTTGTCAGACATGCTCAATTCATTTTGGGCGCGATCAATAAGTGGTTGAGATTCTTCTTTTGGTAGTTGTACAACTTCGCCAGTAGCACGGTCGTAGAATGTACTGTTCGTGTACATGTACTTATCTGTAACGAAGCTACCATCACGAAGAACAACGAATCCTTTATTATCAGGTGAGAATACGTCATGACCGAATCGAACGTCATTCGTAGAATCTACACCAAGTAAGTTTAGAATAGTTGGTTTAATGTCAATTTCACCAGTTGGTTTTGAAATTGTTTTACCTTCTTTTTGACCTGGAACGTGAATAAACATCGGTGTTTTTTGTAAGTTCATATGGTCAAACGCAGTAATTTCTTCTTTTCCTAAGAACTGTGCCATTGCACGGTTATGGTTTTCAGAAATACCGTAGTGGTCACCGTAGAATACGATAACTGAGTTGTCGTAAATACCTTCTGCTTTTAGACGTTCAATAAAGTGTTTCATTGCTTCGTCTAAGTAGCGAGCTGTTACCATGTAACGGTCAAATACGCCATCGCCAGAATTGTATTCATCAATTAATTTTGTATTGTCATCATAAGTGAATGGGTAATGGTTTGTTAAAGTAAGGAAGCGAGTATAGAACGGTTGCTTCACTTGTTTTAACATATCGATAGATTGATCAAAGTACTCGATATCTTTTAATCCCCAGTTTAATTTCGTTTCTGGCGTAATCTTATAGTCAAGCTCGTTGTAGTAACGATCATAACCAAGTGCCGGATACATAATGTTACGGTTCCAGAATGTTGCGTTGTTTGCGTGGAATACTGCAGTGTAGTATCCTTGCTGACGTAAAATTTCTGGAGTTGCTGTGTATTCGTTGTTACCGTGTGTGAAGAATACAGCACCACGGTCTAGTGGATACATGGAAGTATCTACTAAGAATTCAGCATCAGATGTTTTTCCTTGCCCAGTTTGATGGAAGAAGTTATCAAAGTAATAACTTTCTTTCGTAAATTGGTTTAAGAATGGTGTAACTTCTTGTCCGTTAACTGTTGCACCAATTAAGAATGTTTGTAATGACTCAAGAGAGACAACGATTACGTTCTTCCCTTTTGCAGTACCAAACATATTTGGATCTGGTTTGCTTTGCGTTGTTTTTACGTAGTTCTCTGTTTCCTGTAACTTACTACCGTCAGCAAATGCTTTTTGTGAACTTGATTTTGCTTGTAAGCCAAGATCATATACTTGGTGTACATATAAACCTAAGTTTTTAACAAGCATAACGCGGTCGAATGAACGTGTTAATAGTTCTGGACGCTCAGCTTCTGCCAATCCTAAGTTTGCGAAGAAAATAGCAATTGTTGACACGAAGTATAGGGAACGCATTGGGCGTGCTACACGTTCTGTCGGTGCAAAATTCTTCATCTTCTTCAATAAAATGAAGAATACGATAATATCAGCAAATGCGAGGATAATTTTGTAGTTAAACAATTCTTTTACACTAGAACCTAAACTTCCGAAGTTAGATGTTTGTCCTAGTACTGGTAAAGTAACGAAGTCATTGTAGAATCCGTAGAACATTACGTTACCAACAAGAACGATTGTTAAGACAAAATTAATTCCAAGTGCTATATAGTTACGTTTTTTCCCTTTTGCAAATAATGCAAGACCAACAAGCAGTAATGATGCTGCTAATGGGCTCAGGAATAAAATGAATTCTTGCATGAAAGATTCAAGTTTTAAATCAAAGCTTGTGCGTGTAATAAGATATGTCTTCAACCATAAGGCTAAAGCTACGAATGCAGTGAAACGCACATTTTGAAATTGTGATTTCAAGGTTTCTTTCATTCATTTCCACCCTTTCTCTATCAGGCTTGGTCGATTTTGGAGCGAAAAATGCTAAAATAAAAAATACATAGTTTTCTTGGCCATAATTAGAGGTTCTATATTCACCCATATACGACTATAACTATGCATACCCTTTTAGTTTCTTGTGTTACTCATAAGCATAACGTCATTTCTGTATTATACAACAAAATTCATTTCTGAGAAACACTATAACATTTTACATTTTTTGTATGAGATTTGTCACTACCAGAGAAAACTTTAACATTCGTTTATATGTCCGTCAACTAGAAAATATAACAAAGGTAGAGCAGAATGTTAAGTGAAAGTGAAAAATCTCTTGTTGAGAAATAAGAAATGACAATGGGTAAGTGGTTATCTAGAAACCTATTATATGAAGGGAAATATGTAAAAATTAACGAACACTTGTTCTTTTTGAGTTTGTTTGTTACAATGAAAGTTCATTGATAGATTATGTGTAATTTTGATGAACTTTTACTGAAAACATATTGTAGCTTATTTCTTTTAAAAAATAGGGAGGCCTTTACATGGAGCAAAAATTTTCAGTTGAAGCATTTTGGAAGAAAGTAAAACATGTCGCAAAGCAGGCAGGGCAGTCAGTTATTTATGCAAGTTTACTGTTGTTTTACGTTTTGCAGAAACCAGATGTTCCAAAACGAGTGAAAATTATTGTAATTGGAGCACTTGCTTATTTTATTGCACCGATTGATGCGATTCCAGATTTCGTTGCTGGAATTGGTTATACGGATGATTTAGGGGCGTTAATGGCTGCATTATTACAAGCGTCGCTATACGTCGATGATGCTGTAAAAGATAAGGCGCGAGTGAAGTTGGCAGAATGGTTTGGTTCGGATATAGACACATCCTTTATCGATCAGAAATTAGATCAATAGGTAAGAACTGTCACATGGTGACAGGGCGAACGTAAGCGAGGAAGTGCATTATGCCATCAGGAAGAACGCATACGAAAATAAACTTAATATCCCTTCCGGTTGTTTTGTTTATGCTCTTTTCGTATGGACTAACAAATTTTGATTTTTTATTAACTTTTGCAATTGGCTTTTTAGTAGGTACTACATTTTTAACACCGGATTTAGATACGTATAGTAATGCGTATAATAAATGGGGATTCCTGCGTATATTTTGGTATCCGTATAAGAAGGTGATGCCGCATCGCTCCTTCTTTACACACACAATTATACTTGGTGATGTGATTCGTATTGCATACATGTTAATTGTGTTTTCTCCGTTTTTATTCCTATTAAATGTAATCGCGCTTGACGGGAATTTAATAGAAATGGCGAAGGAACATGAGGTTGAAATTGTAACGTTCGTAATGGGAATTGTTGTGGCAAGCACGCTTCACATTATAGCGGATAAAGTGAATACGCGTCGTAAGAAAATGATGAGAAAAAAGAAGAAACGCAGAAGATAAAAGACACTTGCAATTGCAAGTGTCTTTTTTTAATCAAACGTTTGTTTAAAATTAAGCTTTTAATACTTTAATCCCTTTTACAATGTTCCAAATAAAGTAGTATAAGCTAATGATTCCACAGATGCATAAAACGATGATTGATCCAATTCCGAATGTTACATCCGGCTGTTCAGATCCGATACCCATAATTCCTAAAACAATGGCCCCAATAAATGAAGCAATCGTTGGGATAATGTGTGTCCATAGAGCACGTTTTGCATGTGGTTTCGTTTCCGCATCGCCCACAATCCACACAATAATAGGGAATAAGATAGGGGCAAATAATACACTAAAGTATGATAAAGCTGCTAATATTTTGTTTCCGTTCATATATATCACCTCATAAATAATGTCCGTTGTTATACTATTATTATGCAATAGTTTTGGCAAGCTTTCTATCGATGAACATTACAAGAACATGACGATTTTGTAAGATTTTTTCGTTAAATAATAAAATTTTCAAAAAAATCTTTTTAAATAGAAATTGTTATGGTACAGTATAAATGAAAGTTGTTGAAAACGTTTTCTTAAACGTTTTTTTATTTTTAGGCTGAAAGGTATGATGACCTGATAGTCTATTGATGAGGTTATTCTATTTAAAAGGGGATTTTTTAGGGGGAGAGAACAGTGAACACATGGACACAAGTTTATGATCCGTTCGGAAACATTTGGATTTCGGCAGCGGTCGCACTTATTCCGATTATCTTTTTTTTCTTAGCTTTAGCAGTTTTCCGCATGAAGGGGTATGTGGCAGGATTTATTACAGTTGTACTTACAATTTTAGTGG
Source organism: Bacillus cereus group sp. BfR-BA-01453 (assembly GCF_022662915.1). NCBI lineage: Bacteria > Bacillati > Bacillota > Bacilli > Caryophanales > Bacillaceae > Bacillus > Bacillus cereus group sp. BfR-BA-01453. The sequence continues at coordinate 116,173 of NZ_JAKUEN010000007.1, read as the reverse complement.
CGTTATTCGCTTATAAGATGCCGTTCACGATGGCGATGGCAGCGACCGGATATGGTTTCTTATACGGATTATGGCCAATTGCTTGGATTATCATTATGTCGGTATTTTTATATAAAATATCTGTGAAGACAGGTCAATTCGATGTCATTCGTGCATCTGTATTATCCATTACGAATGACCATCGTTTACTCGTTATTTTAATCGGTTTTTCATTCGGAGCATTTTTAGAAGGGGCAGCGGGATTCGGTGCACCAGTAGCGATTACGGCAGCGCTTCTTGCAGGTCTTGGGCTAAATCCTTTATATGCAGCAGGTCTTTGTTTAATTGCAAACACAGCACCAGTAGCGTTCGGAGCGATGGGTATTCCGATTACAGTTGCTGGACAAGTAACAGGTATTGATCCACATAAAATTGGACAAATGGCTGGACATCAATTACCGTTCTTATCATTATTTGTTCCGTTCTTTATCGTATTTTTAATGGACGGGTTGAAAGGAGTAAGACAAACATGGCCTGCTTTACTTGTAGCGGGTAGTTCGTTTGCCATTACGCAGTTCATTACAGCGACATTCTTAGGGCCAGAACTTCCGGATATTACGTCAGCACTTGTAAGTTTAGTTAGTTTAGCGCTGTTCTTAAAAGTATGGCAACCGAAAGAAATCTATCAATCAGGGCAAGCAAATAGAGAAGCAGCTGCAACAACAGCGGCATCGATGCCGAAATTAACGATAGGAAAAGTTGTAAGAGCATGGTCTCCATTTATCGTGTTAACGGTTATGGTAGTCATTTGGAGTCAAAGTTTCTTTAAAGCATTATTTGCTCCAGGAGGCGCGTTAGAAAGTCTTGTATTTAAGTTTGAAATTCCGGGCTTGCACAATTTAGTAATGAAAGCAGAGCCTATTGTAAATAAACCGACGCCTTACGAGGCAATTTTGAAGTTCGATGTATTATCAGCAACTGGAACAGCAATTTTAATTGCTTGTCTCATTTCCATGCTGATTTTGAAAATGAGTGTAAAAGATGCAGTAGCGACATTTAAAGAAACGTTAAATGAACTTAAAATGCCAATTCTATCGATCGGATTCGTACTAGGATTTGCATTTATCGCAAACTATTCTGGACTATCTTCTACACTAGCATTAGCGTTAGCAGGAACTGGCGGGCTATTCCCGTTCTTCTCACCATTCTTAGGCTGGATTGGTGTATTCTTAACAGGGTCTGATACGTCAGCAAATGCATTATTCTCAAATTTACAAGCGATTACAGCACAACAAGTCGGTGTATCTGAAGTACTTCTCGTTGCAGCAAATACAACGGGCGGTGTAACAGGAAAAATGATTTCGCCGCAATCGATTGCAATTGCTTGTGCAGCAGTTGGACTTGCTGGAAAAGAATCTGATTTATTCCGCTTTACGGTGAAGCATAGTTTATTCTTCGTAATTATTGTTGGTATTATGACGTATGTACAGGCATATTATTTAACGTGGATGATTCCATAAAGAGCAAAAGAAATAAACTTTGCATTTTTCAGATTATCGTGTATGATGAGAAAGTATTGAAAATTAAATCAGTGATAAACTAGGGGTGCCTAACGTATGCGTAGGCTGAGAGAGAAGCGCGTGAACTTCTTAACCCTTTGGACCTGATCTGGCTCGTACCAGCGTAGGGAAGTTAACGGCTTTACATAATGATGTCTTTATGAGCCAGGTCCTTATTTTTTTATGGACCTGGCTCTTTTTATTTTGGCATACGCTGGCCATATCTCGTCCTTGTCACGTACAGGGGGGCAACAAAGGTTATGAAACAGTCTGTTTCAGCTGAGCAAATTGAATTGAAATCGAGTTTACCAGGAAGCAAGAAAGTGTATGTGGATGGACCACGAGAAGGTATGAAAGTGCCGATGCGTGAGATTGAACAAAGCGATACAAACGGCGTTCCGAATCCGCCAATTCGTGTATATGACACGAGCGGACCTTATACAGATCCTGCGTATAAAGTGGAGCTGGAAAAGGGGTTGCAGGCGCCACGCCACTCTTGGATTCTAGAGCGCGGAGATGTAGAAGCATACGAAGGGCGCGAAGTGAAACCAGAGGATGACGGTGTGAAAGTGGCTTCGAAACATACACCTGTTTTCCCGCAAATGGGTCGTAAACCACTTAGAGCGAAGCAAGGTGCAAATGTTACGCAAATGCATTATGCACGTAATGGCATCATTACGTCTGAGATGGAATATGTTGCGATTCGTGAAGGAGTAGAGCCAGAGTTTGTTCGTAAGGAAATCGCGGAAGGGCGCGCTATTTTACCAGCGAATATTAACCATCCTGAAGCAGAACCGATGATTATTGGACGTAATTTCCATGTGAAGGTTAATGCGAATATCGGAAACTCTGCTGTATCTTCTTCTATTGCAGAAGAAGTAGAGAAGATGACGTGGGCTACTCGCTGGGGTGCAGATACGATTATGGATTTATCTACAGGTAAAAACATTCATACGACGCGCGAGTGGATTATTCGTAACGCACCTGTACCAGTTGGAACTGTACCAATCTATCAAGCATTGGAAAAAGTAAACGGAATTGCAGAAGATTTAACGTGGGAAGTGTATCGTGATACGTTAATTGAGCAAGCGGAGCAAGGCGTAGATTACTTTACGATTCACGCTGGTGTATTACTTCGTTATATTCCAATTACGGCGAAACGTACGACAGGTATCGTTTCACGCGGTGGTTCGATTATGGCACAGTGGTGTTTATTCCATCATAAAGAAAATTTCCTATACACTCATTTTGAAGAGATTTGTGAAATTATGAAGCAGTACGATGTTTCGTTCTCTCTTGGAGATGGATTACGTCCAGGTTCGATTGCAGATGCAAATGACGAAGCGCAGTTCTCTGAGCTTGAAACACTTGGTGAATTAACGAAGATTGCTTGGAAACATGATGTGCAAGTTATGATTGAAGGGCCTGGGCATGTACCGATGCATTTAATTAAAGAAAATATGGAGAAAGAGCTTGATATTTGCCAGGGCGCACCATTCTATACACTTGGGCCTTTAACGACAGATATTGCACCAGGTTATGACCATATTACATCGGCAATTGGAGCTGCGATGATTGGCTGGTTTGGAACAGCGATGCTTTGTTATGTAACGCCGAAAGAACATTTAGGTTTACCGAATAAAGATGATGTACGCGAAGGTGTTATTACGTACAAAATCGCTGCGCATGCAGCTGATCTGGCGAAAGGGCATAAAACGGCTCATCAGCGTGATGATGCACTTTCAAAAGCTCGTTTTGAATTCCGTTGGCGCGATCAATTTAATTTATCTTTAGATCCTGAACGCGCGATGGAGTATCACGATGAAACGTTGCCAGCAGAAGGTGCGAAAACGGCTCATTTCTGTTCCATGTGTGGACCGAAGTTTTGTAGTATGAGAATTTCACATGATATTCGGGAATATGCAAAAGAAAATGATTTAGAAACGACAGAAGCAATTGAAAAAGGAATGAAAGAAAAAGCGAAAGAATTTAAAGAAACAGGTAGTCATTTATACCAATAACACGTTACACCTCTTTACTTGATTGATCACACTGTAGTACCTAATTTAAATATAGAAGAAGCCCGCTTTGCTAAGACGGTAGCAAAGCGGGCTTCTGTTGTTTATCCCGCTATTTGCCGGGCAGTAAGACCCCCCACCTCAAAATTCAACGGAAGCAAAGAAGTTAGGTGGGGGGGCAACTGCCCGTAAAAGCCCGATTGGTTAGGGCTAATAATCAGTGGGGGATGAACAAAACCCCCACTGATTAAAGTTTCACTTTATAAGGCGAAGAAGAGATGTACCCAGTAGAATAAGAGGAATAATGTAACGACTGTTGTGAGTGGAATAACGATAAGGGATACACTTAAATAGTCTTTCCATTTTACTTTAATTTTGTTTTGTTTCAGGATATACATCCAAATGAGAGAAGCTAGCGTACCGATTGGTAATAATAGTGAACCGATGTCACTACCGATGATATTTGCGAGATAGATAGTTTTTAATGTGACTGGATCTAATCCCATTTCTGTTAACGTAATGGTACCAATCATAAGTGCAGGGTGATTATTGAAGACATTGGAGAGGAGAGAAACGAGTCCACCCATTGCAAAGCTAGCATAAAGCAGATGTTGACTTACAACTGGTTCAAGCCATTGGACAAGCGCTGCTGTTAATCCTGCGTTGTGGAGCCCGTAAATAATGACATACATAGAGAAAGCAAAAATCAAAATGTGCCAAGGTGTCTTTTTCAAAATGTCGACAGGGTTCGTTCGTAAGTAGTACCATCTCCAAATGAGAAGAACGAGTGAACCGAGTACGGCAACAATCTCGATTGGGATGGATAAGAAGGATGCAACGAATAGAAGACAGCGCATAAGGAAGACGAAGCCTAATACTTTTAGCATGAACCTTGTCCGTTTTTGTTTCGTATCAACTGAATTTTTTCCTTTTAACGGATGAAAGTTTTTCGTGAAGAATATTTCTTCAATATCATATGAAGAAACAGGCAATTTTTTCGGAAGTTTTTTCTTCAAAACCGTATACATAAGCCATGACATAAACAATAGTCCTAATGTTGCAGGTACAAACATCATAGCAGTATGCATATAAAGAGTCATATTCACGATATTTAATGCGATTAAGTTTACGATATTACTTACACCAATTGGTGCACTAGATGCAGTAGCGATTAAAGCACCGCTTAATAAATAAGGGATTTGTTGATGCGGTTTTAATTGAAGATTTTTTAGGAGAAGAATTAAAATTGGCGTTGTAATTAAAATACTACCGTCGTTATTAAATAAAAGAGTCATAAGAAAACATAATAATTGAATATACCAGTATAAACGGCGACCGGAACCTTTTGCTAAGTTTGCAAGTTTCGCCGCAGACCAGTGGAAGAAGCCGAAGCTTTCTAATATAACCGCCATAACGATGGTCGCTAATATCGTTATGGAGGCACCGCCAATTTTACTAATAATGTCCATGACGTCTGGTTTTGATACAAGTCCAGTAATCAGGATAATGCCAGCGCCAATTGCTGCCGGCCACGCCTCATTTAAACCACGAGGTCGCCAAAAGATAACAATCATTGTTAAGAAGAATACAATAATAGTAATCCATATTTCAATGCTCATATTTTACCTACCTTTCTACTTTTCCTTAAAGTAATGTAGCTTGTCTTAAGGTTTGTATTGGTAGTATATTCAGCAAAAAATAAGAAGAACTAGACGTATAACGGAGTGCAATGAATATGTGTTTTTCAAGTTATGGGACAAGTATCTCTCTTAGTGACATAACTATTGTGAGAGGAGTCTAGAAATTAATGGGGCAGTAAGATAGTAAATAAAATTTATATAGGTGATTATGGAGATATATCAGCGCAACTCAAAATATATCAGCGATTTTTAAATTATATCGACTTATCGACAAAACATGACAAAAGGAGCCCACCCCAAAATACCTTTTGGAACAGGCCCTACAATATTATTTTTCTTTCAAAAAAGTTCGATCTTTCAAGAATAAATTCCAGAAGAAAATAAATCCTGGTAATAAAATTGCAATCCCAATTGCATATAGAATAAGCAATGCATAGAATGTTTCGACCGTTGTAAAGCTTGTAAATACAGTTACATCAGGATAAATAATATACGGTAAATGCGCAACGCCGTAAGCATAACTTGCAAATGCATATTGAGCGACGACTGCTAAAACGGCAATGCGAGGGTATCCTAGTGTGTCATACTTCTTGTTTGTCCACCAAAGAGAAGAGTATCCGATAATGAATAAAACGATAGAAACTGTAAACCATGTGAATTGCTTTATTAGCCCTTGCATAAGCCAGTGTGTTTCCGGATCCATTACAACGAGGGCAATAATCGCCGTAACAAGCGTTGCAGGACCAAGGATAATCGCGTTTCTTCTATAAATTCTATATGCATCTTCTGAACCTTGTTCTCTCGCAAAATCAGCAAGAAAGAGAGAGGAAAGAAATAGTTCCGAAGTTAGTCCGAAGAGCATATAACAATAAATAACAGGACTAGAAAGAAGTTTTCCATATAGGAGTACTTCTTTTCCTTCAGACATTGTAATATAGGCACCTTCTGTAACAGGTAAAACGGTAATTAATAGGGCTGGGATTAAGAGTCCTGTAATACCTGAAATAATACGAAGAAGGTGTTGGTACTTCGGCAGGGAATAAGCAAATACCATAAATGTACTGCGAATTGCCACGAGTACTAGAATTAACATAACGGGTACGAACATTACCGTTGCTAGGGTAAAAGCGGCTTTCGGAAAGAAGCCAAGAAAAGCGACAACGACAAAGACGAGAAATGTATTTGTTACTTCCCAAGTCGGTGATAAGTATCGGTTGGCAAGCTTGGCAGCTAGCGTTGGATGTTTTGCGTATACCATGCCCCAAAAACCTGCTCCAAAATCGATGGACCCTAATATACTGTATACGAAAATAAGAGCCCATAAGATGATGATTGCAATACTTTCCTCATGCACGAGAATCGCCTCCTTCGTGATGTAAATCATTTGTAAGCGGATGTTTCTTAAAGAATGTCCGTAGTACAAAAACTGTTAAAATACCGAGTCCAATATATAAAATGATGAATAGAATAAATAAAGGACCGACAAAATCAGCGCGTGTAGAAGCGTCGACTGTACGTTGCATACCGTAAATGGTCCATGGCTGACGACCGCTACAGCTGAAAATCCACCCAAATTCAATGCCGAGCATCATAACTGGTCCACATGCGGCAGCTCCCCAAAGAAGCCACTTCGGTAGCTCTGTTTCTTTTTTTCGGTAAACAAAGTACCAATATAAGAGGGCAATTGCTGCAACTGCAAAGGTAAAGGCAGCAGTGCCAACCATTAAATTGAACAGTGTATGCGTGTAAAATGGTGGCCATGTTTCTTGTGGAAATTCCTTTAGTCCTTTTACGACAGTGTTAGGGTCTAGTCCTACTAGTAGGCTAAGCATGTTCGGAATTTCTAGTGCATAGTTTAGTTCAAGTGTGTTAGGATCTACAACGCCGCCAATTGATAACGGTGCATGTGATGTCGTTTCAAATAAAGCTTCAGCAGATGCCAGTTTTTCAGGGGAATGCTTATGTAAAGCAATTGCCGATTCGTGTCCCGAAAGCCACATCGTAGCGCCTGTAATAAATGTCACGACGAGTCCTAACAGCAGTCCTTTTTTATGATATGCCACTTCACGTTCACTTACATTCTTCTTTAATAATTTAAATCCGGCGATAGAGGCAATGACGGCAGCTCCAGTTGCGTAGGCTGTAATCACAACGTGGAATGCGCTCGTGCCAAAACTCGGATTAAAGAAAGCTTTCCACGGATCGACGTTAAAAACTGATCCATCTGGTCCCATTGAAAAGCCCGCGGGTGTATTCATCCATGTATTTGCCGATGTAATAAGCACGGCGGATGCTGTGGCACCAATCATGACGAAGAATAGCGAGATTAATCTCATGAATGGAGGTAGTTTGTCAGCTGCATATACATAAATGGACATGAACAAAGCCTCTAAAAAGAAGGCGAAAATCTCAATTTGAAAGGGCACAGAAATAACCTGCCCAACAATTTTGGCAAAACCAGGCCAAAGCAGTGAGATTTGCACACCAACGATTGTTCCAGTTGGAATTGCTACACCAAGAAGGATGGCAAAGGCCTTTGTCCATCTTTTTGCCATAATGGCGTAGTCGGAATCTTTCTTCCAGTGATAGAGTATTTCACTTATAAAAATCATTAATGAAAGTCCCACGCCAAGTGTTGCGAAGATAATGTGGAATGCTAGTGAAGAACCGAAAAATGCTCTTGCTAATGTTACCGTATCCATATGTAAACTCCTCTTCTTTTTTGCCATTATTTTCTGATTGAATTGGAAGATTTATTCAAAAAAACTTCCAAAAATATATATGTATTTAAAAAGTGGATATGATAATATTATGTTTGAATATTCTAAATAGAAAGAAGTTAATATTTTGTTTGTTTTTTAGTAAGGAATATTTTATAATCTTTTATGCGAACATAAGTTCTGTTTTCGGAGTGAAGAAGTTTATGTGAAATGGAGAGGATGTTTTATGTATCCTGAAGTCATTAAAAAGATGGCATTTTCAAAAGAGCATAGAGATTTATTATTGAAGCTGTATAATAAAGAGATTACGCGTCGGGAGTATGATCGACTCGTGGAATCGCTATATAGACCTTCTAAAGAGGCTTGTGAGTCATAGAGGAACGGGAGACAATCTAATAGATTGTCTTTTTTACATTTACGTATGTTCTGGTAAAATTAAGGATAGCCTTACTAGGGAGGTGAAAAGTTTGCGGAAACGTATATATATAGTGATTGGCGTTATTCTTTTAATCGCTTTAGGTGGAATTGTATTTTGGTCAGCTTTGCAAGGAAACCGTACGGAACATTTTATTTTAAGACATATGGTGAATGAAAATGGGACGCTTGCTACATATCGTTTAGAGGATACAAAAGCAGGTACTGGTGAAGCGAAAGGCCGTGAAGCTTTATCGGAATCAGCAGGACTATGGCTGCAATATACACTCGATAAAGACGATCAAGCGTTATTCGATGAACAAGTTAAGGTTATTCAAAATAACTTTGTACATAAGAACCAAATTGTTTTATGGAAAATCTCTGAAAAGGGAGAGATGCAATCAGCTACAAATGCACTTATAGATGATCTTCGTATTATAGAACAATTATATCGTGCTTATGAAATGTATAAGGAAGAGCGTTATAAAAACCTTGCCGATCAATTAAGTGATGCTGTACTTCGTTATAATAAAAAAGATAATTATTATGTTGATTATTATGATGCAGATGCAGGAAAACAAAATAATTTTGTAACAACATCATACATAAATCCGCGTGCATTCTCCTATATGAAGAAGTACGGCAAAGTTTCTGCTCAGCAATATGAGGAAGTCGTTCAATTTTTAGCGGATTATCCAAGGCATGGATGGGCATTCCCGAAAGAGTATAAAGAGGATGGTACATTTACGTACGACAAAGAAGTGAATCTTATTGACCAATCATACGTTGCATATCATCGTAGTTTAGGTGGCCTTTCATCAGATGCTTATTTGGAATTTATAAAGAAGAAATTCCAGGAGGATGGAAAGCTATACGGTCGTTACAATTTAGAAACGGGAAAACAAACTGTGAATTATGAATCGCCAGCCGCTTATGGACTCACGATTTTGTACGTACTACAAACAGGTGATACAAAGTTTGCAAAGGAATTATATGATCATATGGCCACATTCCGAAATGACAACGTATTTAGTAGATATTACGGTGGATATGTAACAGGCGAAAATAACAATACGCATATTTTTGATAATGTTTTGCCGCTTTTAGCTGAAATAGAATTAGAGAAGAGTGAACAATAAAAGGTGCCACCCTATGGGGATGGCATCTTTTATTGTTTGATATCATTTTAAGTCCTAATATTGGAGAAGTAATCAATTACGAATTCACGGAATTTCTGAGCAGTTTTCGATAAGTAACGTTTTTTTGACCAGCTTAACCCAATCGTTCGCTCACAATTTGGTTCAATAATACGTAACTTATTTAATGCTAAAGTAGAGTTTTTTAATAAAGTTAAACTTGGGACAAAGGCGATGCCGAGGCCTTGCTTAATCAGGTCGCTAATCACGGTTGGTTCATCTACTTCAAAAGCAATATGTGGAGTGAAGCCAGCTTCTTTACAAAATTCATCTGTTAAGTGCCGAAATCCGTAACCAGTGTTCATACTAATGAACGGTTCGTCTTTTACTTCATGCAAATATACAATTTCACGTTCTGATAAACGGTGCCCTGAAGGGACGACTAAGAAAATTTCTTCTGTAATAAGTGGTTCCCAAATAATCTCTTCGCCTTCAATTGGCACAGAAGAAATGCAAAAGTCAATTTCTATATTATCTAGTTGTCGTTTCATAGAAGGAGTAGATGCGAGAAATTGTTGGAATCGAACGTTAGGATGTTCTAGTAAAAAAGAACCAATTAGTTCGGGTAATATTCTTGGAATAGAAACAGCCAACGTAATAGAGCTTTGTTGTAAGTCAGCTAAATCTTTAATTTCTCGTTCGCCTTCACTTAATTCATGAAAAATGCGCTCTACTCGTTTTAAAAATACTTTCCCGAAAGAGTTTAATGTAATTTGTCGCCCTTGGCGGTCAAATAACGGAACGCCTAAGTCCTTTTCTAATCTAGCAATTGTTTTGCTGAGCGAAGGTTGTGCGATATGCAATTCTTCAGCGGCTTTTGTCATATGCTCTAATCTTGCGACTGTTTGAAAGTATTTTAGTTGAAGAAGTTCCATTTTGATTCTCCTTTCTATAGACCAAAAGGAATGAATTGATAATTAAAGATGTATTATACAGTATGAAAATGGACGTGTATAGTAAATCTGTTAAACCATTCTAATGGTGTTAAATTCGGAGAAGGAGTATGTTTCATGAAAGGAATTCAACTTATATTTAAAGATTGGAAAGCGATGTGGCACCATAAACATGGACGTATCGCTTTAATTTTTTTATTAATCGTTCCTTTAATTTATTCAGGATTCTTTTTAGCTGGATATTGGGATCCGTACGGACGATTAGATAAATTACCTGTTGCGATTGTAAATTTAGATAAAGGTGCCGCGATGGATGAGAAAACAATTCGTGCAGGAGACGATTTTGTAAAAAATTTAAAAGAGAATAAGGAACTAGCTTTTCATTTTGTATCAGAAAAACATGCTGATGAAGGACTAAAAGAAGATAAGTACTATATGGTTGTTACAATTCCAGAGGATTTCTCTAAAAAGGTAAGTACACTTATGGATGAGAAACCAGAACCAGCGCAGCTGCAGTACAAAGTGAATCCAGGTAAAAACTTTGTAGCAGCGCAAATTGGAACGACAGCTGTTGAAAATATGAAAACAAAAATTTCAAATAGTATTACGAAATCTTATACAGAAGGTGTCTTTTCAAAGTTTCAAGACTTAGCACAAGGGTTGAATGATGCAAGTAATGGTGCTGGAAAGTTACATGAAGGAACGACAGATGCAAGAAACGGAGCAAATCAGCTTGCAGACGGTATTCATCGTTTAAGTGACGGGACATCAAAAGTGAAAGAGGGAAGTGAAAAACTTGCTTCTAGCCAATCAGCTTTAACTGGCGGAGCGAATGAGCTGAGTGAAGGGGCAAAATCCCTTCATAGTGGTATGGAGTTATTAGCACAAGGTGAAAAAAACTTACAATCAGGGGTTAGTGAATTAAGTGCTGGTACAAATGAATGGGTGAACGGAAGTGAGAAACTTGCTGATGGGCAAGTGAAAGCGGACAATGCAGCAAATAGTGTAAAACAACAATTAGAAGAGTACGTGAAAAGTCATCCAGAAGTGCAGCAAGATCCTGCTTTTCAAAAGATTATTGCTACGTCTAATGGATTAGCTCAAGCAACAAACACTTTAAATAATAGTCAGCAACAATTGACACAAGGTGCACAGAAGCTTGCGGATGGTCAACATAAGATTGAAGAAGGTATAAATACATTCGGAGTTAAGTTAAATGAGGCTACTGCTGGAACGAAAAAGATAGCAGATGGTGCGGCGAATTTAGCTAATGGATTTACGAAATGGGGAACTGGATTTACATCATTACAAGAAGGTGTAAATCAACTTGCGAGCGGGGGAACAGAGCTGAATCATGGTGTTGATCAGTTAACGAACGGACTTGTTAAACTTGACGATGGTGCGAAAGAACTTTCTACGAAATTAGGAGAGGGCGCAGCGAAGATAGCGGATGTTCGCAATGATGATGCACGCAATACGATGTTCTCAGAGCCAGTTCAATTAGTGAAGTCAACAGTTTCTGACGTACCTAATTACGGTTCAGGTATTGCACCATATTTCTTATCGCTTGCGTTTTATGTTGGCGGAATTATGGCGTCGAATATTTTACCGCTTGGCCGTAGACAAAATATGAAAGTAAGTGGAACAGTACATTTTATTAATAAACTAGGATTGGTATATTTAATTGGACTTATTCAAGCATTGCTTGTAGATGTAGTTGTGCTAGGAGTTATGAAATTAGAAGTTGCAAGTGTGCCACTCTTTGTTTTATCAAGTATCGTTATTTCCTTTACGTTTATGACGTTTATTCTTATGTTAGTAACAGTATTTGGTCTTGTTGGAAAGTTCTTAGCGGTAACGCTTCTTGTCCTGCAGTTAGCGACGAGCGGGGGGACTTTCCCAGGAGAATTAAATATAGCTGTTCTTAGCAAAATTGGACAATTTCTCCCAATGTCTCATTCTCTTAGAGGATTGCAAGATGTGATCTCTTTAGGGGATTGGTCGCAATTACAAATGCAAATTTTAATATTGTTATGCTATCTCGTTGTTGCTGGTGGAATTGCTTGGATTACGAGCCATATACAACATAGGGAAACGAATGCAGAACAAGTTTCTTAAAATGAAAGAAGCTATCCGACTTTTTCGGATAGCTTCTTTTTTATTTGCGTTCCATTACCGCAAAGTAATTGTTTTCGTTATCAGCGAAGTTAAAAGCTCTGCCAGTAGGTAAATCTACAACTTGTCCAACAGTAACGTTTTTCTCAGAAAGATCTTTATACAGTTGATCTAAGTTATTAGCGAAGAACATAAGTGAAGGAGTACCTAAGTTTAATTCAGGTTGCATCTTTGCAATTAACGCTTTATCGTGAAGGACGATGCTTGTTCCTGCTTCTTCTGCTGGCGCAATTTCAATCCAGCGAAACCCTTGTCCGTTATTTTCTTCCGTAATAATTTGGAATCCTACTGTCTCAGTCCAAAATTGTACGGCTTCATCTTGATTATTTACATATAACATAATTTGTCCAATTTGATTAATCATAGGTATATCCTACTTTCTTTTCTTGTATGGAATTCTATTATATCAAAGATATGGTTTGCATACCTTTTCGTGATTTTTTCGAAGTACAATCTTCGCCCATCTCACATTTGCCCTAGGGGACGGTCCTGTAATCCATGTATGAAATGGTAGTGTACTAAAAATGACCATTGCTGAAATTGAGATTGTAGCCGTTATTGTAAATAATAATAAGCTATATAATATTGTATTTTCTTGCAGTGTGAATAAAGAAAGAAACTTTGTACATAGTTGCAAGAAGAAAAAGTGAGCTAAATAAGCACCATACGTGTAATTCCCGATAAATCGCAAAGCTTTATATAAGAAACCGCGTCTCTGTACGATTGTAATAGAAAGCACGTAAAGTATAATAATTTCGCATACGATATATAAAAACATAGACGGTTTTAAATAAGTCGAAACGGTTAAATGAATAGAGTTTGCTCCGTAAAAACTAAATAACTCATAATTGATGAATAAAAATAAGATGAAAAATAATATTGTGATAAGCGGGATATGTTTCAAGACGAATAGCCGCCAAGTTTTTAGTGCTACAGCAGCGATTCCTCCCATGACGAAATAAAATGAGTAGAAGAAGAAGGAACGGTCTGTATAATGTAAAATTGTTGAGCTAGTCAATTTCTCTCCATTAAAAATGTAGTGCGAAGAATACCACATTAAGAGGAAATATAAACAAGCAAAGATAGTCATATATTTATATATGTCTTTTTTATTTTCTGTTCGTTTTTGAAACCAATAAAATAGTGTGCACAGCAAAGGGAACAATAAGTGAATTTGGAACATCATAATCACGTACCAAAGGTGAGGTGCGGCCGTTCCGAGTAATACACTTTTTATTCCGCCTTGTAGTGTAATCATATCGTTTGTTGTTAATAAGTAAAGAATAGACCAGAAGAGATAAGGAATGAGTAAATGTGCGGCTTTTTCATAAATATATTCTGCGTAGGCAAGTTGCTTTGTATATTGACGAATTAAGTGGAAGCCGACGATAAATATGAATGCAGGTGCTGAAAATTTTGCGAGATTAAATAGCATACCCATAATGAGGGATTGCTCAAGTAAGACATTTCCTTGATTCATTGTATATAATAACGAACTTTGCAAAACGACAGCAAGGAATGCAATGCTTTGCAAAACTTTAAATTCTGGTGCGCTTTGAGTCATTAGGTCCATCTCCTTTTCCATACATGATTATAGTACGGAGAATGAATAATGGATGTGGAATATTTGTGAAGATTTTAACAAATTTGTGGCGGAATAGATTATATGGACGATTTTTCGGATATATCGTTCATAACTTCAAATATATCAACGATTTTTTCAATATATCGACTTATCAACAAATAACGACAAAAAGAGGATGCTCACACCGAGCATCCTCTTTCTATCTATTAAGCAAATTTGTTTTTGATCCAGTTCTTACCTTCTACAAGGCGAGCTGTCATTACGGCACAAGCGTTATCTGCTGTTACGTTTAACATCGTTGCAGGAGGATCAATGATTGTACTAATTGCTGCGATAATTGGCAATGCTTCTGGCGGGAAGCCGTATAGAGAAACGATTAACATTTCACCAATCATACCGCCGCCTGGAATAGCGCCCATTACTGTTCCTACTAATAGAGAAACAACAAGTGCGATTGCTAATGTTTTCGGTCCTTCGAATTCCATGTTGAAAATACCGAATAAGAAAGCAATTTTTAATACGCCCCCTAAAACAGAGCCGTCTTTATGAAGTGTAGATCCAAGAAGGACAACTGTTTCACGAACGTCAGAAGAAATACCCATTTTCTTCGTTGCTTCTAAGTTCGCTGGAATACTTGCAGCACTACTACAAGTTGCAAGAGATGTAACTGTAGGAGAGACCATGTTCTTCCAAAATACTTGTACACCTTGCTTGCGACCTGCAAGGTATGCATAGAACGTAAAGAAGACAAAGAAGTAAATGAGAGATGCTGGATAGTATACCATTGCTGCTCGGAAGTAAGTTCCAAGAAGCTGCGGTCCGAATTCACCAACTAATGCTGCGAAGTAAGCAGCAAGTCCGATTGGAGCGTAGTACATAATGAAAGATACGACTTTCATTGAAATTTCTGCACCAGCTTGTAAGAATGTAGCGAATGGTTTTCCTTTTTCACCAACTGCTGAAGTTGCAATCCCCATTAAAATAGAGAAGAAAATAAGAGCTAACATATTTTCACGAGATAGTAACTTCGAGAAGTCAGATACTGTTAGAATACCGACGATTTGATCTGCAACACTAACAGCTTTTTCTGCTTTGTCAGGTTGTGTTAATTCTAATACAACACCTTGTGCTGGCGGGAATACTTTCACGACAATAATCATAAAAATAGCAGCTAAAATACTCGTAAATAAGAAAGTCCCAGCCATACTAGACATAATTTTACCGAAACGTTTTAATCCATCCATATTAGCAATAGATGACGCGATGCTAAAGAACACTAACGGTACAACAATCGTAAACATTAAGTTTAAGAAAATGTCACCAAGCGGCTTTAAAGCAACTGCATCGGCACCCATGAAATAACCAATGAAACCACCAATTAGGATAGAAGATAATAAAATAAGTGGAAAGCGATATGCCTTCATAAATATATCCTCCTATCAATTAAAAAATCATACTGAATTATTATAGCGAGTTAGAGCCCTCTTTACTAGGAGAATATGGATAGATGGAATAGCGTGAAAACCGAGAAATTTTTGTTTTTAAGCTCGGCATACAGCAGGAAATCTAGACATATATATTTGTAACCTAGTTGTGGTAAGGGATGCACCATAATTTAGGTTTAGAAAAAGGGGGAGGGAAGCGGGATGAATATTTTGCTTTGCTGTGCAGCGGGAATGTCTTCCAGCTTGATTGTTACAAAAATGGAGAAAGCAGCAGAGGCAAGAGGAATAGAGGTAAATATTTGGGCTGTATCAGGTTCTGAAGTAAATAGCCATATTGATAAAGCCGATGTACTTTTACTTGGACCGCAAGTACGTTATTTATTACCGAAAATGAAAGAATTATGTAAGGAGAAAGGAGTACCTGTTGATGTCATTCAATCCGTCCATTACGGACTTTGTAATGGAGAAGCTATCTTGCAAGCAGCTTTGTCAATGAAACCATGAGGAGAGTGGGATAGATGATACGGTTTTTAGAGAAATATGTAATGCCGGTAGCAGGAAAGGTTGCAGAGCAGAGACATTTGCTAGCAATTCGTGATGGACTTGTATTGACGATGCCGTTCTTAATTATAGGATCATTTTTCCTCATCATTAGTGCTTTACCAATACCAGGTTATAATGATTTTATGGCAGGTTTGTTTGGGGAGAATTGGCAGAGGGCTTTAGGGTATCCAGTTAGTGCAACTTTTAATATAATGGCTTTAATAGCTGTTTTTGGAATCGCTTACAGACTTGGAGAATATTATAAAGTGGACGCTTTAGCATCCGGGGCATTGTCGCTTGTGACGTTTTTACTTGCGACGCCATTTCAAGTTGCATATATTATACCAAGTACAAAAGAGAGTGTACTTGTAGAAGGTGCTATCCCAGCTGTATTAATGGGAAGCCAAGGGTTATTTGTAGCAATGATTATTGCACTTATATCTACTGAACTTTATCGGTTTATTGTACAAAAAAAGATAATTATAAAGATGCCAGAGACAGTTCCGCCAGCTGTGACACGTTCATTTGCCGCGCTTGTTCCAGGATTTATTGTTGTAACGGTTATTTGGATTGTACGCTTAATTATAGAAAATACTTCTTTTGGCAGTATCCATAATATTGTAGGGCAAATTTTACAGGAACCACTTAGTGTACTTGGTGCTAGTCTTTGGGGCGCAATAATAGCTGTTATTCTCGTTCATGTTCTTTGGTCATGTGGAATTCATGGAGCTACTATTGTTGGTGGTGTAATGAGCCCGATTTGGTTATCGTTAATGGATCAAAACCGAGTTGCTTTTCAAGCGGGGCAAGATGTACCAAATACGATTACCGCACAGTTTTTTGATTTATGGATTTATATGGGCGGATCTGGTGCAACACTTGCTTTAGTTGTAGGAATGTTATTATTTGCCCGAAGTCAGCAATTAAAAAGTATAGGTAGATTGTCAATTGCGCCTGGTATATTTAATATTAATGAGATGGTAACTTTTGGGATGCCGATTGTCATGAATCCAATTTTATTAATTCCATTTATATTAGTTCCAGTTGTGTTAACAATTGTTTCTTACTTTGCAATGGAATGGGGATTAGTTGCTCGTCCGAGCGGTGCTGCTGTTCCTTGGACGACACCAATTCTATTTAGTGGATATTTAGGATCAGGTGGGAAAATTTCAGGTGTTGTTTTACAACTTGTTAACTTTGCGCTTGCATTCTTCATTTATTTACCGTTCTTAAAAATATGGGATAAACAAAAAGTGGTGGAAGAAAAGGGGGAGTAAAGAACTAAAATGGATACGATAGAAACGAAGGCCTTTCACTTAATCTTGCATGGGGGAAATGCGAGAAGTTGTTCAATGGAAGCAATTGATTACGCAAAGCGTGGAGAATTTACAGAAGCAGAAGCGAAATTACAAGAAGCGTTAGAAGAATTAAAAGAGGCGCACCGTGTACAAACGGACCTCATACAGAAAGAAGCTGGTGGTGAAAAGACCGAAGTTACCCTTCTCATGGTGCACGCACAAGATCATTTAATGAATGCTATTACAGTGAAGGAATTAGCGAGTGAATTTGTAGAATTATATAGGAAGATGTCAGCGGCTGAATGAACCTTGCGTATGCAAGGTTTTTTTATGTTTCGTAAAGATACTGTTATGGCGAAGAGAGAACCACTTACACATAATTTTATTTATTATTTCCAAGTTTATGTAAAAATAAAGTTGTAAAGGGGGTGGGAAGTAGATGAAAGTTCGCATCGAATTGGACCCATCACAAGACGAAGTAGAAATTATTATAAAAACAAAAGAAGTGACAGATGAAATTCAGCAACTTTTAAAAATAATAGAAGGGGGAACTGTAAATCAAATTGTTGGTGTGTTAAATCAGCAGTATTATTTATTGAATTTAAATGATATTTATTGGTTCTATACAGAAGAGAGAAAAGTTATGGCGCAAACAAAGAAAGGGGGTCTTGAGGTCAAGGCTCGCCTATATGAATTAGAAGAACAGTTAGCTGGAAAACGATTTGCTAGATTTTCTAAGTCGATACTTGCAAATTTAGGGCATGTCAAAAGTTTTGAAATGTCTTTTAGTGGCAGTATGTGTGCTCATTTTTCTAACGGAATGAAAGAATACGTTTCGAGAAAATATGTACCGCTCATTAAAGAAGCTTTAAATATAGGAGGGGGTTAAAAGATGTTTGATAGGGTTATAAATAAAATCGCTTTTGGTTTAGGGATAGCGATGGTATATAGTCTATTATTTTTATGGATTGGTTATGTAAATGGAATGGAGACAGTGGAAACAAAAACATTAATCGCATATTTAGTAACAGCAAATATAATAGGACTTATCTTCTCTTTTGCTTCATTTGTTTTTGAAAAGGAAGAATGGAGTATATTAAAACAGACAAGTATTCACTTTATCGTTTTGCTAGGAACATTTTTGCCTACAGCAATTTTGATTGGGTGGGTTCCGAATCGTTTCGGTCCGATTCTTGTTTGTATAGGAATCTTTATTTTTATTTACTTCATAATTTGGTTCATAATGACCCTATATTGGAAGCGAAAAATAAAAAAAATAAATCATCAATTAAGGTGAAAAAATTATGTATGTGTCTGGACCATCAGTGGAATATGTGTTCCACTGATGGTATTTACAATCCTCCTTTTTACAAATGAGTAAGAGTGATATTTAATCGACAGTAACAATTTCTCCTATACCACGAATCAGTTTTTTTATATGCATCTCATTTGGTTTCAATATACTTACGATATAATCAATCGCTATTTGCGGTTCAACGGTTGTACCGCACGTATAACAATCAATGGCGGCAAAGTTTTTTTCTGGATAAGTGTGAATAGAGAGGTGGCTTTCTGATAGTAAAACTAAAACAGTAACACCATGCGGATCAAATTCTTTTGTACTTACGTTTAAAACGTGGGCACCAGATTGATCAGCAGCGTGAACTAAATGATGTTCTAAAAAGTAAATATCATCTAATAGGGAAAAATCCACTCCCCATAAATCTACTATTATATGCTTACCGAAAGTAGAATATTCCATAAGGTAACGCTCCTTACTATAATGTTGTTAAAATTCCATTTCCTGTTTGTAACATTGATGCAAGATAAGATTCGATTCTGAGTTTAAAAGAGCGAGATTACGTTGTTCTAAATGTTCTTCTTTAAATTGAAATAAAGGAAAAAGAAGAGAAGGTAATGTTCGAGGCGTTGGCACTACATATAATTGCTCAATTTGATCGAGTACATAGGCAGAATTAGCGGCAATATGAAATCCCCAGTCAGTTCCGAAAGAAGGAATGATTGTATGATAACTTTTCACAGTTAATCCCGCATGTTCAATTGTATGACCGATACTCCAATATACAAGAGGTGCATCAGCAGGTGAATTAGATTGGCAGACGAATGCACCATCTTCTGTTAAGAATGTAGCTATCCGAGCAAAAAGTTCGCTTGTATATAAAGTACTTAAAATTTCTGTTGCTGGATCAGGAAAATCAATAATAATTACATCGTATAAGGATGAAGGAGAATTTAGAAATTCTTTCGCATCACATACGTGCACATTCACGCGACTATCCAAAAATGCATTGTTGTTTAAAGATACTATTTCTGGAACATTACGTGCCATATTAATCATTGCCTCATCTAAATCAACAAGGTCTACATGTAGCACAGTTTCATATTTCAAAACTTCTCGCAGGGCAAGACCATCGCCACCACCTAATATGAGAACACGTTTTGGATTAATTACTTTTGACATAATTGGATGTACAAGTGCTTCATGATAAATTTGCTCATCGACGGAACTGAATTGTAGTTGCTTGTCCAAATATAAACGGATATCGCTTACTTGTAGCAAATGAATATTTTGATAATTGCTTTTTTCATTCAATAAACTTGTATGTTCACCAGCTTGTATTTCTTTTAAAGAAATTTCATCCCATATATCTAGGTTGTGTGAATCCGTGGGTACTATGACTACATTTTCCGTTTGTGCTTGCTTGTCCTGTTTATCCTGTTTGTCGTGCTTGTCCTGCTTATTTTCTATTTCCTGCTGTTCTAGTTCAAATTTGTTAGAGTCTAATTCAGAACGTTTGTCTTTTTTATAGCTTGTTATTCTATAAATCTTTATTTTGCTTTTTTTTCTATGTTTTGGCATAGGAATCCCCTTTCGAATTGTGTTACTTTACTCTATTCTATGTAATCTAGTAGAATCGGCTTGGACAATAGATAGAAGAGTGTGTTTAAGAGAGGTTTATTTTTTACTAGATTTTCATGCTAAAAAAATTTTTTAGTGTTTTTTTGTTTTAAATACAACTAGACAACTAAACACTAATCTATTTTCATACAGTTATGTGTTAAAAGCGTGTTGTTTTATAACACACTGTGTGTTTTTTGATCGACACACTAATTGAAAGCGTTAACACACAAAGAAAATGGTCGAAAAAGTGCTGAATTTAGTGGTTTTAAAAAGTTGGCACGCTAATTGCATTAATAAATAGCGTAAAGAAAAATAAATAAAATATAAATTTTTTATACTACACAAGGGGGATTTTCAAATGAATATTTTATTATGTTGCTCAGCAGGGATGTCTACAAGTTTACTAGTTACAAAAATGGAAGCGGCTGCAAAAGCTCGCGGTCTAGAAGGAAAGATTTGGGCTGTATCTGGGGATGCAGTAAAAACAAATATTGATCAAGCAGATGTATTATTACTAGGACCACAAGTTCGTTACATGCTTTCTTCAATGAAAACGCTTGCTGATGAGAAAAACGTTGGAATCGACGTTATTAATCCAATGCACTACGGCATGATGAATGGAGAAGCAGTTTTAGATCACGCATTAACACTTAAAAAATAATTAGGGGGGAAGCGAAATGCAAAAATTTATTGCATTTATGGAGAAATATATTGTTCCTGTCGCTGGTAAAATCGGGTCGCAACGTCATTTAGCTGCGATTCGTGACGGATTTATCGCAGTTATGCCACTTATTTTAGTTGGTGCACTGGCATCACTAATTAATGGTTTTCCATCTGAGGCTTTCCAAGATTTCATGAAAGGTTTGTTTGGTGAAACGTGGAAACAAGTTGGCGGTGGAATGTGGACTGGTTCTTTCGCGATTCTAGCACTAATCATAGCATTTACAACAAGTTATAACTTAGCAAAATCTTACGGCGTTGATGGTTTGTCAGCAGGTATTATTTCATTTGGTGCGTTAATTATTCTTACGCCAACAACACCGAAAGAAGGCGGATTGAACTTAGCTTGGACGGGTGCACAAGGGTTATTCGTAGCAATTATTGTAGCACTTCTTGTTACTGAAGTATTCCGTTTCTTCGTACAAAGAAACATTACTTTTAAAATGCCTGATGGAGTACCACCAGCAGTTTTAAGATCTTTCGCAGCTATAGTTCCAGCATTTGTTATTTTAACAGTAGTTGCAGGTATTCAATTAGCAGTGAAATTAGCCGGTACAAGTGTTCATGAATTTATCTTTAATACGATTCAATCGCCACTGCAAAGTTTAGCAGGGACATTACCAAGTGCAATTGTCATTGTACTCCTTGTTCATCTTCTTTGGTTCTTCGGTTTACATGGTCCAAATATCGTTGGTGGTATTATTGAGCCGTTATACTTACCAGCATTAGAGAAAAATATGCAGTTATTCAAAGGTGGCACATCTGCATTTGATGTTCCAAACATTGTTACAAAACCATTCTTTGATACTTTCGTATATCTTGGTGGTTCTGGTGCAACATTAGCGTTCTTAGTAGTTGTATTACTTGTAGCAAAAAGTGCACAATTACGCGGTGTATCTCGTTTATCAATTGGTCCAGGTGCGTTCAACATTAACGAACCAGTAATCTTTGGTACACCAATTATTTTAAATCCAATTTTATTCTTACCGTTTATCCTAACACCAATTGTATTAGTAATTACTTCTTATACAGCTATATCGATTGGCTGGGTACCAAAAACAGTTGTGATGATTCCATGGGCAACACCACCAATTATTAGTGGTTATCTTGTAACAGGTGGACATCTTTCAGGTGCAATTCTACAGTTATTCAACTTTGTAATTGCGATGGTAATCTACTATCCATTCGTTGTATTGTGCGATCGTTCTGTTGTTCGTACTGAAAAAGCAGCAGCACAAGGAAATAACAACTCTGTACCTATGTAACACAGTAATTGTTCTCACAGATAACACTATCTGTGAGAACAATCACCTTTATATCATGTTCAAAAAGATGAAATCCATCTACAAGAACACCAAACTATCATTCATAAAATAATAATTTAATAGAAATGTTCAAACTGAAGGGGTATTTTAATCGGTTGAACCATAATAGAGAGGGCGGTAATTATGATGACTACAGCAGAACAAATTCCATTCCAATTAATTTTAAATAGTGGTAATGCACGAAGCTTTGCGATGGAGGCACTTCAATTTGCCAAACAGGGGAAAATGGCAGAGGCTGATGAAGCGATGGTGAAGGCGAAAGAAGCGATTAATGAAGCGCATCATTTCCAAACAGAGCTCATACAATCAGAAGCAAGAGGAGAAAAAACAGAGGTTAGTGTTCTTTTAATTCACGCACAAGATCATTTAATGAATGCGATTACAGTAAAAGAACTAGCAGCAGAGTTTATTGATCTTTATAAAAAATTAGAAGCGAAAGGGGAATAAAGCATGACTGGAATTAAAATTGCTACAATCGGCGGTGGATCTAGCTATACACCAGAGTTAATTGAAGGATTTATTAAGCGTTATGATGAGCTTCCTGTTCGTGAAATTTGGTTAGTAGATATTGAGGCAGGAAAAGAGAAGTTAGAAATCGTTGGTAACTTAGCGAAACGTATGGTGAAAAAATCTGGTTTACCGATCGAGGTACATTTAACGCTTGATCGCCGCGAAGCATTAAAAGATGCTGATTTCGTAACAACGCAGCTTCGCGTAGGTTTATTAGAAGCTCGTGCAAAAGATGAAGCAATCCCATTAAAATATGATGTAATCGGTCAGGAAACGAATGGTCCTGGTGGTTTATTCAAAGCATTGAGAACGATTCCTGTTATTTTAGATATTTGTAAGGATATGGAGGAGCTTTGTCCGAATGCATGGTTAATTAACTTTGCAAACCCAGCAGGTATGGTAACAGAAGCTGTCCTTCGTTATACAAATATTGAAAGAGTAGTTGGTCTATGTAACGTTCCAATCGGAATTCGCATGGGTCTTGCAAAATTGCTTGAAGTAGATGCAAGTCGTGTTCACGTTGATTTTGCAGGGTTAAATCATATGGTATATGGACTAGACGTATATTTAGATGGCGTAAGTGTAATGGATCGTGTGTTAGAGCTTGTAACAGATCCAGAAAAGCAAATTACGATGGAAAATATCGCAGCGCTTAACTGGGAACCAGACTTTATTCGTGGCCTTCGTGCAATTCCATGTCCATACCATCGTTACTACTACAAAACACGTGAAATGTTAGAAGAAGAGAAAGAAGCTTCAGTTGAAAAAGGTACACGTGCAGAAGTAGTAAAACAATTAGAAAATGATTTATTCGAGTTATATAAAGACCCGAACTTAGATATTAAACCACCACAATTAGAAAAACGTGGCGGCGCTTATTATAGTGATGCAGCATGTAGCTTAATTACGTCTATTTACAATAATAAAGGTGATATCCAGCCTGTTAATACACGAAACAACGGAACAATTGCAAGCTTACCACATGATTCGGCTGTTGAAGTGAACTGTATTATTACGAAAGAAGGTCCAAAACCAATTGCAGTTGGAGATCTTCCAGTACCAGTTCGCGGTTTAGTACAACAAATTAAATCATTTGAGCGCACAACAATTGAAGCTGCTGTTACAGGGGATTATCATAAAGCGCTGCTTGCTATGACAATTAATCCACTTGTACCATCAGATAAAGTGGCAAAACAAATTTTAGATGAAATGTTGGAAGCGCATAAAGAATATCTTCCGCAGTTCTTCAAAAAGGTAGAGAAATAAAAGCGGCGCTATTTAGCCCGCTTTTTTTATTCTATCCCACTTTAATGGGCAGTAAGACCCCTACCTCAAAATTCAGCGAAAGCAAAGAAATTAGGTGGGGGATGAAGCCCCCCCACTGATTAAAGTTTCACTTTATTAGGAGGTATTACGATGATTAAATTAATTGTAAATGCAGATGATTTCGGTCTTACAGAAGGTACAAATTACGGCATTATTGATGGACATATAAATGGACTTGTAAATTCAACGACGATGATGATGAATATGCCAGGAACAGAGCATGCGGTACGCTTAGCAAAAGAGTATAAAACATTAGGAGTAGGCGTACATCTCGTATTAACAGCAGGTAAGCCGCTTCTTGGAGACGTACCATCACTTGTAAGTAGCGATGGATTGTTTCATAAACAAAGCATCGTATGGGAAGGGAACGTAAATCCAGAGGAAGTCGAGCGAGAATGGACTGCCCAAATTGAGAAATTCTTATCTTACGGATTAACGCCAACTCATTTAGATAGTCATCACCATGTGCACGGATTACCGATTTTGCACGATGTTCTGGAAAGGTTAGCTGCTACATATAATGTTCCAATTCGTCGTTGTGAAGAAGAGCGAGCGGTGCGTCCATTTTCTGACGTGTTTTATAGTGATTTTTACGCAGATGGTGTGACGGAAGATTACTTCGTGAAGTTAAAAGAAAGAGTACAAGGTGAACAAACGGTAGAAATTATGGTTCATCCAGCTTATATTGACCCAGAGCTTGTGAAGCGTTCTTCTTACGTAATGGATCGCGTGAAAGAATTGCGTATTTTAACAGAGAGTGAGTTGCCTGAAGGAATAGAGCTTGTAAAGTTTTAATAGAAAAAAGACGGCTACATTATGCCGTCTTTTTTTATTTACAAAATGGATAGGATATATCCGCCAAAGGCTCCAAGTATAACGATAACCCAAGGTGGTGTTTTCCAAAAAGCGAGCAAGCAAAATAGAAGAGATGCAAAAACAAAATCTACAGCATTCATAATTGTGCTTGTCCAAATCGGATCATAAAAAGCGGCAATTAAAATACCGACAACGGCCGCATTGACTCCAAGTAGTGCGCCTTGTATGAAAGATATTTTTCTCACACTGTTCCAAAATGGTAAAACACCAATAACGAGCAAGAAAGCAGGAAGAAAAATCGCAATTGTTGCAAGTATGGCCCCAAGCGTTCCGTTTAACAATGCTCCTATATAAGAGGCGAATGTAAATAGTGGTCCTGGCATTGCTTGTGTTAATCCGTATCCAGCTAGAAACTGTTCTTTTGTCATCATTCCGTTTTGTACGAACTCACCTTCAAGAAGGGGGAGTACGACGTGTCCGCCTCCAAATACAAGTGCGCCAGAGCGATAGAAACTATCAAATAAAGCGATGTAATAAGAGAACGGTCTTAATATTGGTAGCAGTAGTAATAGTCCGAAGAATAAGACGAGACAAGAAACTGCTATCTTTTTTGAAATAGGTACTTTTATATGTTGAGATTGACTAATTGGTTGGTTGCGATATAAAAACCAGCCGATAAAGCCAGATATGATAATGAGAATGACTTGTGTCCAGCTACTTGGCCATAATAAGGCGATTGCGGCAGTTGCAATTGCAATCGTCGCACGATTTCGGTCTGGCGTTAATTTTTGCGCCATTCCCCATATTGCATGAGCGACAATAGCGACTGCTACAAGTTTTAGCCCATGAATCCAGCCAGCACTTCCAAGGTCGAACTGATTAAGGAATGAGGCGAAGAAAACTAAAACAAGCACAGACGGTAAAGTGAATCCAATCCATGAAATAATAGCTCCGAATACCCCGCCTCTTAATAATCCAACGCCCATACCGACTTGACTGCTAGCAGGACCAGGGAGGAATTGACATAGTGCTACTAAATCTCCATAGCTCCGTTCATCCATCCATTTCCTTTTTTGCACATATTCGTGGTGGAAATACCCAAGATGGGCGACAGGGCCACCAAATGAAGTAATTCCTAATTTAAATGAAACGAGAAAAATCTCTAATAATGTATGAAAAATGTATTTGTTTTTTTTCAAAATGACCTCCTAGAATGTTTTTCTAAGTGCATTATACAAGAGGTAGTAAAGCAAAAGGAATGATTCTAATGTAAAGATTATGTGAATCTTTTCTTCGTAATTAACACTTGAAAAAGTCATAAATGATTATGTATAAACCATAAAGTAGTAGAAGTAGTGCTGGGAAATTTATATAAGGAGAATGCCCGTATGACAACACATTTCTTTGCGAGGTTAACAGGTAAGAGGGAAATACCTCCTGTAAATACAGAAGCTTATGGCGTAGCAGAGTTTATATTTAGTGAGGATTTAAAGAAGTTGCAGTACCGGATCATATTGAAAAACATCGAAAAAGTTACATCATGCCAAATTCATTTAGGGAAAGCAAATCAAATTGGTCCAATTGTTTTAAGTTTATTTGGTCCATTAAAGCAAGGTATTAGTGTTAATGAAGGAGTCGTCACTGGTGTAGTTCATGTGGGGGATTTTGAAGGGCCTTTACAGGGGCGAGCGTTTGATAGCTTACTGCAAGAAATCATTCAGGCGAATGCATATGTAAATGTGTATACGAAGCCCAATAAGAAGGGTGAAATCAGGGGGAGAATCAGGAAGGTAAAGAAGTAGAAAAAAGGCTGTCCATATTTTGGAACAGCCTTTTTCTATAAGTTGCTAATATTGTCGATTATTGTTGGTAAATCGATATATATTGAAAATCGCTGATATAATCTGAGTTGCGCCGATATATTTGAAAAATCGCTGATATAATCCGAGTTGCGCCGATATATTTGAAAAATCGCTGATATAATCCGAGTTACAGTCGATATACTAAAAAATTGCCACGATTAATTTTTTACAGGCTGATTTTTAATGAAGAAGTCCATAACATAAAACACTTCGTCATCAGGTATTTGTATTTCAAATGTATTTTCAATTGGCTGCAATGCTTTTTTTACTTTCATATACATCCAGTATTCATCTTGTCTTCGTTTCTCTTTATCTGGATGAGGGAGGAGGCTTTCTCCCTTTTGAAGACGGTCAACCATACAGCTCATATGCAGAATAACACCCATTAAACTGTCAGGAGTTAGCTGTAAGGAAATTAATTCTTGAATTGTATTCAATGCGTAACGGATCGTTTTAATAAGTAATGCTCCGTCGTTACGCTGCATTTGTTGTTCAAGAATATCAGCCATTTTTGCATATGTTTCTTCGTACGTAATTAATTCTTGAATTGGCTGAATCGCTGTGTAGTTTACAATGTCTTGGAAATGATATGTTAAGCATGGCACTTGTACATCGAAATTCGTGACGATACAAATAATGTTCCGCTCTTTTTTTATGTTCTCAATCATTTTCGTTAAATCTTTTTCATGGACGATACTAATCGGAATGATTTCAATTAAGTCTTTGTCAAATCGCAAATAGTTCTCCAACATTTTTTGAATAGCTAAAGCACTGCCTTCCCCAGTTAAACAAGCTGTCAAAATAACAGATTTCATTGGTGATAGTGGTTTTTTCTTTTCTTCTTGTACGTTTAAGTAAAACGGTGTTAAGTTCTTCACCGTTTCATATAATGCATCTAACGAGTAGCCAAGCTGAGCTTTTCGAGCTGCTTCTAGTGCATGTGGAGTGCTTGTCATGGAAAGAACACGCACTGGAATTTTGAACTCAGTTTCTAATATATCACCAATATAAGCGAGAGATCCCATATCAACGAGTAAGAGAAGCCCGTTTACATTTTGGAGTGTTTTCATATACACTTTCACACGCTCTAAGAAATCTTTCGGCGATTCATGTAACGGCATATCGATACCGGTTACTTCGTCAATGCCGAGCAGTTCATTTGCGACGTTTGCCATTTCTGTTGCTATGCCGTTGCCGTGCGCTAATATTAATACTTTTACTTCTGTTTGTGAGGCAGGAATTGGATCAACAACAAAGAACATTGTTAAAAAGCCTGCTTCATCGATAGGCATTGTTATTTGTAATTCGTCTTCCAGTAGTTGAATGCATTGCATAGCTACGGAAAAAGCTTCTTTATATTTCGTACGAATTTGATTTAATTGCGGGTGATGAATTTGTTTTCCAGCCTGTAAACGTTGTAGAGTTGTCTGTACATGTAAACTTAAAGCGAGAAATACTTTTTCATCGAACGTCTTGGATAAATGTTTTTCAGCAAGTTCAGCAATTTTTTCACAAACGGAAACGATATTACGATCTACAATTTTAAAAACATTTTCATGACTTGTCTTTTTTGACATTTGGTTAAAATATTGTACGAAAAAGCTTTGAATATCATTTTCTATTAGTAATTCTAATTCTTCCTCTTCAATACCACGAGCTTGAAGTTCTTCATATTTATAGTCAATATAATCGTAAATAGAAGACTGTTTTTCATTTTCTATTTTATGATTACTCCATCCTTCATCACCTGTAAATATAAATGTTTCATTCGGTATTTGGTATAGATGACGGCTTTTTCTTTCAATGAAGAGCCCTTCCTTCATATACCAAGGTAAGTCTGTGCTTGAAACATAGACAGAATCACGTTTCTTTGTCACGAAGTCAGAATAGGCTTTCGCACAGGCAATTTGTACATCCGTTTTTAATTGGCCGATGTTATTGGGACAATTGTAAAAGACGAAAGCACGCATTGCATTCGGACTAACGTGAATTTCTTTTCGCAAGCGAATTGCTTCATTTGTGAAAAATAGTTGCAGTAAAGCAAAACGTTCTTTATGTGTACGCTCACGAAGTGGTGGCAGCGTGACAGTCATCGGTATACGTCTTGTAAATGTTTTTAATAAAAATGAATTTGGTTCTTCTGTTGTTGCAGTAATGATCAATACTTGTGCTTTACGTTCGTTTTCTGTTTCTCCAAGGCGGCGATATACTCCGCGGTCAATAAAGGTGAAAAGCATTTCTTGTCCCTCTGGAGGAAGGCGATGTACCTCATCTAAGAAAAGGATTCCTTCATGTGCTTTTTCAATTAACCCTTTTTGATCACTTGCCCCTGTATACGCTCCTTTTTTAATCCCAAATAATTGCCCGAGTAGTAGCTGTGGGTTATTTGCATAATCAGCACAGTTAAAGACGATAAATGGTGCATTTTTAGGAAGCTGTTCAACTTCAATTGCATATTCGTGCATTAAAGAAGCAAACATGGATTTTCCGACGCCTGTTTCTCCGAGCAGTAAAGTATGCATACCGTTTGGAGGATAGAGAATAGAAGCTTTCGCTTTTTCGATTGCGATTTTAAGGCTCGTATTTTCAACTGCAAATGTATCTAATGAAGTTACTTCTTTTGAATGCGTTTCCAACGAAGTGTTCGTTTCTATATAAAAACGAACAGGACGCGTATTTGTTTTTAATAAACGTTTATCTTTTACGAGTTTGTTTAAGTCGCTACTTACATTGGCTCGATCTAGCTGCAACAGGGTAGCGAGTTCTGATGCAGTTACACCTTCTGTATAATTGCCTTTTTGTATTGCGTTAAAAATGAGATCTATTCGTTTCATTTCTATTCACCTCGAAACTTCATCACTATTTAAAATTTTACACAAAAATGGGAAGGGTGGGAAGAGAAAAATAAAACAGCTTTAGCACATAGGCACTAAAGCTGTTACAATCTTGTGTCTTTCCAAAAGTTTACTTCCAGGTGGGAAGATGGATTATAGGGAAGAAGCTTGTATCCTTGTGACTGTAAGTAATCAATTACTTGTGGCAGTATTTGTACGGTTACACTCGAATCATGCATTAAAATTACTTCGACTTGTTCATCGCTCTGATTACGTACCCTTTCTAGTATGGCAGAAGGATTATCATAGCTTTTCCAGTCGTATGTATCGATTGTCCAATCCCACATTTTATACTGGGCTGATACAAGTGCATCACGGTAATTCTTTTTTAAGTAAGGCATGCTACCATACGGGACACGAACGAGATGTGAATTTAATTTTGTAACTTGCTGAACGATGCTTTGTGCTTGTTCCATTTCTGTAATTAAAGTAGATGGGTCACCAGTGTAAAGGCGTTTTACATCATGGGACATACTGTGAAGTCCGATATAATGTCCATCTTTAATTAATCGTTGCATTGTCTTTTTATAATGTGGTACTTTTCCACCAATAACAAAGAAAGTTGCTTTTCCGTTCTTTTCTTTTAAGATGTTTAAAATTTGCGTAGTATATTTGTTTGGTCCGTCATCAAATGTTAAGTACGCGATTTTTTGGGTAGAAGAGGTAGTTTCGGTATTTGGATGATGTTCAGCAGGGGGAATGGTAGTTGCTCCTGCATGAGATGACGCGTACATAGTAATCGTTAAAAATAAAATAATGTATTGAAATACTCGCTTGATCATAACATTCACCCTCAGTTTGACAATCAAGATGTAAAAAAGAAAATATAATCCTTTTCTTATTATGTATATCTTTCTCCAATAGTGGAACTCTCAAACAAGCTATATTTTGGAAATATAAAATAATGAATAAAAATAGCATCCTCTTATAAGAAAGAGGATGCTATTTGAATATTTCATAATAGTAAAGGCTATACTACAATTAGTCTTCGCGTTTTTTCACTTTTTTATAAAAGGAAATAAGTGGTTTGTAACGTTCATGTACAAGTCCAATTACTTCAGCAATAATCTCTGTAAAGAAGATTAAAACGAAAAGAAGAATAATGGATAACCATAATGTCGCACTAGAGAAAATGATTGCATTTACACTAAAGAAAATACCGAATGCGTATATAATTAGTACCGTTTTACGATGAGAGAAGCCCATTGCAAGTAAACGGTGATGTAAATGCGACTTATCTGGTGCTGAAATAGGTTTTTTATTTACGATACGACGGATAATTGCAAATGTCGTATCAAATACAGGCACGCCTAAAATGATAACTGGAACGATAAAGCTGAATAGCGTTACACTTTTGTATAATCCGAGTAACGATATAACAGAAATACAGTATCCTAAAAATAGTGCTCCTGTATCTCCCATGAAAATTTTTGCTGGATGGAAGTTGTAGAATAAAAATCCAATTGTACTTGCAAGTGCAATTAGTGCTAGAGGTAAAATGATAGCCGTTCCAGTACCCCATGGGCTAGTGAAGGCCATGTATGCTAGCGTTGCCAGTACGATAGATGAAATACCAGCGGATAATCCATCTAAGCCGTCAATTAAGTTGATTGCATTTGTAATACCTACAATCCAAAATACTGTAATTGGGTAAGCAAGCCATCCAAGTTCAGTATCCCCGAGGATTGGAATATATAATACTTGCACTAATAATCCACTTTTTACAATCATAATGGCAACTAATAGTTGTCCACCGAATTTTACCTTCGCAGATAACTCGTACATATCATCTAAAATACCGATGATTACAATGATAATCGCACCTAGCGTTATCGATAACATTCTTTGTTCGTATAAGCCACCGACAACAAATCCAACAGCCACACCAATAAATATTGCTAACCCGCCAAGACGAGGCATAATCTTTTGGTGCACTTTACGCGCGTTTGGCTTATCTGTTGCTCCTATTTTAAAAGCTAACTTAATAACTAAAGGAGTAACGACGAGTACAGTGATGAAAGATGCCAAAATGGCATAAATCACTTGTGAGTCCATTAATACCCCACCCTTTTATAGTCTAACGTAATTTTTTTAAATATATTTATCTGAAAATTATGATGTTTATTTACAGGCTCATAACATATGGTATCACAAAAAGATTAGAATTCAATCTTTTTTTCGTTTTATGGTAAATGGAAGCAGATAGAATATATGACAATGGTATACAGAATGTTGAATCGTTTGAGAAGGTTAATCGTATTGGGCTTTGGAATATGACATTTTCTCTTTCTCTTTAATAGCGAATAATTTTATTTCAATATTATAAGTGTTACACGTAGAAATGAGTAAGTTCCGTGTTAAAATGTGGGAATTTTTCAAGCCTGAACGTGCAGCTGTAATCTCGGTAAAATTTCTATTGGTTTTATGGACAATATTTAATTTTACAAAAACTTAAAAAAGAATGAAGAAAGTAATTCATATAATAAAGAAGTAAAAGAGTTTTCTCATTTTTAATGTGAGAGGGGGAAGCACAGGGGAAATTCTATGTATTCGTATATTTTCTATTGTATATTCCTGTGCGAAAAGGAAATGAAAATTACGATAATAGGTACCGGATACGTTGGATTGATTACAGGAGTAGGATTGGCAGTATTGGGACATTCGGTTACATGTTTTGATATAAATGATGAGAAAATGGAACGGATAAAACAAGGGAATCTGCCTATTTATGAAGCTGGCTTATATGAATTAATACATGATGCGTGTGAGAATAATCGTTTAACTTTTACAACAAGTAAAGAAGAAGCATTTCATGATGCAGAATTTATATTTATTACAGTTGGAACGCCATCGTTATTAGATGGGACAGCAGATTTAACATATATTCAAAATGCATGTTTTGATATTGGAGCATATGCGACTAAAGACATTATTGTTGTTACAAAAAGTACTGTTCCTGTAGGGACGAATGGTGCTATGAGGGGATGGATTGAGGAGACATTACAAAATAGGCATGAGTTACATATTGTATCGAATCCCGAATTTTTACGGGAGGGTTCAGGGATTTACGATTTTTTTCAGGGAGATCGTATTGTAATTGGAGCTGATAATGAGGAAGCGGCGCGAAAAGTTGAGGATTTATATAGTAAATTACATTTGCAAACGTATGTTACAGATATAAAAAGTGCAGAGATGATTAAATACGCATCGAATGCCTTTTTAGCGACAAAAATTAGTTTTATCAATGAAATTTCAAATATATGTGAGAAGGTAGGAGCTAATGTATTAGATGTTGCAAAAGGAATGGGAATGGATAAGAGAATTGGGTCGTCTTTTTTAAATGCGGGCATTGGTTACGGGGGATCGTGTTTTCCGAAAGATACGAAAGCGCTTGTGCAAATTGCAGGGAATGTGGCACATGATTTTCGTTTGTTAAAAGCCGTCATTGAAGTAAATAATAAACAACAGCTATTATTGATTGAGAAAGCGAAGAAAGTAATAAATATGAACAAGAAGCGAATTGCAGTGCTGGGAGCAGCATTTAAACCGAATACAGATGATATAAGAGACGCACCGTCCCTTATTATGATACAAGAATTAATGAATATAGGTGCAGACATAGTACTATATGACCCGAAGGCGATTCAAAATATGAAAAATATCTTTGGGGAGACTATACAATATAGCGAATGTATAGATGAATCGATTAGAGGAGCGAGTGCGGCTTTTATCGTGACAGAATGGGAGGCTATCCGAACGTATCCGTTAGGAAAGTACGTACAACTTATGAGAGAACCTATTTTATTTGATGGAAGAAATTGTTATACTAATGAGGATGTTAAGAAACAAGGAATAGATTATTATTCTGTTGGAAGAGAAAGTATTCATAAGAGGGATTTTTCCGTTATTCGTTAAAAAGGTATGTATTCATGTATATTCTTATATGTCATAATAGGATTTGTAACTAGTGAAAGAAAAGAGGCAATGAAATGACTGAACGTTTAAAAGTAATGACAATTTTCGGGACACGTCCAGAAGCAATTAAAATGGCACCTCTTGTATTAGAGTTGCAAAAGCATCCAGAGAAAATTGAATCAATTGTGACTGTAACAGCACAACATCGTCAAATGTTAGACCAAGTATTAAGTATCTTTGGAATTACACCAGATTTCGATTTGAATATTATGAAGGATCGCCAAACTTTAATCGATATTACAACGCGTGGTTTAGAAGGTTTGGATAAAGTAATGAAAGAAGCAAAGCCGGATATCGTACTTGTACATGGTGATACGACGACAACGTTTATTGCAAGCTTAGCTGCTTTCTATAATCAAATTCCAGTAGGTCATGTCGAGGCAGGACTTCGTACATGGGATAAATATTCTCCATACCCAGAAGAGATGAATCGTCAATTAACAGGCGTAATGGCAGATCTTCATTTCTCACCTACAGCAAAATCAGCAACGAACTTACAGAAAGAAAATAAAGATGAATCACGTATTTTCATAACAGGAAATACAGCGATTGACGCACTAAAAACGACTGTAAAAGAAACATATAGTCATCCTGTACTAGAGAAACTTGGAAGTGATCGTCTTGTACTTATGACAGCTCACCGTCGTGAAAACCTAGGAGAGCCAATGCGTAATATGTTCCGTGCAATTAAGCGTCTTGTTGATAAGCATGAAGACGTACAAGTTGTGTATCCTGTTCATATGAACCCTGTTGTTCGTGAAACTGCAAATGATATTTTAGGCGATCATGGCCGCATTCATTTAATTGAGCCGCTAGATGTAATTGATTTCCACAATGTTGCAGCTCGTTCATACTTAATGCTAACTGATTCTGGTGGTGTACAAGAGGAAGCTCCGTCATTAGGTGTACCGGTTCTTGTTCTTCGTGATACAACAGAGCGTCCAGAAGGTATTGAAGCAGGTACGTTGAAATTAGCGGGAACAGACGAAGAGACAATCTTTAGTCTTGCTGATGAGTTGTTATCAGACAAAGAAGCTCATGATAAGATGTCAAAAGCATCTAATCCGTACGGTGATGGCCGTGCATCAGAGCGTATTGTAGAAGCAATCTTAAAACATTTTAATAAATAAAAAAACAGCCAAATCGCATGCGATTTGGCTGTTTTATTGCTGATTTCTCATAATCCACTCTGCATGAGCATTCGTAGAAGGAGGGGGATCAGTTGGTGTTTTGTTCTGATTCGTTTCTTTCTTTGCTTTCTCGTTAGAGTTCGAATTTGAAGAAGGAGTGGATTCCGTTTTTGTTGTTGAATTTTCTTGCGTGGTTACCTTTTCTCCTAGTTCTTTTTTAATTTCGTTACGTACTGCCTCAACACCGTTTGGATCTGGAAGGAAGTAATAAATACCACCTATTTTTTTGTCTTCTCCTTCAAGTTTGAGTGTTTGTATTGTGGAAGGATCAAACCCAGAAAGTTTCTTGTAAAGAGCAAGGCCATCAGAAATAGGAATGTCAGTTTTTATATATTTTCCAACGACTGCTGTCAAATCTTTAATTTTAAATACGGTAGAGGTGGAATTTAGTTTTTGAACAACAGCAGCTAGTAATTGTCTTTGTCTAGCGGCACGACCATAGTCACCATTCGGATCTTGCTTTCGCATACGAACGTAAGCGAGTGCTTCTTCACCATTTAATTCTTGTTGTCCTTGCTTAAATTCGATTTTTTTGTAGTAATCCACGTCTGAACGCTCCCAAAAGTCGAAGGGGACATCAACAGTCACACCGCCAACAGCATCAACAATACCTTTAAAGCCTTGGAAATCAATTTTAAGATAATGGTCGACAGGCACTTTTAGAAAACCTTCGACAGTTTTGATTGCCATTTCTTCTCCGCCGTAAGCATGCGCAGCGTTAATTTTGTCCTCTTTATTCTTTCCGACAATTGGAACGCGACTATCCCGAGGAATACTCATAAGCGAAATCTTTTGCGTTTTCGGATTGACTGTCGCAAACATTAATGAATCTGTACGACCGTTTTGGCCGTCTGTTGCATAATCTTCTATACCCATAATAAGGAGTGTAAAAGGCTCCTTTGTAATTTCTACATCTTCGGTTCTCAAATCCGATTTTTCACGAGTAAAACCACTATACATCCCCATGAGAGAAGAGTAGGAATTTAATATATAAAGTCCTACACTGCCAAATAAAAATAAGAAAATAAGGAAGTAGAAAAACTTTCTTCTTCGTTTCTTTTTTATTCTGCTATTTTGGAGATGATAATAACGTTCTTCCATATATAATCTCCTTAGTTCATTTGTAGGAAAGTAATTCACTACATTAATCTTTAAAGGCGATACAGTAGTTATTCTTAGATAACATCTTGTTCTAAGTACAACATATCTCCTTCTGTAATTGTACATTTCCCATTTGTTAATTCAATCATCCAATCCGTGAATGCTTGTTTTCCATCTTCTTCTACATACGTATCAAATGTGACATTTTCGAGGTAATGTATATCTTTAATGGCATATTTTGAATTGCGTAATTCATTTTCAATTTTGCCAAGTAATGTGTAATCAATTTCGGTCTGCATAACACGCATTAATTTTCGCTCGACAACACCGACATGATTAATGCCTTCGCTTGTACATTTTCCATATGCGCGAATTAATCCACCAGCGCCCAGTTTGATGCCACCAAAATAGCGGGTAACGACAACGACGATATCTTTTAAACCGCGTTTTTTTAGTACCTCTAACATAGGTACGCCAGCTGTACCGCTAGGTTCACCATCATCATTTGCTTTTTGAATTTGATCTTGTTCGCCAATTAAATAAGCAGAACAATTATGTGTTGCATTCCAGTTTTGTTTTTTGATTTTTTGTATGAATTCTTGAGCCTCTTCTTCGGTTGTAGCACGACTAACATAACAGATGAATCTTGATTTTTGAATGACAATTTCGTGTTCACCGTAGTCTTTTATTGTTAAATATTGTAATAACACTTGTATACGCTCCTATCCATCAAAATGACTAGTACTTTACATTTTAAAAGCGGGCGTTTTTATATTCAAACATTTTTTATAAATAAGCTGAAATTTTTGGTGAGTGTTTTACCTTTTTGTTGTAATTTGTCGAGATGATGAGTATAATTTCAAACCCGCATTTTCATGTATGGATGCACCATTTTTAGTTTTCGTGTAAAATTAGGAAATAAAAACTTTTTTATAAGGCAGGTACGAAAATGAAAACAGCTATTGTTACTGATAGTACAGCATATATACCGAAGCATATTCGTGATGAACTCAATATATATATGATTCCATTAAACGTTGTGTTTGGAACGGAATCTTATCAAGAAGAAGCTGAAATTTCAGCAGATGATTTTTATGTAAAAGTACGTGAGCAAGAAGAACTTCCAAAAACTTCTCAACCAGCAATCGGAAAGTTTGTTGAGCTATATGAAGAATTATCTAAGGATTATGATGCAGTTATTAGCATTCATCTTTCAAGTGGGATTAGTGGTACATATCAAACGTCAACGACAGCTGGTCAAATGGTAGAGGGTATTGATGTATATACGTACGACTCTGAAATTAGTTGTGAAGTACAAGGATTCTACGTGCGTGAAGGTGCAAAGCTAGCAAGCGAAGGGAAGGATCCAAAAGAGATTATCGCCCGTTTTGATGAAATGAAGAAAACGATGGACGCTTATTTTGTAGTAGATGATTTACACCATTTACAACGTGGAGGCCGATTAAATAGTGCGCAAGCTTTCATCGGTAGTCTGTTACAAGTAAAGCCGGTTTTATATTTTAGGGACAAAATCATTATCCCGTTTGAAAAGATTCGTACGCGTAAAAAAGCGCTAAAACGTATCATTGAAATTTTTGATGAGCAAGCAAGTAAAGGTTTACCTATGGAAGCAGTTATCATTCATGCACAACGTGAAGAGGAAGCGAATGAATGGAAGGCAGAATTAGAAGCAAAATATCCTCATGTTACAATCCGCACAGGTTATTTCGGTGCTGTAATTGGAACGCATTTAGGTGAAGGTGCACTAGGTCTTGGATGGTATACGAAGTAATAAAGATATAAAAAGCTCTCTTTCGGAAGAGGGTTTTTTTACGGATATTTTACGTGAAGTTGACAAGTTAATATTTGGAAATGGTAAAATGTACGTAAAATAAAATAATGAGGAAAGTTTTATAACTTACTTTTTACAAGAAACTATATTATAATAGAAGAGAGGTGAAACATATGGAGCATAATTCTTGTTTATGTCCAAAGTTTGAGTCAGCTTTTACTTTGCTTAGTAAGAAATGGACTGGCTTAATTATTAAATCTTTGCTGGAAGAGTCAAAACGTTTTAGAGAAATCGCAGATATTATACCGAATATGAGCGATCGTATGTTATCAGAGCGTTTAAAGGAATTGGAAAGCGAAGGCATTGTAGTTCGTAATGTTTATCCAGAAGTACCAGTTCGAATCGAGTACGGCTTAACGGACAAGGGAAAAGCGTTAGAAAGTGTTATGGATGAAGTCCAAAATTGGGCTGAGAAATGGATGAAATAACGTTTTGATTTCATCCGTATTAGTATATTTAATAAAACGTAAGGGAAACCTTGCGTTTTTTTCTTTGCTTACAAAAAAGTATTTAAAATTCTACACATACGTACAAAAATATGCATATTTTGCGATAGTGTTACATATAATATTACATTTGTTTTACAAAAGCGTAACATTAGCAAAAAAAATCCCGAATTATGGTATAAATTTTATAGGTTATATACGGAAAAAGAAAAAAGAAAGCGGTGTAAAAAATAAAATGAAAAAGCTAAAAATGGCATCTTGCGCATTAGTGGCAGGGTTAATGTTTTCAGGACTAACACCAAATGTATTTGCTGAAGATAAAATTTCTG
The DNA here is from genome assembly GCF_022662915.1 of Bacillus cereus group sp. BfR-BA-01453. Lineage (NCBI taxonomy): Bacteria > Bacillati > Bacillota > Bacilli > Caryophanales > Bacillaceae > Bacillus > Bacillus cereus group sp. BfR-BA-01453. The sequence goes on along the minus strand of NZ_JAKUEN010000007.1, from coordinate 77,439 downwards.
ACGTGAAATCACAAATTAATACACAAAATGACACTTTACATAAACAACAACAAGAACGTGATGAATTACAAAAACAAATGAATGACTTAAACAAAACAATTCAAGGTTTAGATAAGTCTGTTCAAGAGAATGCTGCAAAGCTTGATGAAACAACGAAAAAAGTTGCGGACACTGAGCAATTAATCGAAAAGAAAAATAAAGATATTGCAGAATTACAAACGAAAATTGCAAAACGTGAAGAGTTATTAAGAAAACGTTTAGTTGCACTTCAAGAGCAACCAAACACGAACGTTGTAACAGAAGTTCTTGTAAACTCTAAAAACGTTGCAGATTTAGTTGATCGTTTAACTTCTGTTTCTAAAATTCTTGAGTCTGACGAAGATATCATGAAAACACAACAAGAAGATCAAGCGAACGTGAAAAAAGATGTTGAAACGGTAAAAACAAAGCAAAAAGAATTAAAAGAAGCACAAGCTCAAATTGAAACTGCTAAGAAAGAACTTGACGCTGAAAAAGAGAAAAAAGCAGCGGCAGTAAACGATTTAAGCGGTAAAATGGATACAGTTGTAACTTCAATGACAAGTACGGAAAGTCAATTGAAAGATCTTGAAAAACAAGCATTACAATTACAACGTATTGCTGAACAAGAAGCGCAAGAAAAAGCTGCACAAGAAGCTGCTGCTCAAAAACAAGCAGAGCAAGCTGCTAAAGATGCGCAAGCTCAACCAGCACAAGTGGTACCTGCTCAGCCAGCGGCACCAGCAAACAACGGTGGACAAGCTCAAAAAGAAGCACCTAAAAAGGAAGAGCCTAAAAAAGAAGCACCTAAAAAAGAAGATAAAAAACCAGAACCGACACCAGGCCCAGCTCCAGCTCCTGGCGTAATTGGTAAAGCGCAACAATACTTAGGCTTACCATATGTTTGGGGAAGTGCATCTCCATCAAACGGTGGTTTTGACTGTAGTGGATTCATTTCTTACGTATTCGGTGTAGGTCGTCAAGACGTTGCAGGTTACTGGAATTCAGTTTCTAAAGTAAGTAGCCCACAACCTGGAGATTTAGTATTCTTCCAAGGTACTTATAAACCAGGTCCATCTCACATTGGTATTTACGTTGGCAATGGCCAAATGATTCATGCTGGTGACAAAGGGATTGCTTACTCTAGCTTAAGCAGTAGCTACAACCAAAAACATTTCTTAGGATACGGTAGATTCTAGGATTTATAATCGAATAAAACATGTGTATAAAGTCGATAGCTTACTATTTTATAAGTAGGTTATCGGCTTTTTTGCGTTTTTACGAGATTATAAGAAAGGCTTATAGTAGTGCTGGAGGTGAGTGCTAATGCTTGCTGGAAAACAGTTGCTATTAGAAGAACTCTCTTCAGATTTACGGAGAGAATTAAGTGATTTGAAAAAGAAGGGAGAGGTTGTATGTGTACAAGGTATAACAAAGAATACTTCTAAATATATATGTCAGCGCTGCGGAAATATAGAGAAGCGGCTATTTGCATCATTTTTATGTAAAAGGTGCGGTAAAGCATGCGCGTATTGCCGGAAGTGTATCACGATGGGGAGAGTTAGCGAATGTACTGTACTTGTTCGCGGGATTCATGAAAGAAACGGAGACAGGGAGCTAAATCCGTTACAGTGGAATGGGGCTTTATCGATTGGTCAGGAGTTGGCGGCGCAAGGAGTTATAGAAGCGATTAAGCAGAAAGAATCTTTTTTTATTTGGGCTGTGTGCGGGGCTGGAAAAACAGAAATGTTATTTTACGGTATAGAAGAGGCGCTCCAAAAAGGAGAAAGAGTTTGTATCGCAACGCCAAGGACTGACGTTGTACTGGAATTAGCGCCGAGATTACAAGAAGTGTTTCCAAGTATAACTGTAGCTGCTTTATACGGAGGGAGTGTAGATCATAAAAAAGATGCAGCGTTAGTCGTTGCAACGACTCACCAACTGTTACGTTACTATAGAGCGTTTCATGTGATGATTGTAGATGAGATTGATGCCTTCCCGTATCATGCAGATCAAATGTTACAGTATGCAGTTAGGCAAGCAATGAAAGAGAAAGCAGCGCGTATTTATTTAACTGCAACCCCTGATGAAAAGTGGAAGCGTAATTTCAGAAAGGGGAAACAAAAAGGTGTTATTGTGTCAGGACGATACCATCGTCACCCGTTACCAGTTCCTCTATTTAGTTGGTGCGGAAATTGGAAGAAAAGCCTCCATCATAGAAAAATTCCTCGCGTGTTACTACAATGGTTAAAAATGAACTTAAATAAAAAGTATCCTATTTTTTTATTTGTTCCTCATGTGCGATATATAGAAGAAATAAGTCAGTTGTTGAAAGGGTTGGATAATAGAATCGATGGCGTGCATGCAGAAGATTCGATGAGAAAAGAAAAAGTAGCATCTTTCAGAAAGGGAGACATTCCGTTATTAGTTACAACGACAATTTTAGAAAGAGGAGTAACTGTGAAGAACTTACAAGTGGCTGTGTTAGGAGCTGAAGAAGAAATTTTTTCAGAGAGTGCGCTCGTACAAATTGCAGGCCGAGCGGGGCGTAGTTTTGAAGAGCCATATGGTGAGGTTATGTATTTTCATTACGGTAAGACAGAGGCAATGGTACGTGCGAAAAAACATATTCAAAGTATGAACAAAAATGCGAAAGAACAAGGATTGATCGATTAATGCATTGTTTACTTTGTGATGAGTATATGGTGGAAACAGTTAGTTGGTACACCTTCTTTGTAAAGTCCCACCAAAAATATGTATGTGATAGATGTGAGCAAAAACTTTCCTATATTATAGGAGGAATTTGCATGGATTGTGGTCGTCCTTTAGATGACTTACCTACCCGATATAAAGAAAATGATATTTGCATGGACTGTGTAAGATGGAGGAATGAGGAAGGATATCGTCCTTTTAAAAATCGTTCGTTGTACGTGTACAATGATGATATGAAAGGTATACTAGCGCAGTTTAAGTTTCGAGGTGATGCGGAGTTAGTTCATATTTTTTATCAATCTTTTCGGGAGTTATTTCAAAAGTATTTTACGGACGTTTCAACCGTTATTGCTGTTCCGCTTAGTAGGGAACGGGAATATGAACGAGGTTTTAATCAAGCAGAGTTATTAGCAGCATGTTTGCCTGTCAAAAATTTTTATTCATCATTAAGAAGGAAGGACACAGAAAAGCAAAGTAAGAAATCGCGTAAAGAAAGGCTTTCGGGAAGTAATCCTTTTTATTTTCAGAGAGAAGAGATGTTTCATGGTCAACACATTTTACTTGTTGATGATGTATATACGACAGGAATTACAGTGAGACAAATTGGAAGTCTTTTCTATGATAAAGGAGCAAGCGAAGTTTCTAGTTTGACGCTCTGTAGAAGTTAATCTGTAACTGTCGAAAGAGATAATAAAAAGACGATAAGTCTTCTTTGACTTCGTATGTTGTCATTCGTTATAGTGAAATTATGGGGCAAATGCCCTGATTTTTAGAGTGAAGGGAATGGAATGAACATGCAAGGAAGAGTAAAATGGTTCAATGCAGAAAAGGGATTTGGGTTTATTGAGCGTGAAGACGGTGATGATGTGTTTGTTCATTTTTCTGCTATTCAACAAGATGGATATAAGTCATTAGAAGAAGGGCAACAAGTTGAGTTTGATATTGTAGAGGGAGCACGTGGACCGCAAGCAGCTAATGTTGTAAAACTGTAGGTATATTGTTTTTGGGAAGAGAAAGCTGCGCTTGTGGCAACGTTATATATATGGTAGAACCTCTTGTTTTTTTGCAAGGGGTTTTTGTTATGAATGGAGTTGTCAAAAAGTTGTTTCTTTTCTGTAACGAATTGTCCACAGTTATATTCGTTATTCACGATGTTAATAGGATAAAATAAAGATAGAAACGATGCATCTTTTCATTTCAACAAAAAACGATAAAAAAATCGCAATTCCACTAATTTTTTTAAAAAAGTTAGAAGGAGTTTTTAAGCCGGTGTCGAAATTATAGTACATAGGCTTGAAAGGAGGAATTCATCTATGAAATTCAACATTCGTGGTGAAAATATTGAAGTAACTCCAGCATTAAAGGAATATGTAGAGAAAAAACTAAGTAAGTTAGAGCGTTATTTTGATACATTCCCAGAGATTAAAGTTAATTTAAAAGTATACTCTGACAAGCAACGTGTCGAGGTAACAATTCCATTTACTGATTTATTACTTCGTGCAGAAGAAACTAATAGCGATATGTACGCTGCTATCGATTTAGTAGTTGATAAACTTGAGCGACAAATTCGTAAACATAAAACAAAAGTAAATCGTAAGTTACGTGAGAAAGGTTCTATGAAAACGAACTTTATCCTTCCAGAAACAGTAGCTGTTCTGGATGAGGTAGAAGAGGATGAACTAGAACTTGTACGTACAAAACGATTCGATTTAAAACCGATGGACGTTGAAGAGGCAATCCTACAAATGGATATGCTAGGACATAATTTCTTCGTCTTCACAAATGCTGATACAAATGAAACTAACGTTGTATATGGCCGTAAAGATGGGAAATATGGTTTAATTGAAACTAAATAATAATTCAAAAGCGCAGCCGAAATGGCTGCGCTTTTTTTGTATTTTTATTTTTCGCAGCAAGGTTAAAAAACTTTGTAAGTAGCCGATTTCATTAAGAAGTGATTTTAGGCATTATTTCGTTAAAATCGCATGAGAAAATTCAAAACTTAGAGAAGTGAGTTACTCGTTATTATTTGGAACAAGCATAGGAATATAGCTATCTTTACAAGTAATTCTTTGCTAGGAGTATATTATTGTTTTTGAAAATTTAACAAAATGTTCGCAAGTGTAAAAGTAATATTAAATATTCTGAAATCAATTGAACGTATGTTGAGGTGTTGTTACTATAATATCGTATTATATGGATTCTATTGCTCCAGTGAAAAAATAAAATCAATATAATGCTACAAATTATCGGAGGTGCTTTTAGTGAGCATTAAGAAAAAAAGTCGTTTTATGCTTGGATCTGTTTTATCTTTAGGTATTTTAGCTAGTACTTTCGTTTTAACCGAACCAGCTAATGCTGATACAAGGGATGATCATGTAGAATTTACCTTTAGACTTTGGAATGCATATGATTATACTAATGCAAGTCCTAAAGAGACACCTACTTCTATGTATATGCGTGTGAAGAGTAGTGAAAAGGGCGGTGGTTCTTTCAACGTTTGGACAGAAGCAGATAAAAATAAAGGTAAAGGTGATAGAGATTGGGTAAATGTTTCAGGTGAGTCAGGTAAGCATGAAGGAACGGTGCGACCAGGTAAAACGTATCTTTTCCAAAATTACGCATATGAAAACTATGGAAAAAATGTACCTGTGAGATTCGGTGGTTATTCTAGAGAAAATAATGCTTATCCTACTGCTTGGAGCCCTGATAGTGTAAGACCTAGTGGACCTTACACTGAATATTGATTTAGAAATTATAAATTAAAATTATTTATTGTGTAACGTTAGAAAAAGTCGTCTAGTTCATCATCTGGATTATACGACTTTTTCTACTATTTCATTTTTTGAATAGGAGGGGCTGCAATGAAGATTATTTCAAAATATATTTTATTCTGTTGTTTTATATTGATTATTTGTTTATTAGCCTCTTGCCATAAGAAAGTAGATGAACCTATTGTAAATATTGAAGATACTTTAACGGAAAAAGATAATTTGAAAAGTATTCAGTTGAAAGAAATTAATAAAAATACTGTTTTTGAACAAGTATTTTTGGAAAATGAAACTGGTGATGATTTCTTTCAAGGGCAAATAGATAGAAATGATATTGCAATAAAAGATAATCTTTCAAATAAAAAAATAAAGTCAGGAGTTATACCAGAAAATTATTATGTTTTTTTGACAGGTGTTACGAATAAGAAAAAACCAACGTATCTTTTGGGACGGATTGAACAAATTGATGGAAAAATAATTCGGTGGAAACAAGAAGTTAAGAGTGTAAAAAGAAAAGGTACAAATGATGTTTATCAGTATGAAGTTGAGTTTCCTAAATTTGAAGGAGAGAGAGCAAATGTTTCTTTTCGTTACATCTGGTTAAATAAAGAAAATAAATGTTATGGTGTTGCGGATCAACTGTTCATATTAAAAAAGATTTGAATTTCATTAATGGTTTATGGAGGAGCTGTAGATGAGTTACTTTTTAAGAAGGATTTTAAAAGGTAAAATGTTTTGGTTGTCTTTATTTATTATGTTAGTAATTATTACTGCTCAATATATTTCTATGCTAGTAACAACTAAAGGATTTAATGATACTGGGATTATAAAGGTATCACCATATTTATCTAATATTTTATATTTTACTAGATTACCATTTTATAGTGAGTTTTATCTACTTATATTTCCTATAATCTCTGCAATGGCTGTAGCAGGGATTTATAGAATCGATAAAAATTATGGATTTATTTATCCTGTTATTTCTAAAATGGGAACGGGTTATTATTTTAAGCTACTTTATTTTATTAATTTTATTGTATCTTTTTTTATTATAAGTGTCCCTTTACTATTTAACTTTTATTTATATGCAATGACTTATCCAACAGTTGCTCCGCATCCGGTATTAAATTATATGGCTGCTACTGTTTCACCAACAGCTCAATTTCATACGGTTTATTATGAGTATCCTACTTTATATTTTCTTATGTATGTATTTTTAAATGGTTTATACGGTGCGGTTTTGTCAAGTTTGGCTTTATCAGTTTCGTTTTTTATAAAACGAGTTTATTTTATTTATTTAGTGCCATTTATTTTACATATTTTTTGGCTTGGTATTGGAAAGGGAATTCTCAATCCTAAAGATTATTTAATTAAAGATCTCGGCTTTTTTGAATTAAAAATTTTTCTTAGTGTATTGTTATGTATTTGGTTTTGTTCTGTAGTTCTTTATTTACGGGGGAGTAGGAAGCATGTTCTTTTATAATGTAATGAAAGAAACTATAAGGATGAAATATATTTGGTTAAGTATTCTTTTTTTACTTAATGTCAGTATCATAGGTTGTTTGTTCAATTATTTTGAACCTGGAATTGTAAAAGAGAAAATGAACGAATTGGAAACCTTGTATAAGGTTATATCGTTTTATAATTTGTCGACCATATTTATTCCTTTAACTATCGTTTTTTCTGTATATTCTATGTCAAATTTTTTTAGTATTTATGTAGTGTATCGAGTGAATAATGCATTGAAATTAGTTTCTATCTATTATTTGAAACTAATTGTTTTTGTTTGCTTTTTTGCTGGGAGTATGATTTTACAGTTGTTTTTGATGTCGAATATGATGGCTGTAACTAGTGTTGATGTAAATTATCCATTATTATTTTGCATTCAACTATTTGCGAATATTTTTATATGCATAATAAGTGCTTTCTTGCAATTATTTTTACCTAGTTTACTTGTAATAATATGTATGATTACTGCTGTTTTATTAGATAGATTTATATTACATGGATTTTTATTTACAAATGCTTTTTATATAAATGTGTTTGAAGATGCTACTGGTTTACTTATACGCTTATTTGGATGTTTTTCTATCTTTTTTATAAGTGTATGGATTTTATCTAAAAAAAGTTATATTTCTATGAATGATGAGACAGAGGTGATCTAGTTTACATTATGATTTTATATTATTTGTTAAAAAGAGATTTACATGTAAGGTTTCGAGATTCCATCAAGATAATGGCTTTTTTATTCTTAATTTACGCTATGATTGTAGTTACTTTTTTATACAATCAGCCTCTTAGTAATGGTAAAGAAACTGTATTAGTAGATGTTACCTTTTATCGATTTTTTCATGGAGTCGACTTTGTGGATTTATCTTATTTTTATAAGGAGGGGCGATTTTCTATCCCTTTTTATTGGATATTCTTTCAAATCGTTCCTTTGTTGCTAGTAGGGAAGTTTGCCCTTTCAGATATTCAACAGAATGGTGTTTATTTATTTCCTCGTGTTAAGAAGAAGCATTTTCTGTGGTTAACGAAAATGCTATCTTTGTTTTTTTACATAGTTTGTATTTGGGTTGTTATGTATTTTATTTGGTTTACGGTGTACTATTTGCTTCCTTATGGCGAGAGTTCTTTATATAGTCAATTTCCTTATAAGATATTAGGTACTATGCTAATTCAAATCATTATCAGCTTTTTATTAGCTTTAATTTTTGAGCTTTTAACGTTCTATATACCAATAACTATTGTTTTTGTACTAATGTTGTTGTACCTATTTTTGTCTATTTTCTTTCATAGTATTTATTTTTTAGGATCTTTTGTTATGCCAAATCGTTGGTATTTTGTTGATCACAGTTCAATTCAATTGACTTTAGGTAATAATCAATCTATTCAATGGAATGATTTACTTCTAATAGGAGTAGTAATTGTTGTTGTAATGATTTTATTAGGTAGTTTTTGTTTTAAAAAACTAGATGTGATAGGTGAATAATTTATGGACAATTATATTAAATGTGAATGTATGACGAAAAGATTAAAGGGAAATATTGTGTTAGATAATATTAGTTTGTCAGTAAAAAAAGGAGAGTTTTTAGTTTTGAAGGGGCATAATGGTTCTGGTAAAACAATGATTTTACGTGCTATATCAGGATTAATGCGTTTAAATTCTGGAGTTGTTTATATAGATAATGAAATGATTGGAAAACAAAAGCAATTCCCTGATTCTATGGGGATATTGATTGAATATCCAAGTTTTATTCCAGGGTATACTGGTTTTCAGAACTTGAAGTTTTTATCATCGATTAACAATAAAATATCTGATGAGGAAATTTATAATATTATTCAAAGGGTTGGACTTGATAAAACAGATAAGAGAAAGTATAAAAGATACTCTTTAGGTATGAAACAACGTTTAGGGATAGCGCAAGCTTTAATGGAGCAACCAACACTATTGTTATTAGACGAGCCAACGAATGCTTTAGATAGTGATGGGATAAAAGATGTTTTGGATATTTTGAAAGTAGAAAAGTCTAAAGGAACGACTATTGTTGTAGCCAGTCATGATGTGCATGTTCTAGATAATGAAATGGTAGATCGTATTGTACATGTTAATAATGGAAAGTTGGTAGATTAAGAGTGACAAGAAAATATGTCTTAATAAGCGTTGGATTGTGTCTGTTGCTATGTATATTTGCTAGTTTATTAAGATTTAAAACATTAAATCTTAATAATGAATCTTATAAAGTGGTAAAAGATGAGTTTTTATCTAATAGAACTTTTGAAGATGGGCAAGGAGTTACTTTTCATGCACTTAATCCTCTTGATCCTACAAAAGTTTATGATCCTTATGAAGACCGTGAAGTAGTGACGTATGTATTACCTTTAGATATTACAAATACAACGAATCGGGATATTAATTTGCTTAGTAATAAATCTATTTCTAATACAATGTTTTATTCTAAAATAGGAGAGTTTTATAATGTAATTCCATATTCAATGGAATTACCTGAAAAATATCAGTTTGAGCCTGTAATACCTGCTGGTAAAACAGTGCGAGGATATATAGGGACAAATTATTTTATAGGAGATGATCCTTATAAAAATTATAAAAACTTTTCAAATGAATCAACTAAAGTGAAATTCATTTCTTTTATGAAGGATCAGAAAGGGAAGTATCATGAATTAGAAATACCGATAAATTAATAAAATTTATGATTGGTACAGCTATATTTTAATGGTGTTTGTAGATCTTGCAACATAACAATATTTTTTAAAGTCGGAGTTTTTTTGCAGGTGTAAGTATCCATGGATGCTGCACCTGCGAAATTTCCGGCTTTTTGTAATTGTCGATTTAGATTTTATTAAGGAATTTCTGGTAGTCATGTTCTTTAAAAGGAAACTTGAAAGAATAGGACTTAGATTTAATACGAAATTTGTAACGTGAAATTGAAATAGCGAGACAGAGAAAAGGAACGTAACAAATAAAATAAAAACTTTTTTTGAATATAAGGCCCGACATTTTGCCGATTGTTGTCATAGTTATAAGACAAGTGTTACAATTATCATTAGGTATATACATTTTAGTTTTTTTAATTAGGAGAAAAATTGGCATAACATACATTTGATTTTTATAACGACTGATTGTAATAGAGAAAAAGAAAAACAATCGGAAGTTTTATTTTAATAAAAAAGAGGAGCGTATTTCCTATGATCGGTATTTTAAAAAAGGTATTTGATGTAAATCAACGCCAAATTAAACGTATGCAGAAGACAGTTGAGCAAATTGATGCATTAGAGCCATCTATTAAGCCATTAACTGATGAACAATTAAAAGGGAAGACGCTTGAATTTAAAGAACGTCTAACAAAAGGTGAAACAGTAGATGATCTACTACCTGAAGCTTTTGCGGTTGTTCGTGAAGCTGCGACTCGTGTTCTTGGAATGCGTCCGTATGGTGTACAGTTAATGGGTGGTATTGCCTTACATGAAGGGAATATCTCTGAGATGAAAACGGGTGAAGGTAAAACGTTAACATCTACATTACCTGTATATTTAAATGCTTTAACAGGAAAAGGTGTTCACGTTGTTACAGTCAATGAATACTTAGCACAACGTGATGCGAGCGAAATGGGACAACTTCATGAGTTCCTAGGATTAACAGTAGGAATTAATTTAAACAGTATGTCACGCGAAGAGAAACAAGAGGCTTATGCTGCTGATATTACGTATAGCACAAATAATGAGCTTGGATTCGATTACTTACGTGACAACATGGTTTTATATAAAGAGCAGTGCGTTCAACGCCCACTGCACTTTGCTATTATCGATGAAGTCGATTCTATCTTAGTCGATGAAGCGCGTACGCCACTTATTATTTCTGGACAAGCTCAAAAATCAACAGAGCTGTACATGTTTGCAAATGCATTCGTTCGTACGTTAGAAAATGAAAAAGATTATTCATTTGATGTGAAGACGAAAAATGTAATGTTAACAGAAGATGGTATTACGAAAGCGGAGAAAGCTTTCCATATTGAAAACTTATTTGATTTAAAACATGTAGCGCTTCTTCACCATATTAATCAGGCACTTCGTGCGCACGTTGTTATGCATCGTGATACAGATTATGTTGTACAAGAAGGCGAAATCGTAATTGTAGACCAATTTACTGGTCGTCTTATGAAAGGTCGTCGTTATAGCGAAGGGTTACACCAAGCTATCGAGGCAAAAGAAGGCGTAGAAATTCAAAATGAAAGTATGACGCTTGCGACAATTACATTCCAGAACTACTTCCGTATGTACGAAAAGTTATCTGGTATGACTGGTACAGCGAAAACAGAGGAAGAGGAATTCCGTAACATTTATAATATGAACGTTATCGTAATTCCAACGAACAAACCGATTATTCGTGATGACCGTGCAGATTTAATCTTCAAATCAATGGAAGGTAAATTTAATGCTGTTGTTGAGGATATTGTAAATCGTCATAAACAAGGGCAACCAGTTCTTGTCGGTACAGTTGCGATCGAAACGTCAGAACTTATTTCAAAAATGTTAACGCGTAAAGGTGTACGTCATAACATCTTAAATGCGAAAAACCATGCGCGTGAAGCGGATATCATTGCAGAAGCAGGTATAAAAGGCGCTGTAACGATTGCGACGAACATGGCAGGTCGTGGTACAGATATTAAGCTTGGAGACGATGTGAAAAACGTTGGTTTAGCCGTTATCGGTACAGAGCGTCACGAAAGTCGTCGTATTGATAACCAGTTACGTGGTCGTGCTGGTCGTCAAGGGGACCCAGGTGTTACGCAGTTCTACTTATCAATGGAAGATGAACTAATGCGTCGCTTCGGTTCTGATAATATGAAAGCGATGATGGATCGCCTTGGTATGGATGATTCTCAGCCAATCGAAAGTAAAATGGTTTCTCGTGCAGTAGAATCTGCGCAAAAACGTGTAGAAGGAAATAACTATGATGCACGTAAGCAGTTACTACAATATGATGATGTACTTCGTCAGCAACGTGAAGTTATTTACAAACAGCGTCAAGAGGTAATGGAGTCTGAGAACTTACGCGGTATTATTGAAGGTATGATGAAATCTACAGTAGAGCGTGCGGTTGCACTTCATACACAAGAGGAAATTGAAGAAGATTGGAACATTAAAGGTCTTGTTGACTACTTAAATACGAACCTTCTGCAAGAAGGAGATGTGAAAGAAGAAGAATTACGTCGCCTTGCTCCAGAGGAAATGAGCGAGCCAATTATCGCGAAATTAATAGAGCGTTACAACGAAAAAGAGAAGCTTATGCCAGAAGAGCAAATGCGTGAATTCGAAAAAGTTGTTGTATTCCGTGTTGTAGATACGAAATGGACAGAGCATATCGATGCGATGGATCACCTTCGTGAAGGTATTCATTTACGTGCTTACGGTCAAATTGATCCACTTCGTGAGTATCAAATGGAAGGATTCGCAATGTTCGAATCAATGATTGCTTCTATTGAAGAGGAAATTTCTCGTTACATTATGAAGGCTGAAATTGAACAAAACTTAGAGCGTCAAGAAGTTGTTCAAGGTGAAGCTGTTCACCCATCTAGCGATGGCGAAGAGGCGAAGAAAAAACCAGTTGTAAAAGGTGACCAAGTGGGCCGCAACGATTTATGTAAATGTGGTAGCGGTAAAAAATATAAAAACTGCTGTGGCATTGGGAAGTAATATAGGGCGGTAGCCCAGGCTGCTTTGCAAACTTTTACATCAAAAATGTATAATTAAGAAGGATTAAACTCTCTCCGTCATAAGTGGAGAGAGTTTCCCTTGTTTTCATACGAAAGTAACAGCAATTACATAGAGGTGAAGGAAATGGAATTAGTAGAAATTAGACAGGAATTAGAGAAAATGGCTAAGAGATTAGCGGCTTTTAGGGGGTCTCTTTGACCTCCCTACTAAGGAGAAACAAATTGCAGAATTAGAAGAGAAAATGATGGGCGCAGGATTTTGGGATGACCAACAAGGCGCACAAGCTGTAATTAACGAAGCAAATGCACTGAAAGATATGGTTGGAAAGTTCCGTCAGCTAGATGAGACGTTCGAAAACCTAGAAATTACGCATGAGCTTTTAAAAGAAGAGTATGATGAAGATTTACATGAGGAACTTGAATCAGAAGTAAAAGGCTTAATTCAAGAAATGAATGAGTATGAGCTGCAGTTACTACTTAGCGATCCTTATGATAAAAATAACGCCATTTTAGAATTACACCCAGGTGCTGGTGGAACAGAGTCACAAGACTGGGGCTCTATGTTACTACGTATGTACACACGTTGGGCTGAAAAACGTGGGTTTAAAGTAGAAACTGTTGACTACTTACCAGGTGATGAAGCTGGTATTAAGAGCGTTACTTTATTAATTAAAGGTCATAACGCTTACGGTTACTTAAAAGCTGAGAAAGGTGTACATCGTCTTGTACGTATTTCACCATTCGATTCTTCAGGCCGTCGTCATACATCGTTCGTATCTTGTGAAGTTGTACCTGAGTTCAATGATGAAGTTGAAATTGAAGTGCGTACAGAAGACTTGAAAATTGATACGTATCGTGCAAGTGGAGCGGGTGGACAGCACGTTAATACGACAGATTCAGCAGTTCGTATTACGCATACACCGACAAATACGGTTGTAACGTGTCAGTCAGAGCGTTCTCAAATTAAAAACCGTGAGCATGCGATGAAGATGTTAAAAGCGAAATTATATCAAAAGAAATTAGAAGAGCAACAAGCGGAGTTAGATGAAATTCGCGGAGAACAAAAAGAAATCGGATGGGGTAGCCAAATCCGTTCTTACGTATTCCACCCATATTCTCTTGTGAAAGACCACCGTACAAATACAGAGGTTGGTAATGTGCAAGCAGTTATGGATGGAGAAATTGATCCATTTATTGATGCTTACTTACGTTCTCGCATCTAATAAGCTAAGTGAAAAAAAGCCAACAAAATTGTTGGCGCACGTTGAGGATATAGAGGACATAAAGAGTGCTATTTTATTTATATGGATGAAGTACAGAGGAAGAGAAGTTGGAAACGACAACTTCTCTTTTTGATGGGATTATATGTAGCATACAATGTTGTATATTGTTTTGTAAAAAGTAGAAAATAGTAAAACAGATTGGCAATAGAGTAAGGCTTTCTACAGAATTTTTCTAAATTCCCGTTCAAAAAGAATCCTTTATAGAAGTTTATAAGTTGTTCACAGAATTGAAACAACTTATAAAAGCTTTATATCATTAGGGTTCTCACTTTATTTTTGAAGAATATGAAATATACCTTAGTTTTTCTATATAAAGATAATGCTTATAATGAAAATGAGTGTGTTAGGAATGAAAAGAATATCAACAATGGGGAGCGATAGAAGTGAAAAAGAAATTATTGGCTATTGCGCTAGGAACATCAGTCGTTTTTGCTTTAGGAGCGTGTGGAAATAAAGAAGAGAGTAAGCCTTCGAACCAGTCTGCAAGTACAGACAGTGCAGAACAAATTTTCCAAAGAAGTTGTGCTGGGTGTCACGCAACAGATTTATCAGGAGCAACTGGACCTGATTTAAGAAAAGTAGGCGGGAAGTACGACGCTGCAGATATCGAAGAAATTATTAAAAAAGGTCGCGGTTCAATGTCGCCAGGACTTATTCAAGGTGAAGATGCGAAAAAAGTAGCTGAGTGGTTAGCTGAACATAAATAAAAAGGGGGAAAATGGACGAGTTGATTCATATAATCAACTCGTTTCCCTTTTTTTGGAATGTAACATAACTGTAACAAAAATGTATCCAAACTGGAAACCGTTTGATGTTACAATGAGGTTTGTAGAATTTTGCTGAAATATATTACATAGAGTAGTATTGCTTAGAAAAAGAGTATAAGTAGACTGCCTTCAACAAGAGTGGTTTAAAAGAGAATAAAGGTTTAGCTTTTATTTTCAAATGTACAGAAAAGTATTTCGAAAAAAATCATTAAGTATTGGGTGATAAATAATGATAAAAATGACGAATGTTTATAAGGAGTACCCGAATGGTATGAAAGCCATTGCTGGTCTCACAGTTAACATTAAACAAGGCGAGTTTGTATACGTAGTTGGACCGAGTGGAGCCGGAAAATCTACATTTATTAAAATGATGTATCGTGAAGAGAAGCCATCTACAGGATCAATTAATGTAAATGGTCTTACTATCGAGTCATTAGCAGAAAGAGACGTTCCATATTTCCGTCGTCAATTAGGCGTGATTTTCCAAGACTTTAAATTACTACCTAAATTAACGGTATATGAGAATGTTGCGTTTGCCTTAGAAGTAATTGAAGAAGAGCCAGATGCAATTCGTGAGCGTGTAACAGAAGTGTTAGGTCTTGTAGGTCTTGAAGATCGTGCAGACGCACTTCCAAGCGAACTTTCAGGCGGGGAGCAGCAACGTGTTGCGATTGCGAGAGCAATTGTTAATAGACCAAAGGTTGTAATTGCCGATGAGCCAACAGGTAACTTAGATATTGAAACAGCTCTTGATATTATGAAGATTTTCACGCGCATTAATGAGCGTGGTACAACGATCGTTATGGCGACACATAACGCAGATATCGTAAATACAATCCGTCATCGTGTAATCGCGATTGAAGGCGGAAAAATTGTTCGAGATGAGATGGAGGGAGGATACGGATATGAAGGCTAAGACCCTTAGTCGACATTTGCGAGAAGGTGTAAAGAATCTATCACGTAACGGATGGATGACGTTTGCTTCTGTTAGTGCAGTAACAGTTACATTATTACTTGTAGGTGTCTTTTTAACAGCGATTATGAATATGAACCATTTTGCGACGAAAGTAGAGCAAGATGTAGAAATTCGTGTACACATTGATCCAGCGGCAAAAGAAGCTGATCAAAAGAAATTAGAAGATGATATGAGTAAGATTGCAAAAGTAGACTCTATTAAATATTCTTCTAAAGAAGAAGAGTTAAAACGTTTAATTAAAAGCTTAGGCGATAGTGGAAAGACATTTGAGTTATTTGAACAAGATAACCCACTTAAAAACGTATTCGTTGTAAAAGCAAAAGAACCAACAGATACAGCAACAATTGCGAAAAAGATTGAAAAAATGCAGTTTGTAAGTAATGTTCAGTACGGAAAAGGGCAAGTTGAACGATTATTTGATACTGTAAAAACTGGTCGTAACATCGGGATTGTGTTAATTGCTGGTCTTTTATTCACAGCGATGTTCTTAATCTCTAATACAATTAAAATTACAATTTATGCTCGTAGTACAGAAATCGAAATTATGAAACTTGTAGGTGCAACAAACTGGTTTATTCGTTGGCCGTTCTTATTAGAGGGATTATTCCTAGGAGTATTAGGATCAATTATTCCAATTGGCTTAATTCTAGTTACGTATAATTCGTTGCAAGGTGTGTTTAACGAAAAACTTGGCGGAACAATTTTCGAACTTCTACCATACAGCCCATTTGTATTCCAATTAGCTGGTTTACTAGTGTTAATCGGGGCTTTAATCGGTATGTGGGGAAGTGTAATGTCAATCCGTCGCTTCTTAAAAGTATAAAAAGTTGCAAACATAATTCGTACAAGCTTATCATATAGTAGAAATAGGTAAAGGCATCACACACTGTGTGATGCCTTTTGCTACACCACCTGTGTGTTTTGGAAAGGGGAATTCCGCATTGAAACGTAGAGTTGCAATTATTGGAATGGTTGTTGCATTTTTAATTGGTGCTGGCGGAATGTTTGCGGGTATGTCTTTATTTGGGGTTAACCCAGCAGAAGTAACGCAAACAATTTCGAATGGAAACGCTAGCACTGCGCAAGGGAATTTGGCAAAAATTAATGAGGCGTATGCACTAATTGATTCACGTTATGTGGAAGACGTGAAAGATGAAAAATTAGTCGAAGGTGCAATACAAGGCATGTTGTCTACGCTGAAGGACCCTTATTCCACGTATATGGATAAAGAAACGGCTAAACAGTTTAGTGAATCGCTTGATCCCGAGTTAGAAGGGATTGGGGCTGAGGTGAACAAAACGGACGGTAAGCTTATTATCGTATCTCCAATTAAAGGCTCACCAGCAGAAAAGATTGGAATTAAACCGAATGACCAAATTTTATCTGTAGATGGAAATAGTGTGAAAGATTTATCACGTGAAGAAGCAGTATTAAAGATTCGTGGTAAAAAAGGAACGACTGTTGCGATTGAAATTAAGCGTGCAGGAGTAGCTGATCCGATTGTATTTAAAATTAAGCGTGAAAAAATTCCAATCTTCACAGTGTTTAGCTCTGTGAAACAAGAGAGTGGAAAAGATATCGGTTATATGCAAATCACTTCTTTTGCTGAAAATACAGCGAAAGAATTTAAGGATCAGTTAAAAGAGTTAGAGAAGAAAAACATAAAAGGCTTAGTTATTGACGTACGTGGTAATCCAGGTGGCTACTTAAATAGTGTAGAAGAGATACTAGGAGAAATTATGACGGATAAAAAGCCGATGCTACAAGTAGAGCAAAGAAATGGTGAGAAGAAGAAATTCTCTACGGAACTAAAAGAGAGAAAGCCATATCCAATTTCAGTATTAATTGATAATGGAAGTGCTTCTGCTTCAGAGATTTTAGCGGGTGCGCTAAAAGAGGGAGAAGGATACGATTTAATTGGTGAAAAAACGTTTGGCAAAGGTACTGTTCAGCAAGCTGTTCCATTTAAAGATGGCAGCAATATCAAATTAACGATGTTCAAATGGTTAACACCGGATGGAAACTGGATTCATAAAAAAGGAATCAAGCCAACTGTAGAAGTGAAACAACCAGATTATTATCATGCGACACCAATTCAAATTGAAAAGACACTCTCATACAATGCAAATGATGTACAAGTAAAACATGCCCAAGAAATGCTTAAGAGTTTAGGATATGTACCAGGACGTGAAGATGGCTACTTTAGTAAAGAGACAGAATCAGCACTGAAAGCATTCCAAAATGCGAATAAGATGGAAGCGACAGGACAGCTCGATAAAAAGACAGCTGAGGCGATTCAAACGAAAATTATTGAAAAAATCCGTTCTGGAGAAAATGATCTACAATTACAGTCAGCATTAAAATTAATGGCGAAGTAAAAAGAAATACAGGCGGTTTGCTGCCTGTATTTTTTTGTGTTAAACAAACGTTTGTCCAGTTATGATAATATAAAAAGAAAGAATGATATAAATGGTGGTGAATGGGTTCGTGGAGGCATGGATTTTTGAAATAATGCGGGCAGTTGGACGTTTTTTCTTACACCCTGCTGTCTATGTATTTTTAATAAGTAGTATCTTCGTTGGATACTTACGTATGTTACGAGAACGAAAAGATTTTTCTTTTAAAGTTTATGATATTTGGTTTGAACTGCGAACATCTTTATTGGCGGGAGTTAAATACGGATTAATCGTATCTATCATTACGATTGGGCTCGGACTTGTTGTTTCTAAGGCGAGCTTATGGGCCATTTTACTTTGGACGTTACTATTTGGATTAACTGCTATGTATCGATATTTATCAGCGGCTTATACGTTTAGTATTGCGATTGTATGTGTTCTATTATCTTCTAAGCTACCAGTTTCTTTCTTACAGCTTGGAGAAGGTGAAGAGAATACAATCGTATCCCTTGCTATTTTGCTAGGCATCATGCTCGTTGTAGAGGGCTTGTTGATTTCTAAAAATGCAGTAGGATATTCGACGCCGAAGATTAGGAAGGGGAAGCGCGGATTAAAGATTGGTTTACACGAATCAAAGCGTTTATGGATCGTTCCTATTTTTATTCTTGTACCAGGTGACGCAGTAACGCAGTTTATTTCATGGTGGCCTGTCGTTTCAATCGGTTCACATACATATTCTCTATTCCTCGTTCCATTTTTAATTGGATTTATGAGAAGGATTAGAAGTTATGAGCCGACGGAAGCTTTATTATTTACAGGAAGACGTGTGTACGGATTAGCAGGATTTGTGCTTGTTTTAGGAATCGCAAGTTATTGGTGGCACGTACTTGCCATTATTGCAATGGGCGTTGCAATGCTTGGACGTTTTACAATTTCCATGCAAGAGAAAATTGCGGATGAAACAAGACCAGCGTACTTCGCTGCACGTAATGACGGACTCGTTGTACTAGATACAATTCCAAATACAATTGGAGCAGAGCTGAATTTACTGCCTGGAGAAATGATTACGAAAGTAAATGGAGTCATTCCAAGAAGTGCTGAGGAATTTTATGATGCGCTTCAAACGAAGACGACAGGAGCATTTTGTAAATTAGAAGTATTAGATACAAATGGAGAACTTCGCCTTGCTCAAACGGCATTATACGCTGGTGGACATCACGAATTAGGTATTGTGTTTGTTCAGCAGGAGCATGAGTGGGATACGGAAGCGATGTAATAGAAGAAAAGGTATCATCTTGTGGTGATGCCTTTTTTGTTTGTGATGGGTGAGGGCAGTAGGGTAGTAAATGAAATTTATATCAGCGATTATTGGGATATATCAGCGCAACTCGAATTATATCGGCGATTATTGGGATATATCAGCGATTATTCAAATATATCGACTTTCCGGCAAAAAACGACAACTATCGCAAACCTTCTTTTGAAGTTTCATAGACGGATAACTTGAATAATTGTTTGATAATGGTTATCATTTAGAGAGTCTTTTTGATTTTGGAAAATGGAGGGAAGATATGCTACGTAAATTTTTTTCTTACTATAAACCGTATAAAGGTTTATTTATACTCGACTTTTCTTGTGCGGTCGTCGCAGGATTATTAGAACTCGGCTTTCCGCTTATCGTAAATCAATTTATTGATAAGTTATTGCCAGGGCAAAACTGGACGCTTATTTTATGGGCTTGTTTCGGTTTACTCGCAGTTTATATGTTAAATGCAGGCTTACAATATGTCGTTACATATTGGGGACATATGCTTGGTGTTAACATTGAAACAGATATGAGACAGAAATTATTTGATCATATTCAAAAGCTATCATTCAGATTTTTTGATAATAATAAAACAGGTCATTTAATTTCACGCCTTACAAACGATTTAATGGAAATTGGGGAAATTGCTCACCACGGGCCAGAAGATTTATTTATTGCCGTTATGACTTTAGTTGGGGCATTTTCATTTATGATGATGATCAACTGGAAGTTAGCGCTATTAACGTTCTTCGTTATTCCATTCTTATTATGGTTGGCACTTTACTTCAATAAAAAAATGACAGGTACATTTAGACGTTTATTCTCAGATGTTGCTGATTTCAATGCATGTATTGAGAACAACGTTGGTGGTATTCGCGTTGTACAAGCATTCGGAAATGAAAAGTTTGAGAAAGAGCAATTTGCTGTGAACAACGCTCGTTTCCGTACAACGAAATTAATGGCGTATAAAATTATGGCGCTAAATTCGTCAATTAGTTATATGCTTATGCGTCTCGTAACGCTCTTCGTCTTAATATGCGGTACGTGGTTTGTTCTGCAAGGAGAATTAACGTACGGTGGATTTATCGGATTCGTTCTATTAACGAATATTTTCTTCCGCCCAATTGAAAAAATTAATGCGGTAATCGAAAGTTATCCGAAAGGAATCGCTGGTTTTAAGAGATATGTAGAGCTTCTTGAAACAGAGCCAGATATTGTGGACTCTAAAGATGCGATGGAAGTGAAGCATGTACACGGTGATATTCAATATAACAACATTACGTTCGGTTATGAAAATAAAGAACCGATTTTAAATGACATTAGCTTGAAAATACATGCAGGTGAAACAGTTGCATTCGTTGGACCATCTGGAGCTGGGAAAACGACGTTATGTAGCCTATTACCACGTTTTTATGAGCAATCATCTGGATCGATTCAAATTGATGGTATTGATACGAAAGATATGACGTTATCTTCACTTCGTAAGCAAATCGGAATTGTGCAGCAAGATGTGTTCTTATTCTCAGGAACGATTCGTGAAAATATTGCTTACGGAAATTTAAAGGCGTCAGAAGCTGAAATTTGGCAGGCGGTAAAGAGAGCTCAATTAGAAGATTTAATTTACTCACAACCAGACGGTTTAGATACTGTTATCGGTGAGCGCGGCGTGAAACTTTCAGGAGGACAGAAGCAACGTTTAGCGATTGCTCGTATGTTCTTGAAAAATCCGCCGATTTTAATATTAGATGAAGCAACTTCTGCACTAGATACAGAGACGGAACTTGCGATTCAAAAATCACTTGCTGAACTATCTGTCGGCCGTACGACGTTAGTTATCGCTCATAGACTGGCAACGATTAAAAATGCAGATCGCATCGTCGTTGTAAATAAAGATGGTATTGCAGAACAAGGTTCACATGATGAATTAATTGAACAAGGCGGAGGATACAGTAGGTTATACGAAGCTCAGTTTAGTTCGTAAATATAATTTGTACGGAATTAGTGCACCATAAGTAGGTAAAAAATCTCATATGGGAGGTAATAAAGTATGATTGTAACTACAACGTCTACAATTCAAGGAAAAGAAATTATTGAGTACATCGATATCGTCAATGGAGAAGCGATTATGGGCGCGAATATCGTTCGTGACCTTTTTGCCTCTGTTCGTGACGTTGTCGGCGGTCGTGCTGGCGCTTATGAAAGTAAATTAAAAGAAGCACGCGACATCGCAATGGAAGAAATGAAAACTTTCGCAAGACAAAAAAATGCGAATGCAATTGTTGGTATCGACGTGGATTACGAAGTAGTTCGCGAAGGGATGCTAATGGTTGCAGTGAGCGGGACTGCTGTCCGTATCTAAAATGAAAAGCCGTGCTGATGCACGGCTGTTTTGTTATCATGTCGAAGCTTCTATATTTCTTGGGAAATGTGGAAGGCCTTGTCGATATATAGGGAAGACATTAGAGCGCTTCTTTACATTTCCGGATTTTAACTAATAATGTTTTGTATTCTTGTTCGAGAGATGTGATGTCATCGTGATGATTTGGTATGGAAATTCGGCCGATGATTTCTGTTAATTTTGTTTGTAATCGTAATAATTCTTGTGCAGTAACGTTTACAGAGGCATCGGCTGTTCTGTTTGTGTATTGCTCATAATTACCGCGGAACACTCTTGGTTCACTCTCATCGACTTGTAGAATATGGTCTGCGACAGAACGAATGAAGGCACGGTCATGGCTAATGAAAAGTATAGTGCCAGGATATTCTTGTAACATGCGTTCTAATTCTTCTTGCGTCGCTAAGTCTAAATAGTTTGTCAAACTTATTTCAGCTTGTGATTTTTGAATTTTGTATTATAAATTTGTGCCTTCGCCAGCGCCTCAGCATCATTTTGAATTTCATCTAACCCATTCGCATCCCCAATAACATAACCTTCAAATGAAGAACCAACAAAATCAAAGATATATTGGAATTGAGCAATAAGCGGTAATGCTTTTAGCTTTGGGTTATCTCCGCCAACGATGACAACATACATTTTTTTACCTTTCATTTTCTCTTTGAAATGAAGTGATGTATCGCGTAAGCTTTGTGACCAGCGATCAACAAAGTTTTTCATATGTCCACTCATTCCGTACCAATATAATGGTGTTGCAAAGATAATCGTGTCGTGCTCTAACATGCGTTTCGTTAACTGCTCGTAGTCATCATCTACAGGTTGGAATCCTTCTGCATCATGACGTCGGTCTGTAATAGGATGGACTGTATGGTCTCGTAAGTAAATTTGTTCTGTTTCAATGCCCTCTATCATCATATGTGTTAAAGCTTCTGTATTTCCATTTTGTCTTGAACTGCCATGTATAACAAACATGTTATCATTCCTTTTCTTTTGCTTGTTTTAGGAGTGAAACATGTTTTTGCAAATTCGTTTGAATGTTGGAAAGCAATGAGATTTGCTTTGTTACTTCATTGAGTTTATCTTCGTAAAGTGTAAGGATGCTGCTGCATGGATTGTCATATAGGTGCGGCTCTATTTCAAGGCAGCGTAGCATCCTTGCCGTCTCTTCTAAATTTAAGCCGATTTGTAAGTACATTTGAATAAGCTCCACTTTTTCGATAGCACTTTCATCGAAATCACGATAGCCATTTGCGAGGCGCTTCGAAGGGAGTAATCCCTTTTCTTCATAATGTCTTAGCGATCTTTCACTAACGCCAGTTTCTTTTGATAATTCCCCGATTCGCAATGTGTTTCACTCCTTTTACATGTATTGTAAACCTTAACACTAATGTGAAGGTCAATGCTGTTTTTTCGCAAAGGAATTTACATGATTTAAAAATACTTGAATAGCTTTAGACGGAATAAAATATTTGCCACGGACGATGGAGAATGGACGGATGAGTTGTTCATTTGGAACTTTGACGTGAAATAGTTCTTTTGCAAGTAGCTCTTTCCGTACAGTCCAATCAGAAAGGATAGCGATGCCAAGACCGGCACTAACTGCTTCCTTCACGCTTTGGATACTACTGAATGTAAAGAATCGTTTCATTTTTAAATGGTGTTGATGAATAAAGCGGTCGCTATAAGCACGTGTTCCAGAACCGCTTTCTCTTAATACCCACACTTGATCTTGAAGTGTGCTTTCATTTATTTCATTTGTGCGGAGTAGTGGATGGTTTGGCGGGACGACGAGTTTCATTTCATCTTGCATAAACGTTTCAACATCAACGTCGGCGTAGACGACTTGCCCTTCCACTAAGCCGATATCAATTTGATTAGAGCGAAGACTTTGCAAGACGTCTTCTGTATTTGAGATAAAAGTATGGACTTCGACGTGCGGATTTTCATTCGCATAGTTAGCTAGTATTTTTGGAAGTAAGTATTCGCCGATTGTAAAACTAGCACCGATGCGAAGCGTTCCTGTTACAACGTTATGTAGTTCGTTAATTTCTTGTTTGGCATCTTCGTAAAGAGAGAGCATTTGCTTTGCGTGTATATATAATATGTTTCCGGCCTCGGTCACTTGAACGTGCTTCGGGGATCGTTGAATGAGTGTAGTTCCAAATTCGTTTTCTAAGTTGCGAATGTGCATACTTACGCCAGGCTGTGAAAGGTTTAATAATTCCGCTGCACGAGAGAAGTGTTTCTGTTCAACAACCGTAACAAAAATTTTTAAAATGTCTACGTTCATGTAATGAGCTCCTTTCGTTTTTCTTTCATCTTATCATAAGTATTTCTGATGATAGAGATTTGATATTGGTATTAAACTTATTATAGAAACTCTCTTATAATGTAAGTAGATAGAACATGCATGTTCCAATACGATTATTGGAGTGGTTCAAAGTGGAGCAAACACTTGTTATACAAAAGAAGAAGCGGTTTGGATTTTCGCAAGGGATTGGGATTACATTATTAATCGCAATTGTGGCGAAATATTTAGCGGAGCTTCCATTTTTAAATATTATGGGACAATTAGTAATTGCTATTCTAATTGGGATGGTTTGGCGTGCGGCAATTGGAGTTCCTCATGATGCGATTGCAGGGACGAACTTTGCGAGTAAGAAGTTGCTGCGCTTTGGGATCATCTTACTTGGAATGCGATTAAATCTTGTTGATATTGCGAAGGCGGGACCGAAAGTATTGGTTATCGCTGCGGTTGTTATTACATTTACGATTTTCGTTGTATATGGACTAACGAAAGTATTTAAGGTAGAAAAGAAACTTGGGATTTTAACAGCATGTGGGACAGCGATTTGTGGGGCGGCCGCGGTCGTGGCAATTGCACCGCAAGTGAAAGCGAAGGACGATGAAACGGCAGTTGGAGCTGCAATTATTGCTATTTTAGGTACGATATTTACACTTATTTATACGTTATTATATCCAGTGCTTGGCTTTTCTCCGTACGGCTACGGTGTATTCTCGGGTGCGACGCTGCACGAAATCGCTCATGTCATCGCAGCTGCGGCGCCAGGAGGAAGTACGGCTGTAGACATTGCAGTTATCGTGAAGTTAACGCGCGTTGCAATGCTTGTACCAGTAGCGATTTTAATTGGCCTATGGTTTGGAAAGAGTGAAGGTAGCAAGGAAAAAAGATCGTGGCGTGACCTTCCAATTCCATGGTTCATCTTCGGATTTTTAGCAATGAGTGCAGTGCATTCGCTCGGGATTATTCCAGAAGTTGTTGCTGGCTACATCGTTGTTCTTGCTTACATGCTTATCGCAATGGCGATGGCGGGACTTGGTTTAAATGTAGAGTTTAAAACGTTCCGTAAGTTAGGAAGCAAAGCATTCGTGGCGGGGCTGATCGGCTCGGTTTGCTTATCGGTGCTTGGATATGTTCTTGTATATGCGTTAGGATTTATGTAGTAGCATGAAGAAGCTGTTCCAAAAGATATTTTGGAACAGCTTCTTTCTTATGTTTATAGTGCTACGGATGTCGGTATTTGTCGGTAAGTCGATATATTTGGAAAATCGCTGATATAAATGGAGTTGCGCCGATATAATTTCAGTTGCGCTGATATATTTAGGAAATCGCTGATATAAATTTAATTCCCCCTGTACTTTGTTAGAAAAGATGTTCAGTGAAATGTTTTTCTAAAATTTGTAAAGATATCTTTACTTGCAACTGGAAAATATTTATAATTCAAGTAAAGATATCTTTACTTTTGAAGGTGGAGCCTATGGGTGTAAAAAATAAAATTAAAGAATTAAGAAAGCAGCATCATATAACGCAAGTTGAAATGGCAAAAGCGATGCAGGTGACGCGGCAGACAATTGTGGCGATTGAAAACCATCATTACAATCCGAGTCTAGAGTTATCCTTAAAAATCGCCAAATATTTTGGAGTGAAGGTGGAAGAAATATTTACGCTAGAGTAAGGGGAGGAAAAATGAACGATACGAAAAAGTTATTGATCGGTGCGACTTTTGGATTGTTTTTGGGAGACATTATAGTTCATATTATGAATCCGGCTATACCAATTTTACCGCTCGTAGTTAGTAACATTTTAGCGATTGTATTTTTAGTGTTTTATACAAATTACAAAAAGCGTAAGTACAAAGAAGAGGAACTTCCCGATATAGATGAGCGAGTAAATGAAAATATAAAGAAGCATGTAAACGTCTCATTTGTATTCGCATTTCTTTTGCTTATTGTTTATATTGCTGCGAGTAAAGCAATAGGCAGGGCTGTTATACCTGTGCAAGAGATATTTATAATATGTAGTTCCTTATTTGCAGGTAGTCTCATCATAGGAGTGATGATAGGAAAACGAGCATAGCGATAGGAGGAATGAAAAATGCAAGATGAGTTTGAGAGATTTCAGTCGGATAAAGCGTTTAAATATTTAGGGTTGTTTTTAGCGACTAGTTTAGCCATATGGAGTTTGTACAATTTAATCGTTTATGGAAGTGCTGGTATGCCGTTTGTGTTATTTGTACTAGGGCAGTTTGTTTATTTCTTTGTGAACTATTGGCCGAAATGGAGATATAGAAATAGTAAAGAGGCTGATCGTGTATGAGTAAGCAAGAGGTTATACGATTCATAGGAAGTTTGTTTTTAGCGGGGCTTGTTTTAAACGTGAGCTTAATGATGTTAAGTATTTCGTGGAGAACTATTTTCATATCGAATGTAGCACTAGTCATTTTATATGGCATTGCGGAATATAGAGAACAGAAGCGTTTGAAAGAAGAGGGAATACCGTCGATTGATGAGCGAGTTGTGAACAAGATGAAGTCATATTTTACGATTAGTATGACAAGCTTCGTTTTCTTGTTCATTATGTATCTTTGTGTAAATAAGTATTTAGACAGGCCAGTAGTACATGTAAATGAGTTATTATATATTGCTATTTTTGGTTTATTAATAAGTATGGCATCGACGAGTATTTTCGCAACAAGGAATAGATAGAAAAAGGGGAACTGGGATGGGATTACCGGTGTTATGTGTCGCTACAGTCATATTTGCGCTTCTTTGGGGAATGCAAAATTTTTCTCGTAATCCAGTGCCAAGCATTTGTATTATGATTGGTACTGTAGGTTTATCTTATTATTTATTACTATTAGCTCATTATCATAAAACAGCAACGAGCGTTGTTGTTGGAGCACTTATTTTATTTTGTGGGCGTGCTGTACACAAGGGGTTATTTCCATAAAAGCTGTTTATACAAAGAGTATAAACAGCTTTTTGTATTTTTTTACAAAACACTTGAAAGTTACGTAACGTAATCTTCTATAATGAAGGAGAAGAGGTGATGGTAGTGATTTCAATACAACAATTGACGAGAGAAACAGGGGTTACGGTACGTACATTACGTTATTATGATCAAATAGATTTATTGAATCCGAGTGGTAAAACAGAGGGTGGACATCGGTTATATAGTGAAGCGGACGTTATTCGTTTGCAACAAATTTTGTTTTTAAAGGAAATGGGATTTTCATTAAAAGAAACTGCGAATATGTTAGTAAAAGGTGAGCTAGATTTAAAAAATTCGCTTGAAAAACAACTTCGGTTTGTACAGGAGGAACAAAAGAAATTTAATCGAATGGAGCGTGTTTTACAAGCAGTTGTTTATTCGGTAGATGTGGAAGGAGAACTCGATTGGAAAGTTATGTTTGAACTGATTCAGCTTTCGAAGCAGTCTTCTCGTATACGTGAAATATTTCAAAATGAAGTGTTTTCAAAGGAAGAACAAAAATTGCTTCATAATTTGCCAAATATGAGTGAAGAAGATCCGAATGTTTTAGAGTGGGTAGATTTATTAAAGCAATTTCGTACTTTTATGAAAGATGGTAAAGAAGCTGCAAATGATGAGGTACAAGGGGTAACGAAGAGATTAATGCAGAAGTGTTTAGAAATGGCCAATGGTGATGAAGCATTTTTAGATAAGTTATGGGAAGTTAGAAAATCGAAGGAAGATTCACAGAAAATGAGCATGTATCCAATTGAAGAAGAACTTTTATTATATATGGATGAAGCTTTTCGTATATATGATGAAAAGGAGAAGGATAAATGAGTATACTTGCAGAATATCGTTGGTATTTTTTAATTGGGGCAGAGATTGTATTTTGGTTATCGGCTATCGGTTTCTTTTTACTCCGTTACGGATTCCGTTTGAAAAAGGCGAGTTTTATTATGGGGATTGTACTACTCATAAATGAAGTGTTTATTTTAACTTTAGGAGTAGTGGATTACTATCAAACAGGAAAGTTCTCTAACTTTCAAATCATTACTGTAATCATTTTATTGTATGCAGTCTTTTACGGGAAAAAGGATTTGAAGAAGCTTGATATATTTGCGCAAAAGCTAGTTGCGAAATGGAGGGATGAGCCGGCGCCTATTATAGAAGAACAGGTAGAATTAACAGGTATGGCTTATGCGAAGCAGGAAATAAAAAATTGGGTATTGCACCTTAGTTTGTTTGTTGTTGTGCATATTTTCTTTTTCTTTCTGTACGGTCTTGCCCCGGTTGAACAATGGCGTAATTGGTTAGAAACGGGAATTGTTTTAAATAAAGCAGCGAGTCGGGTTAGCCAAGTTTGGGCGATTATACTTTTAGTGGATGCAGTTATTTCATTTTCATATGTTCTTTTTCCGAAGAAGGAGAAAGGGAACAAGAAGCTACTTTCTTAGGGGAAAGTAGCTTTTTTAGTATGCCAATAGTTTTGTATAGGAGAGGATGACAGTAGGAAAAAGAGCTGATTTTAAATGAAGTGGAATCTTAATCAGTGTGGTGCTTACTGTTTGTTCATGCGGAAGAAGATTTGATAAGGAAGGAAGTGTACTCTCCTTCCTTTTTCTATATATTGTCGAAAACTTTACCGAATATCTGTTCGTTTTTTTAGGTTTTTTATAGGCATTCGTGGTAAAATAATAATACAGATTTTTATGAGGAGGTCGGATTTTCTTGGAACGTCAATTTGAAATTGTCTCAGCGTATTCCCCGCAAGGTGATCAGCCGGTAGCTATAGAGAAGCTTGTAGAGGGAATTAATAGTGGAAAGAAAAAGCAAGTGTTGCTTGGAGCAACAGGAACGGGTAAGACATTTACGATTTCAAATGTCATTAAAGAAGTGCAAAAGCCAACGCTTGTCATGGCTCATAATAAAACGTTAGCAGGGCAGTTATATAGTGAGTTGAAAGACTTTTTCCCGAATAATGCAGTTGAATATTTTGTTAGTTACTACGATTATTATCAGCCAGAAGCGTATGTACCACAAACAGATACGTTTATTGAAAAAGATGCGCAGATTAATGATGAAATTGATAAATTGCGTCACTCGGCAACGTCTGCATTATTTGAACGGGATGATGTAATTATCGTTGCGAGTGTTTCGTGTATATATGGTTTAGGTTCTCCAGAAGAATACCGCGAGTTAGTTGTTTCACTTCGAGTTGGTATGGAAAAGGACCGCAATCAATTGCTTCGTGAACTTGTTGATGTGCAGTATGGACGTAATGATATTGATTTCAAGCGTGGTACATTCCGTGTGCGCGGAGATGTAGTTGAAATCTTCCCGGCATCACTTGACGAGCATTGTATTCGAATTGAGTTTTTCGGCGATGAAATTGATCGTATTCGCGAAGTAAATGCGTTAACGGGAGAAGTATTAGCAGAACGTGATCATGTAGCAATTTTCCCAGCATCTCACTTCGTTACACGTGAAGAAAAGATGAAGGTCGCTATTGAAAATATCGAAAAAGAATTAGAAGAGCGTTTAAAGGAATTAAATGATAACGGTAAGTTGTTAGAAGCGCAGCGTATAGAACAGCGTACACGTTATGATTTAGAAATGATGCGCGAGATGGGCTTTTGTTCAGGAATTGAAAACTATTCCCGCCATTTAACACTTCGTCCGGCGGGTGCAACGCCGTATACGCTATTAGACTATTTCCCGGAAGATTTCTTAATCGTTATGGATGAGTCGCACGTATCAGTGCCGCAAGTAAGAGCGATGTATAACGGGGACCAAGCGCGTAAGCAAGTGCTTGTGGATCATGGATTCCGTCTGCCATCAGCTTTAGATAATAGACCGCTCACATTTGATGAGTTTGAAGAGAAAACGAATCAAGTTATTTACGTTTCAGCAACACCAGGGCCGTATGAATTAGAGCAGTCGCCAGAAGTAATAGAACAAATTATTCGCCCAACAGGGCTTTTAGATCCGCCAATTGATATACGACCAATTGAAGGGCAGATTGACGATCTATTAGGAGAGATTCAAGATCGCATTGCAAAAAATGAACGTGTATTAATTACAACTTTAACGAAGAAGATGTCAGAGGATTTAACAGACTACTTAAAAGATGTAGGAATTAAGGTGAATTACCTGCATTCTGAAGTGAAAACGTTAGAACGTATTGAAATTATACGAGATCTTCGCCTTGGTAAGTTTGATGTTCTTGTTGGTATTAACTTATTGCGAGAAGGATTAGATATTCCAGAAGTATCGCTTGTAGCGATATTAGATGCGGATAAGGAAGGGTTCTTACGTTCAGAACGTTCATTAATTCAAACAATTGGCCGTGCAGCACGTAATGAAAACGGCCGCGTTATTATGTACGCAGATCGTATAACGAGATCGATGGGAATTGCGATTGAAGAAACGAAGCGTCGTCGTAGTATACAAGAAGCTTACAATGAAGAGCATGGTATTACGCCGAAAACGATTCAAAAAGGTGTGCGTGATGTAATTCGTGCAACGACAGCTGCTGAAGAAACGGAAACGTATGAAGCAACGCCAGCTAAGAAGATGACGAAAAAAGAGCGTGAAAAGACAATTGCGAAGATGGAAGCAGAGATGAAAGAAGCAGCAAAAGCGTTAGACTTCGAGCGTGCAGCTGAACTAAGAGATTTACTATTAGAATTAAAAGCGGAAGGGTGAAAAAAGTGAGTAAGAGCAAGGATTTTATCGTTGTAAAAGGTGCTAGAGCACATAACTTAAAAAATATTGATGTAACCATTCCGAGAAATCAGCTTGTCGTTGTAACGGGATTGTCTGGTTCGGGGAAATCATCATTAGCATTTGATACGATTTATGCAGAAGGGCAGCGCAGATACGTAGAATCGTTATCTGCGTATGCGCGCCAGTTTTTAGGACAAATGGATAAACCGGATGTGGACACGATTGAAGGATTGTCACCAGCGATTTCAATCGATCAAAAAACGACGAGTCGTAATCCACGTTCAACTGTTGGAACGGTAACGGAGATTTATGATTATTTACGTTTATTATTTGCGCGAATTGGTACGCCAATTTGTCCGAATCATGGAATTGAAATTACATCACAAACAGTAGAGCAGATGGTAGACCGTGTTCTTGAATATCCTGAACGTACGAAATTACAAGTGTTAGCTCCTATCGTTTCTGGGCGTAAAGGTGCACATGTGAAAGTACTTGAAGATATTAAGAAGCAAGGATATGTTCGTGTACGTGTTGATGGTGAAATGCTTGATGTATCTGAAGATATTGCGTTAGATAAAAATAAGAAGCATTCCATTGAAGTTGTCATTGACCGTATTGTTGTAAAAGAAGGGATGGCAAGCCGCCTTGCGGATTCACTTGAAAGTGCATTGAAGCTTGGCGGAGGCCGTGTGTTAATCGATGTAATGGGAGAAGAGGAACTTCTATTTAGTGAACATCATGCTTGCCCGCATTGTGGTTTTTCAATTGGAGAATTAGAGCCGCGTATGTTCTCATTCAATAGTCCGTTCGGAGCATGTCCTTCTTGTGATGGACTTGGTTCAAAGCTAGAGGTAGATTTAGAGCTTGTTATCCCGAACTGGGATTTATCGTTAAAGGAACATGCGATTGCGCCTTGGGAACCGACAAGCTCACAATATTACCCACAGCTTTTACAATCTGTATGTAATCATTACGGCGTTGATATGGATGTGCCTGTGAAAGATATACCGAAAGATTTATTTGATAAAGTATTGTACGGGAGCGGTGAAGAGAAAGTTTATTTCCGCTATGTAAATGAATTTGGTCAAGTAAAGGAAAATGAGATTTTATTTGAAGGTGTTATTCCAAATATTGAACGTCGTTATCGTGAAACGAGTTCTGATTATGTTCGTGAGCAAATGGAAAAGTATATGGCAGAGCAAGCTTGTCCGAAGTGTAAAGGTGGACGTTTAAAGCCTGAGAGTTTAGCTGTTTTCGTTGGCGGAAAAACGATTGCTGATGTAACGAAATATTCTGTTCAAGAAGTACAGGAATTCTTCTCAAGTGTGGAGCTAACAGAGAAACAACAAAAAATTGCTCATTTAATTTTAAGAGAAATTCAGGAGCGCGTTGGGTTCTTAGTGAACGTTGGTTTAGATTATTTAACGTTAAGTCGTGCCGCAGGAACTTTATCAGGTGGTGAGGCGCAACGTATTCGTTTAGCAACGCAAATTGGTTCTCGTCTTACTGGGGTGCTTTACATTCTTGATGAGCCTTCTATCGGTTTGCATCAGCGCGATAACGATCGTCTTATTCGTACATTGCAAGAAATGCGTGATTTAGGTAATACGTTAATCGTTGTTGAACATGATGAAGATACGATGATGGCTGCTGATTATTTACTTGATATCGGGCCTGGCGCAGGTATTCACGGTGGACAAGTCGTATCAGCGGGTACACCAGCTGAAGTGATGCAAGATGAGAATTCACTAACAGGGAAGTATTTAAGCGGTAAAGAGTTTATTCCAGTTCCACTTGAAAGACGTAAAGGTGATGGACGTAAAGTGGAGATTGTTGGTGCAAAAGAGAATAATTTAAAGAACGCGAAAATGTCATTCCCGCTTGGTACGTTTGTAGCGGTAACGGGTGTATCTGGATCAGGTAAAAGTACGATGATTAATGAAGTACTATATAAATCGTTAGCGCAAAAGTTATATAAAGCGAAAGCGAAGCCAGGTACTCATAAAGAAATTAAAGGTCTTGAGCATTTAGATAAAGTAATCGATATTGATCAATCGCCAATCGGTCGTACACCACGTTCTAATCCTGCGACTTATACAGGTGTATTCGATGATATTCGTGATGTGTTTGCACAAACGAATGAAGCGAAAGTGCGCGGATATCAAAAAGGGCGTTTCAGCTTTAACGTAAAAGGTGGACGTTGTGAAGCGTGCCGTGGTGATGGAATTATAAAAATCGAAATGCACTTCTTACCAGACGTATACGTTCCATGTGAAGTTTGTCACGGTAAACGTTACAACCGTGAAACGTTAGAAGTGAAATATAAAGATAAGAACATTTCTGAAGTATTAGGAATGACAATTGAAGATGGGGTAGAGTTCTTCGCTAACATCCCAAAAATTAAGCGTAAACTTCAAACTCTTGTAGATGTTGGACTTGGTTATATGAAATTAGGCCAGCCAGCAACGACGTTATCTGGTGGTGAAGCACAGCGCGTGAAGCTAGCTTCTGAATTACACCGTCGTTCTACAGGACGTACACTATATATTTTAGATGAGCCAACGACTGGTTTACATGCGCATGATATCGCACGTCTTCTAGAAGTGCTGCAACGTCTTGTTGAGAGCGGTGAGACAGTACTTGTAATTGAACATAATTTAGATGTAATTAAAACAGCGGATTATATCGTTGACCTTGGACCAGAGGGCGGAGACAAAGGTGGACAAATTGTTGCTTCTGGAACGCCAGAGCAAGTAGTGAAAGAAGAGCGCTCATATACAGGTAAGTATTTAAAAGAGATTTTAAATCGTGATAAAGCAAGAATGAAAGAGAGAATAAAAGAAGTAGAGTTATCACAATAAGGGGATTACGAAAAACCGAGTGGCAATGACACTCGGTTTTTTGTGCATAGGGGGAGAACATGGAGTTTATAGATGTTTTAAGAAAGAAAAATATGAAGGTAAGAGAGTTTCAAAATTGGGGTGTATATTTTCGGAAGCGTTGTGAGGATTATTTGGCAAATCATTTAAATGATGAAGAAAAAGAAGTGTTTAGAGGGAGAAGAAGCGGAAAACGCGTTTCATAATGAAGTGAAAAAGGAGTGCTACATCTTCTATCAACACTGTGATGAGGTACTGTTAATAAAGGATGCGAGTTTATTACATATGGATGATATATTGTGTGAGACGGATAATATGTATAAAGGGGATATCTATATTGTAGATAAAGATTTCAATTGGACCTTTGTGAAAACGCATGAGCATAGATGGTGTGGGCCTTATTTCGCAAAGAATTGTTAGTAGGTATACAAGCATGAAGAGTAGAATAAGTTGATATAAGTGTCCGTATCATACTTGCGTTTATTGTCTATTAGCGTATGATGAAAGATATATGTTTAAAAGGATGTGTAAGAAAATGAGATGGATTGTATCACTTCTTGTAAATAGCGTTGTGTTAATCGCTGTATCGGGACTTTTAAAAGGGATTGCACCAGACGCGTTTTACGTAGCAAATATACAAACTGCAATTATTGCGAGTATTATTTTGGCTGTTTTAAATGTGTTTGTAAAACCGTTTTTAATTTTAATTACGCTACCAATTACTGTTGTAACTTTCGGTTTCTTCTTAATTGTTATTAATGCGATTACGTTAAAAATAGCAGATTCATTATTAGGAGACGCATTTAATATATCAGGTTTCGGTGTAGCGATCGTTGCGGCAATTTGTATTTCAATTTTTAATATGATTATTGAAAAGGCAATTGTGGAACCTTTATATGAAAAAAAGAGAAAATGACAAAAAGAAAAACATTTCATGATATGTATGAAATGTTTTTTTCTATTTATTAGAAACCGTATTTCTTGTTTCCAGAAAAAAATGGTACAATATCCGGTAGAATGGAATTTTACATCAAATGAGACTGAACCCGCAGCGGAGTGGAGGTTTATACATATGCCGAAAGTAAGGACAAAAGATTTAATTGAACAATTTCAATTGGAGTTAATAAGTGGTGAAGAAGGAATTCATCGTCCGATTGATACAAGTGATTTATCACGACCTGGAATTGAAATGGCAGGATTTTTTACATATTATCCAGCTGATCGCGTGCAGCTTCTTGGGAAGACGGAGCTAACGTTCTTTGACACGTTAACGTCAGAGCAAAAACAAGAGAGAATGAAAGCGCTTTGTACTGAGGAGACGCCATGTATTATTGTAACTCGTAATCAAGATGTACCAGATGAGTTGCTACAAGCATCGCGTGAATCGGGCATGCCTTTATTACGCTCTTCTCAAACGACAACGAGATTATCAAGTCGTTTAACAAATTATTTAGAAGGTAAGTTAGCACCAACAACAGCTGTTCATGGTGTGTTAGTAGATATTTACGGCGTTGGTGTTTTAATTACAGGACAAAGTGGTGTCGGTAAAAGTGAGACAGCTCTTGAGCTTGTAAAACGTGGTCACCGTCTTGTTGCGGATGATAGTGTAGAAATTCGCCAAGAAGATGAAGACATGTTAGTCGGAAGCTCACCAGATTTAATTGAGCATTTATTAGAAATTCGTGGTCTAGGCATTATTAACGTTATGACGTTATTCGGTGCAGGGGCAGTGCGAAATTATAAGCGTATTACACTTGTTATTAATCTTGAAATATGGGATCAAAAGAAAAATTATGATCGCTTAGGTCTTGATGAAGAGAAGATGAAGATTATTGATACAGAACTTACGAAGATTACACTTCCAGTTCGTCCTGGTCGAAACTTAGCTGTTATTATTGAAGTGGCAGCGATGAACTTCCGTTTAAAACGTATGGGAGTCAATGCGGCACAGCAGTTCTCAGAACGATTAATGAGTGCGATTGAGTTAGGAAATCAGGAGTAAACATTGGAGAGGGAGGTCATACATATGCTGTTAGGTTCTGTACCACAGCTTGACCGCGTAGCGATCCAACTTGGACCGTTTCCTGTTTATTGGTACGGGATTATTATCGGTACAGGTGTGCTATTAGGTCTTTGGCTAGCAACTCGCGAGGGAGAAAGGCTAGGTATTCCAAAAGATACATTTGTTGACCTTGTATTAATTGCAGTACCGATCGCTATTCTATTTGCGAGAATGTACTATGTTATTTTTGAATGGGAATATTACGCGCAAAATCCGAGTCAAATTATTAATATTCGTCAAGGTGGCTTGGCGATTCATGGTGGTTTAATCGGGGCTGTTATTACAGGGATTCTTTTTGCGAAACGCCGCGGGGTTTCATTCTGGAAGTTGGCTGATATTGCTGCACCGAGTATTTTACTAGGACAAGCAATTGGCCGATGGGGAAACTTTATGAACCAAGAGGCGCATGGTGATGAAGTAACGAGACAGTTTTTAGAAGGCCTTCATTTACCGGATTTCATTATTAATCAAATGTACATTGATGGTGTGTACTACCACCCGACGTTTTTATATGAATCGTTATGGAATTTTGCGGGAGTAATTCTATTACTTGCATTAAGAAAAGTAAATTTACGCCGCGGGGAATTATTCTTCACATATTTAATTTGGTATTCAGTAGGACGCTTCTTCGTAGAAGGGTTACGTACAGATAGTTTAATGCTAGGGCCACTTCGTATTGCACAAGTAATGTCAATTGGACTTGTTGTTATTTCTATTATTTTCATTATTGTGAGACGAAAAATGGGGCAAGCTGATAAAAGATATTTAGAAAATTAGAGAAAAGTAGCATCTTATTATAAGATGCTGCTTCTTTCATATTCAGGAAAGAGAAAGGACTAAGGCAATGAAAATAAATACAGTGTTATTTGATTTAGATGGAACGTTAATTAATACAAATGAACTTATTATTTCTTCTTTTTTACATACTTTACATACATATTATCCAAATCAATATAAGCGTGAGGATGTATTGCCATTTATCGGTCCATCTTTACATGATACTTTCAGCAAGATTGATGAAAGTAAGGTTGAAGAGTTAATTACAAGCTATCGTCAATTTAACCATGATCATCATGATGAATTAGTAGAAGAATATGAAACTGTATATGAAACAGTTCAAGAGTTGAAGAAGCAAGGTTATAAAGTTGGTATTGTTACAACGAAAGCGAGACAAACCGTTGAAATGGGATTAAAGTTTTCAAAGCTTGATGAGTTTTTTGATGTTGTTGTGACGATTGATGATGTCGAGCATGTGAAACCACATCCAGAGCCACTTCAAAAAGCGCTTCAGTTATTAGATGCGAAACCGGAAGAAGCATTGATGGTTGGGGATAATCATCATGATATTGTTGGCGGACAAAATGCGGGTACGAAAACAGCTGCGGTTTCATGGACATTGAAAGGTAGAGCGTATTTAGAGGCTTACAAGCCAGACTTTATGCTAGATAAAATGAGTGATTTATTGCCGATTTTGTCCGACATGAATCGTTCGTAAAGATAAGTAGAGGAGCGAGTCAAGTGCGACGGACAACGCGCTATCCTGTTTCAGGAGAAAATTCATTATGGAACGTGTATAAAACAGTGTCTTTTTGGAAGGTAATGAAGAATTTTATTATTATCCAAATTGCACGTTATACACCTTTTTTATCGGTCAAGAATTGGTTATACCGCACATTTTTGCGGATGAAAGTAGGAAAGAAAACATCGTTTGCGCTTATGGTAATGCCAGACATTATGTTCCCGGAAAAGATAACTGTAGGAGAAAATTCGATTATAGGCTATAATACAACGCTTTTAGCACATGAATATTTAATTCGAGAATATCGACTTGGAGAGATCGTTATAGGAAATGAAGTGATGATTGGAGCAAATACGACTATATTACCAGGTGTGAAAATTGGAGATGGTGCGATTGTTTCAGCTGGCACACTCGTTCATAAAGATGTACCGAGCGGTGCTTTCGTAGGTGGAAATCCAATGCGTGTTATTTATACAAAAGAAGAAATAGATGCTAGAGAAGGTTGATGCTAAAAATGTAACATTTCTCTTCTTTTTTAATGAATAAAAAGGAAATAATTGAGTATAATATACTGTTTTGTTTTTTACGGAATCGTTTATACTTATAGATAGAAGAATGTGTGAACGAAGAAAACAAAAAACTGGAGGATATATGGGGAAAAATCAAAGAATATATAAGGAGAACGGACAAGTTATCTCTTTTAATCAATTAGCGGGCTTCTTTTATAAAAAAGGGATGAGGGCTTACAAAGGACAAAAATTGCAAGATGCAATTAAATATTTTCGAAGAGCGGCACAAAGCGAGAAGGAGCCGTTTATTTTATGTCAATTAGCAACAGTATTATCTGAGGCTGGTGAATATCAAGAGTCGAATCAAACCTTCTTTAAGCTTGTTAGATCTAATCCAGAACTTGAACAATGTTATTATTTTATTGCAAATAATTATGCGTATATGGGTCTATTTCAGCAGGCGAAGAAGTATGCGGATCGCTATTTAGAAGTTGCAGAAGAGAAGGAATTTGTTGAAGATACATTAGAATTACTTGAAATTATGGAAGAAGAAGCGATGGGTGCGGAAGAGATTGAGGATGAAGATGATTTAATTGTTATGCAGGAAGAAGCCAATCGTTATATTCGTAACGGACAATTGGAAGAAGCAATTGCTACATTAGAAATTGTTACGAAAGACTATCCGGAATTTTGGTCGGGGCATAATAATTTAGCCATTGCGCATTTTCAATCTGGTAATGTAGATAAGGCGCTGAAATTAACGGAAATGATTTTAGAGAAAAATCCTGGTAATATACATGCGCTTTGTAATACGCTTATTTTTCTATATTCAATTGGAGAGCATAAACAAGTAGAGGCGTTAGCTGCTCAGTTAGTTTCGGTATATCCGATTTCGTTTGAACATCGTTTGAAACTTGGGACGACACTTGCAACAATTGGTCATTTCGAGCCTGCATATAAATGGTTCAAATTATTAAAGCGTCAAGGATACGAGGGGGACGTTAGTTTTTATTATTGGTTTGCATATTCTGCGTATATGGTAAAAGATCAGCAAGTAGCTGAAAAAATGTGGCAACATGTTGTAGAATTGCACCCTGATAAAAAGGGAAAAGAACCGTGGAATGCATTGAATTTAGCGGATGAAGGACAAAATGTGTTATTTGAAGAATTACGAAAATCATTCCAGCAAAGTGCGACGCTAGAGGAACAAATGCTAGCTTTATAT
Organism: Bacillus cereus group sp. BfR-BA-01453; assembly: GCF_022662915.1. Classification (NCBI taxonomy): domain Bacteria; kingdom Bacillati; phylum Bacillota; class Bacilli; order Caryophanales; family Bacillaceae; genus Bacillus; species Bacillus cereus group sp. BfR-BA-01453. Next base: position 38,385 of record NZ_JAKUEN010000007.1, on the reverse strand, counting down.
TTAATGAATGAATTATCAACGCCGGAGAAGGTTGGATTCTTCTTTGATGTAACGCAGGCGAAGAATGGTGTTCCGATCGTATCGCAACTTGCAAAGTATTTCTTTTTACTGAGTAGCCATAAGAGTATTCCAGCTGATTTACAGCAATTTGAACAGTGCGCGCGAATCGCGGATGCTTTATACAATTATACGAAAAAAGATGATGAATTAATCGAAGAGTGTTTACAATTTTGGTTTTGTACGTTCATACGTTTATATACATCTGGGGCAGTTTTTACAAATGTATACGGCTGGTCAGCTGCGGTTGAATATATCGTACGTAGCGAACAAGGAAATAAGATGACACAGTCGGAGCTCGGAGATGTATATAATGTATCTGTAGCGACTGTTCGAAAGTATGTGCAAGCTGTTAAGCGTACGCACACATAAGTAAGCAAATCATTGGGAAAAAAATGATGCGAACAGTATAATGAGGGTAACTTAATTGTGTAGGAATGAATAGGAGTGAATAGTGTGTCAGAAGAAAAAATTTATGATGTCATTATTATTGGTGCAGGACCAGCTGGTATGACAGCTGCAGTATATACATCTCGTGCGAATTTAAGCACATTAATGCTTGAGCGTGGTATTCCAGGCGGACAAATGGCAAATACAGAAGATGTAGAAAACTACCCAGGTTATGAGTCTATTTTAGGACCAGACTTATCAAATAAAATGTTCGAGCATGCGAAGAAATTTGGTGCTGAATATGCATACGGTGATGTGAAAGAAGTCATCGATGGTAAAGAATACAAAACAATTATTGCTGGTAAAAAAGAATATAAAGCACGTGCAATTATCGTTGCAAGTGGTGCAGAGTATAAAAAAATTGGTGTACCAGGTGAAACAGAACTTGGCGGCCGCGGTGTATCATATTGTGCGGTATGTGATGGCGCATTCTTTAAAGGTAAAGAACTTGTAGTTATCGGCGGCGGAGATTCTGCTGTTGAAGAGGGTGTGTTCTTAACACGCTTCGCATCAAAAGTAACGATCGTTCACCGTCGTGACACGCTTCGTGCACAGAAAATTTTACAAGATCGTGCTTTCCAAAACGAAAAAGTAGACTTCATTTGGAACCACACAATAAAAGAAATTAATGAAGCAAATGGTAAAGTAGGAAGTGTAACACTTGTAGATGTAAACAGTGGAGAAGAGAAAGAAGTCAAAACTGACGGCGTATTCGTATACATTGGTATGTTACCACTATCAAAACCATTTGTTGAGCTAGGTATTACAAATGAAAATGGTTACCTTGAAACAAACGAGCGTATGGAAACGAAAGTTCCTGGTATTTTCGCAGCAGGTGATGTTCGTGAAAAAATGCTACGTCAAATTGTAACTGCAACAGGTGACGGTAGTATTGCAGCACAAAGTGCACAACATTACGTAGAAGAATTATTAGAAGAACTAAAAACTGTATCAGAAAAATAAGGGATAATATACCTTTTGAGAAGAAAGCTACCGATAGGAGCTTTCTTCTTTTTTTGTGTGAAAATGTCAAAGTTTTGTCAAAAAATATTGGGATTATAAGCTTTCTTATTGATATACTGGACTTTACGGAAAAAATCACTATAAGAAATGAGGAATTTATTCAGTATGGAATGGCGTAATATATATCGTGGATTTTGTATGGGCGTTAGTGATTTAATTCCTGGTGTGAGCGGCGGTACAATCGCTGTTGTGTTAGGGATTTATGAACAATTGCTTGCGGCAATTAGTGGATTCTTTAGTCGTGAATGGAAAAAACATTTAGGGTTTTTAATTCCACTTGCAGCTGGTGTGGCAGCAGCGTTTTTAACGTTAAGTCATGTTATTAAATATTTACTTGCAAATCATTATGAACCGACTCAATTTTTCTTTCTCGGTTTAATTATTAGCATATTACCGATGTTAATGAGAGAAGCTGATGCAAAGTCGTCGTTTAAAGGTAAGCACATTGTTTTATTAATCGTTGCAGCAATTCTTGTTGCGATCACAGCTTTCTTTAAACCAGATAAGACAGCAGATCCAATTACGACGTTAACAATTTTAAATGCAATTGGTTTATTTTTCGCAGGATGGATGGCTAGTATGGCTATGTTACTTCCTGGAATTAGCGGATCATTTATTTTATTAATTATTGGTGTTTATCCAACAGCAATTAATGCTTTAACTACACTCAACTTACCTTTAATCGCAGTTATTGGTGCTGGTGTTATGGTAGGGTTTGTTGTAAGTAGTAAAGGAATTAGTTTCTTATTAGATCGTTATAAAAGTATGACATTTGCGGCAATTATTGGACTAGTTATCGGTTCGATTGTAATTGTGTTCCCTGGTATTCCAACTGGAGGATTTTCAATTATAAGTTCAATTATTACCTTTATTTTAGGATTTGCGATTGTTACTTATTTCGGTAAGAAGTAAGGGCTGGAGTCCCCTTGGCGATAAAAGTCGTTAAGGGGATTTTTCATGCTATTCACGGAAAGTCCAGGCATTTACATTGCTTGTTATAAAAAGCTTTTTTAAAATTGTTGAGTAGCAGTGCTTAGCGAAAGGGGGACTGGCTCCTTCGTTGTAGCAAACTGTTTTTGATAGTATAATGAAATGAGTATGCAGTGAGAAATTTGCTGCAAGTAGCTGAGGTGAAGAAACATGCAAAGAGTGACAAACTGTGTGTTAATTAGAGATAATGAAGTACTCTTACTCCAAAAACCTCGCCGGAATTGGTGGGTTGCACCAGGCGGGAAAATGGAGCGTGGTGAGACTGTAAGGGATTCCGTTGTTCGCGAGTATCGTGAAGAAACAGGTATTTATTTAAAGAACCCAGCGTTAAAGGGGGTCTTCACCTTTGTCATCCAAGAAGGTGATAAAGTTGTTTCTGAATGGATGATGTTCTCCTTTTTAGCGACAGATTTTGCAGGAGAAAACAAACTAGAGAGCGAAGAAGGCATCATTGGTTGGCATACATTTGATAAAATTGATGATTTAGCAATGGCACCAGGAGATTATCACATTATTGATTATTTAATTAAAGGAAATGGCATAATCTACGGTACATTTGTATATACCCCAGATTTTGAGTTGCTTTCATATCGATTAGATCCGAGTTAAACCGTCAAGGAGAGGATACGATGACAGAGAATAATGATATAAAAATGGTAATTATTACAGGAATGTCTGGAGCTGGAAAGACAGTAGCTTTACAAAGTTTTGAAGATTTAGGATATTTCTGTGTGGATAATTTACCACCGATGTTATTGCCAAAGTTTATTGAGCTTATGGCGGATTCAAAAGGAAAAATGAATAAAGTAGCACTTGGTATTGATTTACGTGGCCGAGAGTTTTTCGAACATTTATGGGAAGCGCTTGATGATTTATCAGAACGTACATGGATTATTCCTCATATTTTATTCTTAGATGCGAAAGATAGCACACTTGTAACTCGTTATAAAGAAACGAGACGCTCGCATCCACTTGCACCAACTGGTCTGCCGTTAAAGGGAATCGAAGCAGAGCGTAATTTATTAACAGATATGAAGGCACGCGCGAATATTGTGCTTGATACATCTGATTTAAAACCGAAAGAATTACGTGAAAAAATTGTTCACCTATTTTCAACTGAAACTGAGCAAGCATTTCGTGTAAATGTTATGTCATTTGGATTTAAGTACGGTATTCCAATTGATGCAGATTTAGTATTTGATGTTCGTTTTTTACCAAATCCATATTACATTCCACATATGAAGCCATTAACAGGACTAGATGAAGAAGTTTCATCGTATGTGCTGAAATTTAATGAGACGCATAAGTTTTTAGAAAAGTTGACGGATCTGATTACTTTCATGCTGCCTCATTATAAAAGAGAAGGCAAAAGTCAACTTGTAATTGCAATTGGATGTACAGGTGGACAGCATCGTTCTGTTACGCTTACAGAATACCTTGGGAAACATTTGAAACCAGAGTATAGTGTTCATGTATCTCATCGTGATGTGGAGAAGAGAAAGGGCCATTAAGGGATGAAAAAAGAGAGAAAGCCTAAAATTGTCATTATGGGAGGCGGAACTGGACTCTCTGTTTTATTAAGAGGATTAAAGCAATATCCTGTTGATATTACAGCAGTTGTTACAATCGCTGATGATGGTGGCAGTTCAGGTAGATTACGTGATGAGCTAGAAATTCCACCTCCAGGTGACATTCGTAACGTACTTGTTGCGTTATCAGATGTAGAGCCACTGGTGGAAGCTTTATTTCAGCATCGTTTCACAACGGGAGATGGGCTGAAAGGTCATGCGTTAGGAAATTTATTATTGGCAGGTATGACCTCGATTACAGGAGACTTCTTCCATGCTATTACAGAAACGAGTAAAGTTTTAAATGTTAGAGGACGTGTATTGCCAGCAGCGAATCAAAGTGCAGTACTACATGCGGAACTAGAAGACGGAGAAATTGTAACAGGTGAATCAAAGATTCCTTATTTCGGAAAGAAAATTAACCGTGTCTTTTTAACTCCAGAAGATGTAGAGCCGTTACATGAAACGTTGACTGAAATTAAACGAGCTGATTTACTTGTTTTCGGTCCAGGAAGTTTGTATACGAGTATATTACCGAATTTAGTTGTTAACAAAATTGGGGACGCTGTTCTTGCTGCAAAAGCAAAGAAGGTATATGTGTGTAATGTTATGACGCAAGCTGGTGAAACGATGGGATATACTGCGTTTGACCATGTGCAGGCGTTACATGATCATTTAGGTGAACCATTTATCGATACTGCAATTGTAAATAACCGTGATATTCCTTGTGAATTACGTCAGTTATATGAGGAAGAAATGTCGGCGCCAGTTGTAGTAGATGAAGAGCGTTTTACTGAAAACAATATTAATGTGATTCAAGATCAATTAGCGAAGTATGATGACCGTGTTGTAAGACACGATACATTAAAACTAGCTTCTATTTTATATTCACTGTTGTAGATGTGCGTTGCCTCGTTTGAGGTAACGCTCCTCATTTCATATAGGACAAGATTTTTGTTCCACAATAATCGTATAAGGAGGTGTTGGCTGTGTCATTTGCATCAGAAACAAAGAAAGAGTTGACGAATCTAGAGATGAAGGAATGCTGTGAGAAAGCAGAATTATCAGCGTTACTTCGTATGAACGGATCGCTTTCTTTTTCAAATCGTCGTCTATCAATCGATATTCAAACGGAAAATGCGGCAATTGCAAGAAGGATTTATACGCTTTTGAAAAAAGGATATGACGTGACGGTAGAATTACTTGTTCGTAAAAAAATGCGATTGAAGAAAAACAATGTATATATCGTAAGGCTTGTTGAGAAGTCACGCGAAATATTAGCTGATCTTCATATCGTTCGAGACGACTTTTCATTTATTCGAAATATATCACAAGAATTAATTGAGAAGAAATGTTGTAAACGATCGTATTTACGCGGTGCATTTTTAGCAGGTGGTTCAGTAAATAACCCAGAAACATCATCTTATCATTTAGAGATCTTTTCGTTATATAAGGAACATAATGATGCTATATGTGAACTGATGAACGGATTTGATTTAAATAGTAAGACGTTGGAAAGAAGAAAAGGGTACATTACGTATTTGAAAGAAGCAGAAAAGATTACAGAGTTTTTAAATATTATAGGTGCTCATAATGCACTTTTAAGATTTGAAGACATTCGAATCGTACGTGATATGCGTAATTCTGTAAATCGCTTAGTGAACTGCGAAACAGCTAATTTAAATAAAACAATTGGTGCAGCGCTAAGACAGATTGAAAATATCCGTTATATTGATGAGACGGTTGGTCTTGATATATTGCCGGATAAACTACGAGAAATTGCGCAATTAAGAAGAGATTATCAAGATGTAACATTGAAAGAGTTAGGTGAGATGGTATCCGGGGGGAAAATTAGTAAATCGGGTATTAATCATCGTTTGCGTAAAATCGATGATATTGCAGAGAAATTACGCGCGGGGGAAACGGTAGCAAAAAAATAAGAGGTTAAAGGGGAAATGGAGCTGTGGTTCAAAAAAGAGTTAAGGTTTCATTAAAAAACGGTTTACAAGCACGTCCGGCTGCGTTGTTTGTACAAGAGGCCAATCGCTTTCATGCAGATATTTTCATCGAAAAAGATGGGAAGACAGTAAATGCAAAGAGCATAATGGGGATTATGAGCTTAGCAATTGGAACTGGTAGCATGATAACAATTACAACAGAAGGTTCAGATGCAGAAGAGGCTTTAGAAGCATTAGCTGCATATGTACAATAAGAAGCTATCGCGTATGTGCGATAGCTTTTTTGTTGTTTGGGGCTTGTTGGTGGGGGTATGTGGGATGTACGTTCTTGTCGAGAATTGTCGGTAAGTCGATAAGTTGTGTCGAAAAGTCGATATATTAAAATAATCGCCGATATAATTGGAGTTACGGTCGATATATTTGAAAAATCGCCGATATATTTCGGTTGATACTAGGTGGGGTATGCGGGCGGAGAACAGCATATAAAAAAAGCGCCCTGTTATAGGGCGCTTTCGCTTTTAATCTATCCAGCTCCAGCGGTTGTTTCGCTTTTACATTCGAGGCAAAAATCGCCTCGGAATCAGGGGCTCCATCGCCCTGCGATTCTGAACGAGCCGCTTCCGCTTTTAATTATATCCAGCTCCAGCGGCTAGAATGGTCGGTGGCTTCGCTTCTTCCGTCGAGGTAAAAAGCACCTCTTTGTCAGAAGCTCCATCCTCCTCCCATTCTGAACGAGCCGCTTCCGCTTTTAATTAATTAACGATTTGTAAAGATCTTATCGATTAAACCGTATTCTAAAGCTTTTTCTGCTGTCATGAAGTTGTCGCGGTCTGTGTCGCGTTGTAGTACTTCAAGTGGTTGACCTGTGCGGTCAGCAAGAATTTGGTTTAGTTTTTCACGTAAGAATAGGATACGTTTAGCAGCGATTTCGATTTCAGTCGCTTGACCTTGTGCACCACCAAGTGGTTGGTGAATCATTACTTCACTGTTTGGAAGTGCATAACGTTTTCCTTTTTCACCTGCTGCAAGTAAGAATGCACCCATAGATGCAGCCATACCGATACAGATTGTTGATACTTGCGGTTTAATAAACTGCATTGTATCGTAAATTGCCATACCTGCTGTGATAGAACCACCAGGGCTGTTGATGTAGATGTGAATATCTTTTTCTGGATCTTGAGATTCCAAGAATAAAAGCTGGGAAACGATTGAGTTAGCTACGTTGTCATCAATTGCGCTACCAAGCATAATGATGCGGTCTTTTAATAGTCGAGAGTAAATATCGTAAGCGCGTTCTCCACGATTTGTTTGTTCAATTACTGTAGGAATTAAATTCATCTGTTATTTCCTCCTTATAAAGCTTTCTTAGTCTTATAATACAATTATGGTCAATAAAGGTCAAACAAAACCACTTTAAATCAAAAAAATATGTAGTTGTACCATGAAATATTCGCTATGTTTTTGAAATTCCCTGCTTATGTATCTTCAACATCATAACCGAATTACATAAATTTAAACGTTATAAAAACTGTAGAAAAAAAGAAAAGAACGCCTTTTGACTGAAGCGTTCTTTCGATATCTATTCTTTTAAAAGATAGGTTACTTTATTTAAAATCTTTTCGATTTGTTTCGCGTTTTTACTATACATTTCGCTTGCTGATTTCGACTTTGTTTCTAAGGAAAATAGTTCAAGATCAGCATGACATTTTTTTAAAGATGCCAATAATAAAGGTTTGTTTTGAGGAGAAGGCATTTGTAGTTTGTCATTATAAATGTCGATAGTAAGTTGTCCATATGAATCCACTTGACCGAGAAAGACGTTTTCAATGACAACACCGAGTTTTTCTAGTTCAGCATGTAGCCAAGCTCGGTTATGTCCACTTGCGGAAAGTGGTTCATCTAGTACATTTCCATCCATAATAACAGTTTGAGGTTCTTTTTCATTGGGCACTTTTAAACCGAGATCTTTTGCAGTAAGTGGCTGAAAATCTTTCTTTAATAATACATTTAATTCTCCGCTCGGCTCTAAGACAGCAAATTCAACTTCAGCTATACTAAATGCACCATTTCCTCTAAGAAGCTCAAGTAACTCATCACTTGTATATTTCTCTTTCTTTAAATTATCTTCGAGTACTTTCCCATCTTTTATTAACACGGTTGATTTTCCTTCAAAGAAATCTCTAGCGGCTTTGTTTTTTAAGGAAAGAATACCAACAAAAAAAGGTACCGAGGCGAAAATAAGTATAGCAAAGACGCCGTGAAAAAATTTTGAATCGAGCCCTGTAGATACTTGGGCAGCGATGTCACCGATTGTCATTCCGGCTATGTATTCAAAAAAGGAGAGCTGAGAGATTTGTCTTTTCCCTAACCATTTCGTAATAGCGAATAAAATAATTAATATGAATACAGAGCGAAGAATGACAAGTGTCCATTCCGGCAGGTGAGACATAGTCATTTCCTCCAGTCTACTTAAAACCCTTTATATTGAGGTTCTTCACGTTCTAATACTGAAACTCTATTTTGTAAATCAGCGATGATGCTGTCCATTTCTAACATACATTCATGAAATACACGTTTTGATTCTGCGTCCTGTGAATGTAGTGAAAGGGAGCTTAAACTTGCTTGAGCGCCTCTTACACTAGCAAGGCAGGTTTTGACGCTAGCGATAACTGTCATACGAACACCTTATCCTTTCGGTTTGAATAGCAATGCTCCGATGAAGCCGAAAATAATAGCTGCGGATACACCGGCGCTTGTTACTTTAAACATGCCGGTAATAACGCCAACGATGCCATGTTTTGCGGCTTCTTCCATTGCACCGTGAACGAGGGCATTACCAAAGCTTGTAATAGGTACGGTTGCCCCAGCTCCAGCGAAGTCAATTAATGGTTCATACAAATTGAATCCATCTAATATAGCTCCAGCAACAACGAGTGTTGCCATTGTATGAGCGGGTGTTAGTTTGCCGACATCAAACATAAGTTGGCCGATTACACATATGAGTCCGCCAATGACGAAAGCCCAGAAAAAAATCATTGCGTTGCACCTCCGAATTCAATTGAAACGGCGTGAGCGATGCACGGAATCGTTTCTTCTTGTTGGAATGTAAGTGGAGATAGTAAAGCGCCTGTCGCAACGACAAGTATTTTTTTGAACTCTCCTCTTTTCATTCTGTTTAATAAATGACCGTACACGACTGTTGCGGAACATCCTGGTCCACTAGCACCAGCTATGACAGGTTGCCCTTCTCTATAAATGAGTAGCCCGCAATCTTGAAACTGTTCGCTCGTTACTTTCGTTCCATGTTTATGTAGTAAGTCATAAGCAATTTCGCGTCCTACATGGCCAAGATCGCCTGTTACGATTAAATCGTAGTAAGAGGCGTCAATTTGGCGTTCGCGTAGGTGGGCCTCAATTGTATCGACGGCAGCTGGAGCCATTGCGCCTCCCATATTAAACGGATCCGTTAATCCCATATCAACTACTTTTCCGATTGTTGCGGACGTTACCCTAGGACCGTGTCCAGTATCACTTAAAATAGCGGCCCCTGCTCCAGTTACTGTCCACTGCGCGGTAGGTGGCTTTTGTCCACCATATTCGGTAGGGTAGCGGAACTGTTTTTCTACAGCGGTGTTATGACTTGATGCCCCGGTTAATAAATATTTTGCGCCTTTTGCATTTACGATACTTGCTCCAAGTGCTAAACCTTCCATAGAAGTAGAACAAGCACCGAATAGTCCGAGATAAGGAGTGCCCAGTGTACGGCAAGCAAAGCTTGTAGGGGTAATTTGATTAATTAAATCTCCTGCGAGTACAAATTGAATATCATCTTTACGAAGTTCTGCTTTTTCAGTGGCGCGGCTACAAGCTTCTTCGAACAAAATTTTATGTGCTTTTTCATAGGAATCTTGTCCGAGCCATAAATCTTCATGAAGGATATCGAAGTCTTCTGGGATTTTCCCTTTTGCTTCAAACGGTCCGCCAACGACTCCAGTTGAAATGATAACTGGTTTGTTTTCAAATACCCACGTTCGGTGTCCTTGTAACATTTATAGCCCTCCCCATTGAACGAGAATCGTTTTAATAAGTGCGATGACGAAAGCTGAAAATACACCAAATAAAATAACGGAGCCGGCTAATTTGAACATGTTACCGCCAACGCCAAGGACAAACCCTTCCGTCCGGTGTTCGATACATGCGGCGACAACAGAGTTACCAAATCCAGTGACAGGTACAGCTGTCCCAGCACCTGCAAATTGACCGAGACGATCATATACGCCGAACCCAGTTAGTAACATCGAGATGAAAATAAGAGTTGCTACTGTTGGATTCCCTGCTGAGCGCTCAGTGAAATCGAAATACGTAATATAAAAAGTAGAAATGAGTTGCCCAATTAGGCAAATGAAACCACCAACGAAAAAGGCTTTTATACAGTTTTTTAAGACAGGACGCTTCGGTTCGCGTTCTTGTTCGAATTTTTTATACTCCTGTTGTACAGGGGTTAAGTTTTTATCTTTACTAGACATTGCAATCCTTCCTTTTCTTTTAAAAAGCGTTAAGTGTTAGACTCCATTTTTTTACCAATGAATTTTAATTGTTTATTAATTTCATCTTTAGATACTTCTTTTTCCTTAATTTTTCTTTCGAGTTTTTCGAGTAACATAAAGATTTTTTTATCTGTACTGACACGAACATCGAAAGTAGGGTGTTCATCACTTAGTTGCTTTTGAAGCTTTTTACGCAGCGGTTTTAATCCAAACCTTTCGTGATGCTCCGGTAGAACTGCTATGTAGAGATCTAAGTTTGAATTCACTGCTGTGCTTTTTATAATTTCATCCATAGCGAGAGCTCTTTTCTTCGCTCCTTGTGATATAGATTGATTAAAGGATTCCGTACTCGTCTTTGTTAACTTTGGGCCTTTTTCTTTCTCCGTTCGTTTCGCTTCTTCTTTCACTTTTTTATCTAAAGGACTATTATCACATCCAGTAAAAGAGCTAAATAGAAGGGCAAATAATGCGGTTATGAGGCCGAGTTTTCGCATAATTATCATTCCATTTCTATTGCAATATGTAATGTGATAGAAAAAGGATGACTGCATATCATCCTTTTTCTATTTCACAGCATGACGAATCCGTTATTGCTGTGAGTATTGTGGTTCTTCTTGTTGGACTTCTTCAACGCGTGGGTTTAAAGAATCGATAATCGTTTGTGTTTGCTGTGCAGCTGTTTGGAAAAGTTGCTTAGCTTGTTGGTTATCCGTATCAAGAGCGAAACCCTCTAAGCTAGCTTGTGCACTTTTTAATCCAGAAACAGTTTGCTTTAATTTTGTAATTACAGTCATTGAATGAAGCCCCCTTTGGAATATCAATTCAAAGATTATAATTTGTGAGTTGGGTTGAATTTATGATTGGAAAATTTAGGGGTGGGTGCTTTGTTAATATACTCATAACTAAGCGGCATAAAGGATTACGGGGATATTTTTATTGATTTAGATGGATTTTATTGCTATTATTATGAGAAGAAAATGAAGTGTTTTCTATTATCATGCGCCCATAGCTCAGTCGGATAGAGCGGTGGTTTCCGGTACCACGTCTGCCGGGGGTTCGAATCCCTCTGGGCGCGTCAAAAAGTCCTAACTTACGTTTTGTAGGTTAGGACTTTTTTATTTCCCTCTTGTTATATCTGATAATAAGATTTACTATTAGTACTTGATTATAATTTAATTCCGTTATTATTTTCTTTCAATATTATTCAAATTTCGGTTTTAAGTTGTAAATCTCATTAATACATATAAATTAATAATATTTTGGAATGGGTGTCTGTGATAGCATTCTCCTTTTACCAAACTTATTGTACAATAGAAACAAGGGGGAGATTAGTTTGAAGGCAAGTCTTTTACAAGAACAAAGCTTACGTTTGGCAATGACACAAGAGTTAAGGCAAGCGATTACAATGCTCCAGTATAATGTACAAGAATTATCGGAGTTTTTGTATGAGCAATCGTTAGAGAATCCCCTTATTGAGTTAGGTGGTTTTGAGAGGGAGAAGAAAAAGAGCTCTAACAACAGTAAAAGTACCAGCAAACAAGTCGAGAATCAGATGGAAATCTACAGTGTGGATTCTATAACGATTCAGCAACATTTATTAAATCAAATACAGTATTATAAAATAGAGGAAGAAGAGCGAAAAGTAGCTTCTTTCATTATTATGAACATGGATGGAAATGGGTATTTGCAAGAAACGAATGAAGAGTTAGCAAATCTCCTTTCCGCACCGCTTCATGTAGTCGACCGTTCTGTAGAGCTTGTCCAATCACTTGAGCCAGCAGGGGTAGGAGCGCGTAATATTCAGGAATGTCTAACCTTGCAATTGAAGCGCTTACAAAGACGGAATGGATTGGCAGAAGAGGTTGTAGAAGATTATTTCGCTTATTTCGTGAAGAAAGATTGGAGAAAGCTCGTTCAAGTATTGAAGTGTAGTAATGAAGAATTACAGGATGCAGTAAATTGTATAACGTCATTACAACCAAAACCAGGTCTTGCGTTTTCTTCTGATAAACCACTTTATATTGTGCCTGATATGGCAGTGAAAAAAGATGGCGATCGTCTCGTTTTACAAATGAATGAGAGAAATATGCCGAGAATTGAAATTCATTCTGAATATAGTGCGCTTCTTAATAATAGTGAAAGTGAAGTAGCATCTTACGTTTCAGAAAAGTATCAGCATGTACAGTGGATTATGCGTAGTTTGAAACAGAGAAAACAAACGCTTTTGCAAGTGATGACCATTATTATGGAAAAACAACGTGATTTCTTCTGGAAAGGTCCGGAGTATTTAAAGCCACTTGCTTTAAAAGAAGTAGCAGAAGAGTTAAGCGTGCATGAATCGACAATTAGTCGTGCAACGCGAAATAAATATGTGCAAACACCACACGGTTTATTTGAGATGAAATCGTTCTTTAGTAATGCCGTTTCGACGACTGAAGATGAAGCGGTTTCTACAAAGCGTGTAAAACAATTTATTCAAACGCTTGTTGAGGCAGAGAATAAGAAAAAGCCACTTTCAGATCAAAAGATTTCAAAATTATTAGAAGAAGAGCATGAAATCGTTATTTCTCGAAGAACAGTGGCGAAGTATAGAGAGCAAATGCACATCCCAGCGTCGTCATTACGAAAAACAATCGGATAGGTGAAGAAGATGAAAGTTGTACTGTATACAAAAAATGATTGTGGCCTTTGTGTGAAGGCGAAACAAGTTTTACAGGAAGTACAATGTGAATATTCTTTTCAAATTGAGGAAATAGATATATATGAAGATAATGACCTTTTAGAAAAATATCATCTAATGATTCCGGTTGTAGAAATAGACGGAAAACAAGTAGAATATGGTAACATTCACAAAGGTGTCATAATAAACTATATAAAGAATGCAGTTAAGAGTTGAATAAGTTTCTATCTCCTGTTACAATAATACACGTAGCAGGGATTATTTTTTTAACCTATGTGGGACACAAAATGTCACTACGGGACGTAAAGTGACCATGAGGGAAAATGAACCGATGTAGTGAGGAGAAAAGATATGCGCTCATGGATTCAGAACACAAAAAAATTATTACCTGATCTGCTACCTGTTATGCAAACGAGAATGCAAATTCTTCAATACATTAGGCTTATGCAGCCGATTGGAAGAAGAAATTTATCAGCAAGTCTCGGTATGACAGAACGAGTATTGCGAAGTGAAGTTCAAGTTTTGAAAGAACAAAACTTAGTTCACGTCGCTTCTTCTGGAATGACTTTGACAGAAGAAGGAACAGCTTTAGTTCTTGCTTTGGAAGACTTTATGAAAGAAATTTCCGGGTTAAAGGTTTTAGAAAAGCAACTTAAGGAAACATTAGACTTGGATGAAGTTTTCGTTGTCCCTGGTGATAGTGATGAATCGCCTTGGGTCAAACTGGAGATGGGCCGTGCTTGTGTGACTTGTATAAAAGACCGTCTGACAGCGAATAATATCGTTGCTGTGGCTGGAGGAACTACGCTAGCTGCTGTTGCGGACATGATGCAGCTTGATTGCAAAGATTTACATATGCTATTTGTCCCAGCACGTGGTGGAATTGGAGAAGGCGTCGAGTTAGAAGCCAATACTATTTGTGCCAAGATGGCGCAAAATACGATGAGTAATTATCGCTTATTGTATGTTCCAGACCATGTTAGCAGCGAAGCATATGCGTCTATTGTGACAGAGCCTTCCGTGAAAGAAGTTCTTGAGTTGATTCGATCTTCCAATATCGTCATTCATGGAATAGGTGATGCGTTAACAATGGCACGTCGCAGAAATACTTCAGAAGCAGATTGGTTAAAGATTCAGGCAAGCGAAGCAGTTGGCGAAGCTTTCGGTTACTACTTTAATGAACAAGGAAATGTTGTTCATAAAGTAAGAACAGTTGGTATGCAACTAGAGGATTTACAAAATGTATCTCACGTTGTTGCAGTCGCTGGAGGTTCTTCAAAGGCAAAGGCAATACAGGCTGTAATTAAACAAGGGCACACTTCAATTCTAATTACAGATGAAGGTGCAGCAAAACAGTTAACAAAGGGTATTACCCTTTAATATAATCCCCCAAGGAGGAAATTCAAATGACTAAAATTGGTATTAATGGATTTGGACGTATCGGACGTAACGTATTCCGCGCAGCTCTTAACAACCCAGAGGTAGAAGTAGTAGCAATCAACGACTTAACAGATGCTAAAACTTTAGCTCACCTTTTAAAATATGACACAGTTCACGGAACTTTAAACGCAGAAGTATCTGCTAACGAAAGCAGCATCGTTGTTAACGGTAAAGAAATTAAAGTTATCGCTGAGCGTGACCCAGCACAATTACCATGGAGCGACTACGGAGTAGAAATCGTAGTAGAATCTACTGGCCGTTTCACTAAAAAAGCAGACGCTGAAAAACACTTAGGTGGATCAGTTAAAAAAGTTATCATCTCAGCTCCAGCTTCTGACGAAGATATCACTGTAGTTATGGGTGTTAACCACGAACAATACGATGCAGCTAGCCACAACGTAGTATCTAACGCTTCTTGTACTACAAACTGCTTAGCTCCATTCGCTAAAGTATTAAACGAAAAATTCGGCGTAAAACGTGGAATGATGACAACAATTCACTCTTACACTAACGACCAACAAATCTTAGACTTACCACACAAAGATTTACGTCGTGCTCGTGCAGCAGCTGAAAACATGATCCCAACATCTACTGGTGCAGCTAAAGCAGTAGCATTAGTATTACCAGAACTTAAAGGTAAATTAAACGGTGGCGCTGTACGTGTTCCAACTGCTAACGTTTCTCTAGTTGACCTAGTTGTTGAACTTGATAAAGAAGTAACAGTTGAAGAAGTAAATGCAGCATTCAAAGCAGCAGCTGAAGGCGAATTAAAAGGTATCCTTGGATACAGCGAAGAGCCATTAGTATCTATCGACTATAACGGATGTACAGCTTCTTCTACAATCGATGCATTATCTACAATGGTAATGGAAGGTAACATGGTTAAAGTACTTTCTTGGTACGATAACGAAACTGGTTACTCTAACCGCGTAGTAGACCTAGCAGCTTACATGACTTCAAAAGGTCTTTAATTCTTAATTATATAAGTTATCAATGACAAAACGAGGGAGAGGGTTTGTTCCCTCTCTCTCTTCTTTCGTTTTAAAAGCAAATGTGTTAAGCTTTTGAGTGGGTTTTGTCAATCCTAACTAGTAGTCGGAGGGAAATCCAATGAACAAAAAATCAATTCGTGACGTAGATTTAAAAGGTAAGCGTGTATTTTGCCGCGTTGACTTCAACGTACCTATGAAAGAAGGCAAAATTACAGATGAAACTCGTATCCGTGCAGCTCTTCCTACAATTCAATATTTAGTAGAGCAAGGTGCGAAAGTTATTTTAGCAAGCCACTTAGGCCGTCCAAAAGGTCAAGTAGTAGAAGAATTACGTCTTACTCCAGTAGCAGCACGTTTAGGCGAGCTTCTTGGTAAAGATGTTAAAAAAGCAGACGAAGCATTCGGACCAGTTGCACAAGAAATGGTTGCAGCAATGAACGAAGGTGACGTATTAGTTCTTGAAAACGTACGTTTCTATGCGGGCGAAGAAAAGAACGATGCAGAACTTGCGAAAGAATTTGCAGCTCTTGCTGATATCTTCGTAAACGATGCATTCGGTGCAGCTCACCGTGCTCATGCTTCTACAGCAGGTATCGCGGACTACCTACCAGCAGTATCTGGTTTACTAATGGAAAAAGAGTTAGATGTTCTTGGAAAAGCACTTTCTAACCCAGATCGTCCATTCACAGCTATCATCGGTGGTGCGAAAGTAAAAGATAAAATCGGTGTAATTCGTCATCTATTAGACAAAGTAGATAACTTAATCATCGGTGGCGGACTTGCTTACACATTCGTTAAAGCTTTAGGTCATGAAATTGGTCTATCTCTATGTGAAGACGACAAGATTGAACTAGCAAAAGAATTTATGCAACTTGCAAAAGAAAAAGGCGTAAACTTCTACATGCCAGTTGATGTTGTAATCACTGAGGAATTCTCTGAAACTGCAACAACTAAAATCGTTGGTATCGACTCTATCCCTTCTAACTGGGAAGGCGTGGACATCGGTCCTAAAACACGTGAAATTTATGCAGATGTAATTAAAAACTCTAAGCTTGTTGTATGGAATGGACCAATGGGTGTATTCGAAATGACTCCATTCTCACAAGGTACAAAAGCAGTAGGACAAGCATTAGCAGATGCAGAAGGTACATACTCTGTTATCGGCGGTGGTGACTCTGCAGCAGCTGTTGAAAAATTCGGTATGGCTGATAAAATGAGCCACATTTCTACTGGCGGCGGTGCGTCATTAGAATTCATGGAAGGTAAAGAGCTTCCAGGTGTAGTTTGTCTTAACGACAAATAAGTAGCAGCCAAAGAAAAAGGACGGTGCAAAGCATGCGTAAACCAATTATCGCAGGTAACTGGAAAATGAATAAAACTCTATCTGAAGCAGTTAGCTTCGTAGAGGAAGTTAAAGGTCAAATCCCAGCAGCTTCAGCTGTTGATGCAGTAGTTTGCTCTCCAGCTCTATTCTTAGAGCGCCTTGTAGCAGCGACTGAAGGAACTGATTTACAAGTAGGTGCACAAAACATGCACTTCGAAAAAAATGGTGCATTCACTGGCGAAATTAGCCCAGTAGCACTTAGCGACTTAAAAGTAGGCTACGTAGTACTTGGCCACTCTGAGCGTCGTGAAATGTTTGCTGAAACAGATGAGTCAGTAAACAAAAAGACTATCGCAGCATTTGAACATGGTTTAACACCAATCGTATGTTGTGGTGAGACTTTAGAAGAGCGCGAAAGCGGAAAAACATTTGATCTAGTAGCAGGTCAAGTGACAAAAGCACTTGCAGGTTTAACTGAAGAGCAAGTTAAAGCAACTGTTATCGCTTATGAGCCAATCTGGGCTATCGGTACAGGTAAATCTTCTTCTTCTGCAGATGCAAACGAAGTATGTGCGCACATCCGTAAAGTTGTTGCAGAAGCTGTTTCTCCAGCTGCTGCAGAAGCTGTTCGTATTCAATACGGCGGTAGCGTAAAACCAGAAAACATTAAAGAGTACATGGCACAATCTGACATCGACGGCGCTTTAGTTGGCGGTGCTAGCTTAGAGCCTGCTTCGTTCTTAGGTCTTCTGGAGGCGGTAAAATGAGAAAGCCAACAGCTCTAATTATTCTTGACGGTTTCGGACTTCGTGAAGAAACTTACGGGAATGCTGTAGCACAAGCTAAGAAACCTAATTTTGATGGTTACTGGAACAAATTCCCTCACACAACGCTTACAGCTTGTGGCGAGGCAGTAGGTCTTCCAGAAGGTCAAATGGGTAACTCTGAGGTTGGTCACTTAAATATCGGTGCTGGCCGCATTGTATATCAAAGCTTAACACGCGTAAACGTTGCAATCCGTGAAGGTGAGTTCGATAAGAACGAAACGTTCCAAAGTGCAATTAAAAGCGTAAAAGAAAAAGGTACTGCACTTCATTTATTCGGTTTACTTTCTGACGGTGGTGTGCACAGTCACATGAACCACATGTTTGCTCTTCTTCGCTTAGCAGCTAAAGAAGGCGTTGAGAAAGTATACATTCATGCATTCTTAGATGGCCGCGATGTTGGACCAAAAACAGCACAAAGCTATATTGATGCAACAAATGAAGTAATTAAAGAAACAGGAGTAGGACAATTCGCGACTATCTCTGGTCGTTATTACTCCATGGACCGTGACAAGCGTTGGGATCGCGTAGAAAAATGTTACCGTGCTATGGTGAATGGTGAAGGACCTACTTATAAATCAGCAGAAGAGTGTGTAGAAGACTCTTATGCAAATGGTATCTACGATGAATTCGTATTGCCGTCTGTAATTGTTAACGAAGATAACACGCCAGTTGCAACAATCAATGATGATGATGCAGTTATCTTCTATAACTTCCGTCCAGACCGTGCAATTCAAATTGCTCGTGTATTTACAAACGAAGACTTCCGTGAGTTCGATCGTGGTGAAAAAGTACCTCACATTCCAGAATTCGTATGTATGACACACTTTAGTGAAACAGTAGATGGTTACGTGGCATTCAAGCCAATGAACCTTGATAACACTTTAGGTGAAGTTGTTGCGCAAGCGGGATTAAAGCAACTTCGCATCGCGGAAACTGAAAAGTATCCGCACGTTACATTCTTCTTTAGCGGTGGTCGTGAGGCTGAATTCCCAGGAGAAGAGCGTATCTTAATTAACTCACCGAAGGTTGCAACGTATGACTTGAAACCTGAAATGAGCATTTACGAAGTAACGGACGCTTTAGTAAATGAAATCGAAAATGATAAACATGATGTTATCATTCTTAACTTTGCGAACTGTGATATGGTTGGCCATTCTGGGATGATGGAACCAACGATTAAAGCAGTAGAAGCAACTGACGAATGTTTAGGAAAAGTTGTAGAAGCGATTCTTGCAAAAGATGGTGTGGCACTTATTACTGCTGACCATGGTAATGCTGACGAAGAATTAACTTCTGACGGAGAGCCAATGACAGCTCATACAACTAACCCGGTTCCTTTCATTGTTACTAAGAACGACGTAGAATTACGTGAAGGTGGTATCTTAGGTGATATCGCTCCAACTATGCTTACACTTCTTGGTGTTGAGCAACCGAAAGAAATGACAGGTAAAACAATTATTAAATAATTTGCTTATATAAAAAGGAGAGAATTTATTATGTCAACAATTATTGATGTTTATGCTCGCGAAGTCCTTGACTCTCGTGGTAACCCAACTGTAGAAGTAGAAGTTTACACAGAAAGCGGCGCTTTCGGACGCGCTATCGTACCAAGTGGTGCATCTACTGGTGAACACGAAGCAGTAGAATTACGTGACGGTGACAAGTCTCGTTACCTTGGTAAAGGTGTTGTTAACGCAGTAAACAACGTTAACGAAATTATCGCTCCAGAAATCGTTGGTTTCGACGTAACTGACCAAGCTGGTATCGACCGTGCTATGATCGAATTAGATGGCACTCCAAACAAAGGTAAACTAGGCGCTAACGCTATCCTTGGTGTATCTATGGCAGTAGCTCACGCAGCAGCTGACTTCGTAGGTCTTCCATTATACCGTTATCTTGGTGGATTCAATGCAAAACAATTACCAACTCCAATGATGAACATCATCAACGGTGGTTCTCACGCTGATAACAACGTAGACTTCCAAGAGTTCATGATCTTACCAGTTGGTGCTCCAACATTCAAAGAATCAATCCGTATGGGTGCTGAAGTATTCCATGCACTTAAAGCTGTATTACATGACAAAGGTCTTAACACTGCAGTAGGTGACGAAGGTGGATTCGCTCCAAACCTTGGTTCTAACCGTGAAGCATTAGAAGTAATCATCGAAGCTATCGAAAAAGCTGGTTACAAAGCTGGCGAGAACGTATTCTTAGGAATGGACGTTGCTTCTTCTGAATTCTACAACAAAGAAACTGGTAAATATGACCTTGCAGGCGAAGGCCGTACTGGCTTAACTTCTGCAGAAATGGTTGATTTCTACGAAGAGCTTTGCAAAGACTTCCCAATCATCTCTATCGAAGATGGTTTAGACGAAAACGACTGGGATGGTCACAAATTATTAACTGAGCGTCTTGGAAGCAAAGTACAATTAGTTGGTGACGATTTATTCGTAACTAACACTCAAAAACTTGCTGAAGGTATCGAAAAAGGTATCTCTAACTCAATCTTAATTAAAGTTAACCAAATCGGTACTTTAACTGAGACTTTCGAAGCTATCGAAATGGCTAAACGTGCTGGTTACACAGCAGTTGTATCTCACCGTTCTGGTGAAACTGAAGATGCTACAATCGCTGACATCGCAGTTGCAACTAACGCTGGCCAAATCAAAACTGGTTCTATGAGCCGTACTGACCGTATTGCTAAGTACAACCAATTATTACGCATCGAAGACGAACTAGGCGAAATCGCTGTTTACGATGGTATCAAATCTTTCTATAACATCAAACGATAATTGTAGAAAATAACGACAGACCGTGAGAAATCACGGTCTGTTTTTTTTATGCTAAAATTGTTCCCCCGTCATAAGTGACATGAAATGTTTAAAGAAACGGTTATAATCGAAATCAATTGCAATTTGATGACCCGGCCAATCAATAAATGGCTTTTGGTTCACTAAAGAACGAAATTCCCCTATGCTTGCTCCTTGTGCAGAGGATCCTGTCATGACAACGATAGGGGATTTGTGATACGTAAACATAGAGTTATCAAGTAAAGCGAGTATTGGCATTGTGTCATGGAAGGGGCTACCCTTTAAATGTGGTAGAGCATTTTTATAATAGCCGTAGTAATAATGATCGAATAACGGTTTGACGAGTGGGGCTTTTCCTTTTGCTTCAATATATTCAGCCATTTCTGGTGTAATGATGGAATATTGGGTGACGTTTAATGGATAGATGTACATGTTAGGTGAGGATTGAAGGACTATATTAGCGGCAGTAGGATCGCCATAAAAGTTTGCTTCAGAAATAGGGGTGACATTACCAGGATGTAAAAAGGCACCGCCCATTACGTAGTAAGATTTAATTTGTTTCATTAACTGTTTGCACAGGATAAATAAAATTGCTAGAGAGGTAAGTCTTCCTAAACTTACAATGATTAATTCATCTTTATACTGTTCAATAAGAGGAATCACTTCAAAGAAATTCTCCATTTCTCCGTTAGTCACATTCCCGTTTGGAATAATTGGCCCAAGCCCTTGTTTCCCGTGTACTTCTGTAAAAAAAGCAGGCGGGGCACCAGTAAGAGGGCGTTCTGAACCACCGAATATCTTAATATTTCTATTCCTTGTTTCATTCTTAAGAAAATGAGCATTTTGTACGGCCATCTCTTTTGGAACATTGCCGTAATCTGCAACAATGCCGATGATTTCTATTTCATCGATAAAGAACGCTAATAGGAGAGCCATCGTATCATCAATGCCAGGATCACAAAAAATAAGAACTTTTTTGGGCATATGTTCACCACCTATCTTGTTTATATATATGTAAGCTTAAAGGTAAAAAGATTATTTTATTGAAATAATAACCTTTAAAATTCAGAAAATAAAAACTTCTTATATTAGGTCAAGGTTTTTGACTTAATTCCCTCTTGAAAATGTAGTCATATCAAGGTTGTAAGCGTATAACATAGGCGTTTTTTGCTGTCAAGTTGATAAATTGCAGCTTTTTACAATTTATACTATGATAAAGATATTAACAGAAGATCGTATAAACAAGAGGGATGATGAACATGAAATTTACAAAGATTCTTGTCCAAATTGCTGCTCTTTACGTTTTTTATATGGTTGGAACTTGGGTACAAGAAATGTTAAATATTCCGATCCCAGGAAGTTTGATTGGAATGTTCCTCTTACTTGTTTTACTTAGCCTAAAAGTTCTTCCAGTGAAATGGTTCGATTTAGGAGCAGAAACACTCGTTGCTATTATGCCGTTTTTATTAATTCCGCCAACGCTTGGCCTAATGAATTACGGTGCTTTTTTTATGAGTAAAGGAATTTCTCTTTTCATTACAGTTGTAGCGAGTACATTTTTAATTATTATTGTCGCAGGACATACAGGACAATATCTTGCGAATAGAAAGGAAAGAGAGTCGCGATGAGCAAAATATTAATCGGAATCGGTTGGGTTCTTTTTACGGTGCTATTATATCAATTATCTAAAAAAATCTATAAAGTATTTCCAACACCATTCACCATTCCAATGCTTGTAGCAACAGGATTAATGGCTTTCCTATTTATCGTGCTTGATATACCGTATCAACATTATATGGAAAGTGGTGGTGGCTGGATTGCAAAGCTGCTCGGACCCGGTGTTGTAGCATTTGCAATTCCTCTTTATAAACAACGTCACGTTCTTCAAAAATATGTTGTACCGATTGCCGGCGGGGTACTAGTAGGTACAACAGTTGCCATTGCAAGTGACTTTGCTATTGCGTCACTTATGGGAACAGATAAAAGTTTAATTTTATCTTCTTTACCAAAGTCGGTGACAATGCCGGTTGCGATGAGTGTTTCAGAGCAAGTAGGTGGTGTACCGTCATTAACAGCAGCTTTCGTTGTTATTGCAGGTATTACTGGAACGATTACCGGCCCGCTTTTATTAAAATGGAGCCGCGTTACAAACTCAGTTGGTAAAGGTATCGGATTTGGATGTGCTTCTCATATTATGGGCGTGATGAGAGCGATGAAAAATAATGAACATGAAGGTGTTATTGGATCGGTAACAATGACATTAACAGCGATTTTGACATGTTTGCTCGGGCCGCTATTTGCAATGATGTTCATGTAATGGAAGAAAAGCGAGAGCAACCTTATAGCTCTCGCTTTTCTATAGAATTTATGCTACAGTTACAATAACTGAATCTTTGTAGGAGGTACGCCAAGTGCATACGTTATTATCTGTTTTACTTATTATTGTATCGATTTTAATGATTGTTATGGTACTTATGCAGTCTAGTAATAGCTCAGGCCTTTCAGGTGCAATTTCAGGCGGTGCAGAGCAATTATTTGGTAAGCAAAAAGCACGTGGAATTGAAGCGGTATTAAACCGTATTACAATTGTTTTAGCTGTATTGTTCTTCGCATTAACAATTGGTGTTACGTACTTAAACTTATAGAATTGAAAGAAGAAGCGTTAGTAAGATGTACTAATGGTTCTTCTTTTTTTGTTTTGCCATTTGAAAGATGTTTCTAATTAGATTATAGAAATACAAATATGGTACACTAGATATAGAAAGAATACGACTAGATTACAGAAGAGAAAGAGGAGAAGTACATGATGAAATTAGCATCTCCGAAACCATTTACATTTGAGGGTGGAGACCGCGCTGTTTTATTACTACATGGATTCACAGGAAACTCAGCTGATGTACGTATGTTAGGGCGTTTCTTAGAAAAGAAAGGCTACACTTGTCATGCACCAATTTATAAAGGGCACGGTGTACCACCAGAAGAGCTTGTTCATACAGGTCCTGAAGATTGGTGGCAAGATGTAACGGAGGCATATCAGCTTTTAAAAGATAAAGGTTTTGAGAAAATTGCTGTCGTTGGATTGTCACTTGGTGGAGTATTTTCTTTAAAATTAGGTTATACAGTACCGGTTTTAGGTGTAGTACCAATGTGTGCACCGATGTATATTAAGAGTGAAGAAACGATGTACCAAGGTATATTGGCATATGCCCGCGAATATAAAAAGCGTGAGCAAAAATCACCAGAGCAAATTGAACAAGAAATGTTGGAATTCCAAAAGACACCGATGAATACATTAAAAGCATTACAACAATTAATTGCTGACGTACGTAACAATGTGGACATGATTTATGCGCCAACATTTGTTGTACAAGCACGTCATGATGAAATGATTAATACAGATAGTGCGAACATTATTTATAACGGTGTAGAATCTACGTTAAAAGACATTAAATGGTATGAAGACTCTACGCATGTCATTACACTTGATAAAGAGCGTGACGAGCTACATGAGGATGTATATAACTTCTTGGAGCAACTAGATTGGTAAGATCTAGTTGCCTCTTTTTTTCATAAGGAATTTTTTGTGAAAACTGTAAAAATCATAAGGGGAGTATTGAAGTTTCGCTTTATACATCCCCTATCTTTCGGATACACTAAATAATATAAGGTTTTAAAGGAGGTATTTTTGCTTGGAAGAAATCATACAAGAACATATTGATAAGTTGTTATTATTTATGAGAGAAGAAGCGTATAAACCGCTAACGATACAAGAGTTAGAAGAGGCATTTGGGATTGAAGGTTCTGAGGGCTTTAAAGATTTCGTAAAGGCACTTGTAACGATGGAAGAAAAGGGACTTGTTATTCGTACTCGTAGCAACCGTTACGGTCTTCCTGAAAAGATGAATTTAGTACGTGGTAAGTTAATTGGACATGCACGTGGTTTTGCATTCGTTGTACCAGACGAGAAGAAAACAGGAGACGATGATCTTTTCATCCCGCCTACAGAGTTAAATGGTGCACTTCATGGCGATACAGTATTAGCACGCCTTAGTTCCCAATCGAGCGGTTCGCGTCAAGAAGGTTCCATTGTACGCATTTTAGAACGTGGCACGAAAGAGTTAGTTGGTACATATACAGAATCGAAAAACTTTGGATTTGTTATACCTGACAATAAACGTTGGACAAGTGACATTTTCGTATTGAAAAGCGCATCAATGGGCGCTGTAGAAGGTCATAAAGTAGTTGTGAAAATTACGAGCTATCCAGAGAATCGTTTAAGTGCAGAAGGTGAAGTTATTCAAATTCTAGGTCATAAAAATGATCCAGGAGTAGATATTTTATCTGTCATTCATAAACATCACTTGCCTTTAGCGTTCCCTGAAGAAGTGATGGAACATGCAAACAGTGTACCAGAAACGATTTCAGAAGAAGATTTAAAAGATCGCCGTGACCTACGTGACCAAATGATCGTAACAATTGACGGTGCAGACGCGAAAGATTTAGATGATGCTGTTACAGTAACGAAGCTCGAGAACGGCAACTATAAGCTTGGCGTTCACATTGCGGATGTAAGCCATTACGTTCAAGAAGGTTCTCCAATTGATGTAGAAGCAGCGGAAAGAGCGACGAGTGTGTATCTTGTTGACCGTGTAATTCCGATGATTCCACATCGTCTATCTAACGGTATTTGTTCATTAAACCCGAAAGTAGACCGTCTGACGTTATCTTGTGAAATGGAAATCAACAACTTAGGTGACGTTGTCAAACACGAGATTTTCCAAAGTGTAATTAAAACGACAGAGCGTATGACGTATGCTGACGTAAGAAGCATTTTAGAAGATGAGGACGAAGAGCTAATTAAGCGTTATGAACCGTTAGTGCCGATGTTTAAAGAGATGGGGCAATTAGCACAAATTTTACGTGAAAAACGTATGCGCCGCGGTGCAATCGACTTTGACTTTAAAGAAGCGAAAGTATTAGTGGATGAAGAAGGAAAACCGACAGATGTTGTCATGCGTGATCGTTCTGTATCAGAGAAGTTAATTGAAGAATTTATGCTTGTTGCGAACGAAACAGTAGCAGAGCACTTCCACTGGATGAACGTACCATTCATGTATCGTGTCCATGAAGATCCGAAAGAAGATAAGTTAGAGCGTTTCTTCGAGTTTGTAACGAACTTCGGATATGCGGTAAAAGGACGTGCGAATGAAGTGCATCCTCGTGCACTGCAACAAATTCTTGAAATGGTTCAAGGGCAGCCTGAAGAAGTAGTTATTTCAACAGTAATGCTTCGTTCTATGAAGCAAGCACGTTACGATGCAGAAAGTTTAGGTCACTTTGGTTTATCAACTGAGTTCTACACACATTTCACATCGCCAATTCGTCGTTACCCAGATACGATTGTTCATAGACTAATTCGTGAATACATCATTAACGGTAAAGTCGATAATGAAACGCAAGCAAAATGGCGTGAAAAATTACCTGAGATTGCAGAGCACTCTTCTAATATGGAACGTCGTGCTGTTGAAGCAGAACGTGAAACAGACGAACTGAAAAAAGCAGAATATATGCTTGATAAGATTGGCGAAGAGTATGACGGTATGATTAGCTCTGTAACAAACTTCGGTTTATTCGTAGAACTACCAAATACAATTGAAGGTCTTGTGCATGTTAGCTACTTAACGGATGATTACTACCGTTATGATGAACAGCATTTCGCAATGATCGGAGAACGTACAGGTAACGTATTCCGCATCGGTGACGAAATTACAATTCGCGTTATTAACGTAAACAAAGACGAGCGTGCAATCGACTTTGAAATCGTTGGCATGAAAGGTACGCCTCGTCGTAAGTTCAAAGACCGCCCAGTCGTTATCGAACAGCCAAGAACAGGCAGAAAGAAACGCGGTGGACGTAGTGAGCGCAGCGGAGAACGTGGCACAGGGAGAAAATTTGACCGTGGTGGCAAAGGTAAAGGCACAGGCAAAGGAAGAGGATCAGCGTCTGCTTCCGCGTCAGCATCAGCTAGCCAGCCAGGGAAAAAAGAGGGTAACGGCAAGAAGAAAAAAGCATTCTTCGAAAACGTACCAGGATTCAAGAAGAAAAAGAAAAAGCGTAAGTAAGAAAAGGATGGCTTCGCTTTGATAAAAAGCGAGGCTTTTTCTTTTTTATTGGTAGCTTGAGAGCGAGCCACTTTCGCTTTTAATGGAATCCAGCTACAGTGGCTAGAATGTTCGGCGGCTTCGCTTCTTCTCTAGAGGCAAATAACGCCTCAAGGTCAGAAGCTCCATCCACCTCACATTCTGAGCGAGCCACTTTCGCTTTTTATTAACATTTGTTACAATAGTAAAAATAGAGGAGGGACGTTATATGCCAAAAGGCTCAGGTAAGGTTATTGCACAAAATAAAAAAGCATTTCATGATTATTTCATCGAAGAAACATACGAAGCAGGGCTTGTCCTTCAAGGAACGGAAATTAAGTCGATTCGCGCTGGACGCGTGAACTTGAAAGATGCGTTTGCACGTGTACATAATGGTGAAGTATGGGTTCATAATATGCATATTAGTACGTACGAACAAGGGAATCGTTTCAACCACGATCCGCTTCGCACGAGAAAGTTACTTCTTCATAAAAAAGAAATTGAGAAGTTAGCGGGTGCTTCAAAAGAAACAGGATATGCACTAGTTCCAGTTAGAATCTATTTGAAAAATGGATTTGCGAAAATGGCACTTGGTTTAGCAAAAGGTAAGAAACAATACGATAAACGTCACGATTTAAAAGAGAAAGAAGCTAAACGTGAAATTGCACGCGCGTTCCGTGATCGCCAAAAGATGTAATACAGATATTTACATTTGTAAAATGGAGCGCGTATGTTATAATAACTTATGTAAGGTTGTTGCACATTGAAAAACAGCTCTTAGTAGCTATCACGAAATTTTCTTCGTATGCTCCATTTTTATCATGGGGACGTTACGGATTCGACAGGGATAGTTCGAGCTTAGGTTGCGAGTCGAGGGGATCGGCCTCGTTAAAACGTCAAAGCCTATAATTGGCAAACAAAACAATCTTTCTTTAGCTGCTTAATTGCACTAAAGGTTCCTCCCTCCATCGTCCATGTGGTAGGGTAAGGGACTCAAACTAAGTGGACTACGCCGGAGTTCGCCGTCTGAGGACAAAGGAAGAGAATAACCAGACTAGCAACTTGGAAGCCTGTCGATAGGCCGAAGAGTTCGCGAAACGCTAATATATCGACTACACTCGTAGAAGCTTAAGTGCCGATATTTTTGGACGTGGGTTCGACTCCCACCGTCTCCACCAATACATATTTGGTGGTTTTTTATTTTGTATGATATGAACCATAATCTTGCCAGGTTGGTGAGGTTGTGGTTCTTTTTGTTTTGTGGCAAATTTATGGTTCCAAAAATTTGCGGATTTATTTAAACGACTTTTAGGAGGGATTCCCTTAAAACTTACTAGGATAGAGAGAATTGAAAGTGTATTAAGTAAGTGAATCAATGATTTGAAAAATAATTAAGACATAAAAGAGATATTTTTAGATATGTACGGAAAAGGATCATAGGCTACTTCAACATGTATTCGACCACAACATAAAAGTGAAGTGGATGTAGACACTGTACTTGTACTGGTGATAAAAAAAGAGGAAGAGCCTAAAGGTGTTATTAAATAGTTAGCAGATAGGATCAAAGAACATACGCAATATAAGGATAAAGTAAAGCAAAAAGATAGATGTGTTCATATCAATTATGTGAATGATTTTCATATTGATATGGTGCCGGCGAAGCCAACAGATTCTGATATAATATTCATTTGAAGTAAAAAGAGGAAAAATAAGTAGAAAATATAAATGAGATGGAAAGTTATAGTATGACAATATTACAAAAGTGTAATTTTAATGTAAGAAAATCTAATTGTGCCCTTTTTCAAGGTCATGCATAATTTATTTGAGGGTTAACCTTAGTAATAAATAAGTAGAAAGGAGAAGAATTAGCATATGAAATGGTTATGGAAGTTACTTCTGTTATTAGTAGTGGTTTTAGGAGGAGGGATATACTATCTTACTTCGAGTAATGGGTACTATTCAACAAAAGAATATTATGTAAAAGTAACAACAGATCCAAAAATAGAAAAAGAAAAATTGAGTAATGGAGAGATTCATACTTATAATGTCTATAATGTAAAAGCGTATGATAAAGACGGAAAAGAAAGAGACTTACGCATTTCTTCAATGGACTTTTTTAAGAAAAATCAATATTATATAATTCATTGGGAAGATAGACGTGGAATTCTGTCTAAGAAAGAAAAAGTTGATAAAACTAAAATAGATAAGATTGTAGCAGATAAATTAGATATCAAGTTATAAAAAATTAAAATAGGTGAACTAATATTTGTATTTAGAGAAAGGTTTATAAAAATAAGTAAAAGATATGGTAGAAAAGTAATGCGGATTTTTATACAATAAAACAGACCGAACAGTTCGGTCTGTTTTAATCTAGTTTATTAGGAGGTTAATATGAATACAACTTTATCTTCAAGAAATCGAATTATATCATTAGATATTATTCGTGGCTTTGCGTTATTAGGTATTTTATTTATTAACATACCAGGATATCAAGTGATGGAGGAAGGAATAACAAACACTACAAATTATAGTGGTATAGATGAAGTAGTTAATATTTTAATTTCTATATTCATTACTAAGAAATTCTTTTCTATTTTCTCATTTTTATTTGGAATAGGATTTTATATCTTCACTTCACGTGTAGAGGCGCGTGGTGATAATCCTAGAAAGAGGTTTATACGTCGTTTATTATCACTATTACTTATTGGTATTTTTCACGTCTTTATTTTTTGGGGAACCATCTTGCCAGCTTATGCATGTATTGGATTTTTACTTTTGCCATTTTACAACGCAAATCTTTCTACAATCAGTAAGTGGTTAAGTGGTATTTCATTTGTTTACTTAGTAGCAATATTGGTAGAATTTTTTATTCCTGAACAACCAATTCTGAGCTTAATTTCGGCAGATTCGACTTTAATTTTTATTATGTTTTTAGCTGGTTTTGGAGTTGCAAAAGCAAAATGGATTGAAAATGTAGGGAAAATGAAAAAACAAATTCAGCAGATACAACTGATAACACTACCTTTATTTATTGGAGGTTCGTTTTGGATTTGGATTGCCTCTCATTCTAATAATGAACAGTTAGAACTAATTATTTCCTTGAGTAGTATTCCAACTGTCATTTTTTACTTAAGCACAATGTTTGTATTACTAGAAAATAAACAAGCAGTTAATTTATTTACACCTGTTGCTTCTGTAGGGAGAATGGCTCTTACAAATTATGTGGCACAAAGCTTAATTGCTACAGTAATCATGTCGTTTATGAATATTGAAGTTGTAACACCTACACAAACAGTTTGGATAGCGATTCTTATATTTATGCTACAAATTATTTATACTTCAATTTGGTTCAAATTCTTTAAAATGGGACCGTTAGAAAAGCTATGGCGTTTTATGACATATGGAAAGAGAAAAACAAAACAAATTCAAGGATAAAAATGACTTCACTTGGCAACATAAAATGTCCATAAAAGTAAGGGGATTCGCTTTGAATGCCCTTAATTCTTTTTATTAAAAATATGAAAGTAGAGGATGAAAAGTGAATAAAGAAGTTGTAAAAGCAGAAAATGTAAAAAAAATATATGGTAAAAATGGAGAAAATCAATCCCATGCGTTAAAAGGTGTATCATTTTCAATAAGAGAAGGCGAATTTATAGGGATTATGGGACCATCTGGTTCTGGTAAAACAACATTATTAAATGTAATTTCAACACTAGATAAGGCAACAGATGGAACAGTTGAAATTGCAGGCACAGATATTACAAAAATGAAACAAGGGGAACTTTCAGATTTTCGTTCTCAAAAATTAGGTTTTATTTTTCAAGATTTTAATTTACTAGAGAACTTATCAATTTATGAAAACATTGCACTTCCTCTTTCTCTTCAAGGTGTATTATCAAGTGAGATTGGTCAAAAAGTAGAAAAAGTAGCAGGGATGTTAGGGATTTCAGCAATACTTCAAAAGTATCCATTTGAAGTATCTGGTGGACAAAAGCAACGTTCAGCAGCAGCACGTGCACTTGTACATGAACCAGCAATTATCTTAGGAGATGAGCCAACTGGAGCACTTGATTCAAAAAATGCAAAAAGTTTACTCGAAGCTATGAAAAATCTCAATGAAGAACAAGGCGTATCTATTATGATGGTTACTCATGATCCATATAGCGCGAGTTACTGTGAGCGTATTTTATTTATTAAAGATGGAGAGTTGTATAAAGAAATAAAATGTAAAAGTACTCGTGAAGTGTTCTATAAAGAGATTTTAGATGTCTTGGCAAACATAGATAACCCAAAGGTATAAGAGAGGAGGTTTAGTAATGTTATTTAAATTGTCTATCGCAGCTTTAAAAAGTAAGAGTAAAGATTATATTATTTTACTTTCAGGGTTAGTTATAGCTATTTCAATTTTTTATATGTTCCAGACATTAGGAGCAAATGAGGAGTTCTTGAAAGGAAATACTGCAATTAGTGCAATAACTTTTATCTTTAAAGCTGGTTCATTTTTAGTTGGGACTGTGACCTTTTTCTATATTTTATATGCCAATTCATTTTTATTCTCTTTACGTCAAAGAGAATTTGGAATGTATATGATGTTGGGGGCAAAAAAAAGCAAGATTGCAACACTTATGTTTATGGAAACGGTTATGTTGGGAGTTATATCTCTTATTATTGGGAGCATAATCGGAATAGGAATTTCACAAACTACGGGGCAGTTGCTTATGACACAACTTGATTTTGACGCAGCTGGGTACCATGCATTTCATCTTCCAGCCTTAAAAGAAACTTACATTTTCTTTTTAATAGTATTTTTCTTAAATGCGATTATTAACACAATTAAATTATCAAGTATTTCTGTATTACAACTTGTACATGGAAATTCTAAAATAGATCGAGTCAATATAGGTGGTATAAAAACAATTTTAATGGCAGTATTTTCAATTGTATTCTTAGCAATTGGCTATGCCTCTATGATTTATATGAGTGAATTAAAAATTATTGGGATTATCCTAGCGTTAATTACCGTGACATTAGGTACGTACATGCTATTTAGCGCTTTTTTACCTCTTATTATGAAAAGAATAAAGAATAATAAAAAGCTTAATGAGAAGGGGATTAATGCATTTACGTTTGCTCAATTGAACTACCGCATTAATAATTTAACGAAAATTTTAGCTACTATTACAATGTTAGTTGCATTAGGTGCTGGGGCAATTTCTGGTGGAATGGCATTCAAGAAAAATATCCCATTCCAATTAGATAAATATAGCTATTATGATTTATCTATTCATAATCCAACTGTTGAAGAAAAAAATATATTGAAGAGCATTACGTTTACTGAGAAAAAAGAATACCGTTATAAAGTGGATAATCAATTTGTATATTATGTAAAAGAAGATTTAGAAAAAAATCCTTTACTAATCGAGAATGAGCAAAAAGATGGAGACAAATTGATACGTACCTCGGAAGAACTCCCACTTAATTCTGTTCTGGATGAGAAGACAGAACAGGAACCAAACATGATAAAAATGCCTCAAAATTGGAAAGCGGTACTAGGCATAATTGTACCTGAATATGTGTATTTAGATCTTAATCGTCCTATTAAAATTGTAGACCAAAAGACGTATGATACTATATCAGGGAAAGAAAATATAGCATTAGTTGGAAAATCAGATAAATACTTAAAATACGTAAAGGAATGGAAACAGCTTAATGAACTACAACTTATTAAATATGAGAAGTTAGTTAATGAACTAGAAGAGACAGTTGGTAATGGAAAATCGTTAATGTTGGAATCAACTAAACATTATTATTACACGCTATACTCTGGCTTTGTAAATGGTATATTGTTTATGGCATTTTTCTTAGGGATAGCTTTCCTTACAATGATGGCAAGTTGTTTAATGTTTAAAATATTATCGGGTGCTTCGAGTGACATTACACGATATCAAATGCTTCGTAAAATTGGAGTTCGGCGTGAGTTATTAACTAAGTCTATTTATAAAGAATTATTTTTAGTTTTCTTATTCCCAGCAATTGTTGGTATTGCTCATGTACTTGTAGGTATGAATATTTTTGCTGATTTCTTAGTAAACCCGTATTTGAATATTTGGATTCCAATTTTTGTTTTTATAATCATTTATGGAGGATACTATTTCATTACTGTTCAATTGTATAAACGGATTGTATTGCCAAACGAAAGTTAAAGATTCATCTGTGAAAATATTCTAAAAGGTGGTGAAATATCACCTTTTAGAATATTTAATATAAATTTATAAAAGTTATTTTATGGAGGTTATAAGTATGGGGGCTTATTTATTCCCAATAAAAACAGCGATAATTACATTTCCAATCGCTGGATTTATTTTGTTAATTCCATTTTTAATCTGGCAATATCGGAAGTATGGATATATTAACTATTTACGTATGGTTGTTTTATATTCTTTATTACTTTTTGCAATGACGGCCTATTATTTAATCATTTTACCTTTTCCAAGTACCTTTGATACATGTAGCTTGCAGCGGCCAGGAACACAACATTATCAATTAATGCCATTTACATCAATTCTAGATATTGCAAGAGAGACGAATATAAATATAAAGAATCCTATGTCTTATATTTGGATTTTGAAAGAAAGGGCATTTTTACAAGTTGCATTTAATTTTCTTTTATTATTACCGTTAGGTGTTTATTTACGTTATTATTTCCGTCGTAATTTAGTACAAACAGTCAGTGTTACATTTTTTGTTTCTTTATTCTTTGAAGTCACACAATTAACGGGATTATATGGACTTTATAATTGCCCATACCGTTTATTTGATGTTGATGATTTATTTTTAAATACACTTGGAGGACTTGTGGGATATAAGATTGCACCTATATTCACGTATTTCTTACCAGATCTAAAAGAGATAGATGGAAAAATAAATCTACAAAATAAACCTGTGCGTATGACACGTCGCTTTCTGGCACTCTGGATTGATTGGATAGTACTGGGCATTATATCTTCTATTCTATTTGATGTCAAAATTTCTATGACATCTATATTCCATCCTGTGGAAAATATAGATGAACTGTTCTGTATAGTGATTTTAATTTTTATATATTTCATTGTTGTTCCTTATTTTACAAATGGAAGAACTATTGGGAAATGGATGCTCCACATTAAAATAAAAGGATCGAATAATCACATTAGTTTTAGAGAATTATTTAAACGATATGGTTTACTGTACTATTGTATTGGTGGTATAAATTATATTCTGTTAGCTACTGTAAGTTTAAATGAGCAATTAGCTATAATCATTATATTAATTTTTATTATTTTTAATGGGTTAATTTGTTTACATTTTGTACTTCATGTATTTAAACGAGACAAACGTTTGTTTTATGAGAAGATGAGTAAAACTCATAACATAATAACTTTTAAGAAGAATAAGTAATAGACAGCCTTTAGAATATTGAAATATGAATGTCGGATATGTAATGAAGAGCGACAACCGTAGTAGCAAATGTGTTAAAGAGGGGTAATATTATAAATGATTTATTTACCTACAATTTTATAAATAACGGACATTGTTATAATGTCTTTAGCACAAATTAAAATAACGGTAGTTGCTAATAAACCTGCTTGGGGTGGATTGACGCTTCCTTTATTTTTAATTGGGCTAATTTAATTTTATATTTTGTAAAGTATTCATTAAACGAAAAGAATGTGGTCAAGACGAGGATCTTAGTGATTCTCGTCTTTTTGCAATTATCTAATTAAAAAGATAAAGTGAAAGTCATGTGTAAAGTACTTCTAAATAAAACTAGAAAGAATAATAGCATTAGATAGTAATCGTTCTATTCTTTTTTTAATGGGTATGGTGAACCCTATTTTATCAAAAAGCCAATCTTCTTAACAGAAAGTTGGCTTTCGACATGTTAAAATTTTGTTACCTTACTATGATTTTATTACTTTTACTCCTTTTATTATATTCCAAATAAAGTAATAAATATCAATGATGAAACATATTATAGCTACGATAATTGCTGCGATATAAAATGTTCCATCTGGTTCTACAGACCCCATATTTATAAGGAATAATATTCCTGTACCAATAACAGCTGCGATTGTAGGTATAATATGTGTCCATAAAGCACGCTTTGCATGTTTCTTAGTGTCATCATCTCCTAATAACCAAACGATGACAGGGAATAAGATTGGTGCAAATAAAACACTCCAATAACTAAAAGCAGATAAGAGCTTATTTCCATTCATTACATTCACCTCGCAAAAAAGTTATATCAATAAAATATTATATCTCTTTTAAAAGAAAAGTTAAAGGTGGTTTTCTAAAGTTAATATAGAGAATCTGAGGGGGAGTTAAATAAATATCTAAAATTCTATTATATAAGAGAGATGGCGTGTTTTCATTGATAAATAAAGAAATCTATTAATAATTTAGATTCAAAGAAGGCGTAATCTTATTGAATCAGATCTATGTTTTTATTAATGAATTAGAAAAAATCGATAACCTAAAAGTTATTTTCTCAGCTTCTTTATATGTGCCCAACATTATTTCTTCACCGGTGTCTCCACATACAATTACTCATTTATCATGAATAATATATCTGATGTAATCATTAACGAAAAAACAATAGAAAAGGTCAGCACTATATTTAGAGCCGACCTTTTCTACCATCACTTAGTTATTTGTTGAAACTCAAAAAATTTGGTTTGTTTCTATTTTGTGATCTTTACCATTCTTTTTTGAGATTAAATGATTTTAACTCAAATTATTATTCAGAATATGAATTAAGATGATGTCTTATTTGTTCTATAAAATAATGATGGTGTATATTGTTATTAGCTACTCGACTGGCCATAATAGCTCCCTCCATAGAAGAAGCAAGAAAAGATGCAAGTGACATAATATCTATATCATCCTTAAACTCTCTTTTTTCAATACCTTCTCTAATAAGAGACTCCATCAGTACTACTGTATTATCATATCCTTTTGCAGCTGCAGCATGTAATTCAGGGAAGACATTTGTACTTTCAATTGCAACATTAAGTAAAGGACATCCACCAGCTATTGGAGGGTTGTTGGCCGCATCTTGGTATACAAGAAAAATAGCGATGATTTTATCAATAACTTTCTCTTTATTTTCTATAGCTTCATAAAAATGTTTCCATATGATTTCCCCGCCTTTACGAAAGGCAGCTAATGCAATTTCTTCTTTACTTTTAAATCGACGATAGATAGCGCCTTTAGGCAGAGAAGCGGCATCCATGATATCCTGTATTGATGTGCGGGAAATCCCTTGTGTATTAAATAAATATAAAGATGTTTCAATTATTTTTTCTTTTACCTTATCAACTTTAGTCATAATTTATATCCCTCTCGAATTGAAAATTCAGAATTGTAAAGTTTTAATCTCTGGAATTTTTATTATATTTTCTAATAGAAGTTTTTTTATCATTTGTTACTAAATATATTTATTTTAAAACGATAAATACATAGTAAATCATGAGTTTATTGTTGTTCTCATGCTACAAAAATTGAATGACACTTACATATTATTATATACGTGCTTGTTAAAAGCAAGTGCTGAAATTGTTAGTATATTCGTTGTTCATTCAGTATTAATACACAATTTTAATGTTAAGCATTTTTAATAAAATTATATCATTTTTATAATTTTATTAAAAAGTATTTAGAAATAGAGAGAGTTATTGTATGATAATATTGGACCAGACCGACCGGTTCTATTCTGTAAAATTAGAAAGGAGTAAACTTTGTTAATAAAAGAAGATGTTTATAATTCGATACTCTAATGGTATTAACAGTGATTAATGTGAATATTAGAATGTATCTTAGGAAAGGGAGTAAAGTATGAAAAAATATCTATCAATATTTATGACATTGTGTTTGTTCGTTCAGTTAGCGTTTCCAGGATTTAAAGTTTTTGCTGAACCTGTAGAGAGAATAGATCATACATTAAAAACAAATGAAACAGGGAACATGTGTTATAGGGAGCATGAAGGACAATTAAAGTTTCAATGGCCATTACATAAAAAGAAAATAGATTTCGTAATTGTGCAGGATGCGAGTGGAAGTTTTAAAGATTCGATAGGTAGTGTGAAAAATGCATTAAAACAAACTGTGGAACAGTTAAATCCCAAATATGACCGGGTATTGGTTACTAGCTACCAAGATTATAAAGGATATAAAGCAATGAATGGTAGTATCTTAAATAATAACGGTCCTGGTGTGAAAACAAATTTACACTCTGGTTTGAATAGTGGTTTAGAATCAGCAAAGCAAGGAATTGATAATATTAAGCCTTTTAGTGGTACGCCAACTGCAAGTGGTCTTCAGTTTGCACTTCAACAATATGAACAGCAAAAAGGAGCAAACGACCCTGATAGAGAAACAATTTTCTTGCTTGTAACGGATGGGGTAGCTAACGTTCAATTAGATGGATACATTTATAAGACATCTAATAGGGTAAGTGATTGGACAGGAAAAGCTTATTCAGGAGAGTATCATCAGGATTATAAGGGAGCAATGAATGAGGTTACGAGTATAGCTAATGACATAAAAGGCAAGGGTTATAAACTAGTAACAGCGTTTTGGGAAAATAAAGAAGCATTATCAGCACCAAATAATTATTATGATAAGTATGAAAGTGAAGTCGGACCAGTATCGCGACAAGCACTTCAAAGTATGGCTACGAAGCCAGATTGGTTTGTTCTATCAAATAACATTGATGAATTTTCTAAAAGTTTAATTCAAACAGTAAGTTCGGTTACTAAAATTGAAAAAGATAAAATGGTTTTAAATTTTAATGGTGATTTAGATGTTATGGATATTCGTGTCGAAGGACCGCATGGTATTAGCACAAAACCGATTGTAAAAAATAATCAATTAATTTGGGACTTAGAGGGTCAACCAGAAGGTGAATATACTCTTATTTATAAGAGTAAGGAAACGAAACCTAATGTCAATGGATCAGATGTTACTGGAGGATTTCTTATTTCTAGTGATAAAAAGTTTGAAATTCCTACTATAAAAGTAGCACCTAATCCAGATGCAATACAATGTGTGCCAGGAAAAATGGAAGCTGAAAAGTTAGTAGATAAGAATCTAGTACGAGCAGGAGATAAAATAACATATACAATTATTGCAAAGAATGTATTAGATAAAACAACTGTTAAAGATGTTGTGATTGAAGATACATTACCAGCAGGTTTAGAATTAGATGCATCAAGTATTCAGTTGAATGGAAAGAAAGTAGAAGCTGAAGTAAATGGAAACAGCTTAAAGGTAGCAGTGCCAAAAATTAGGGGTGTAGGAGAAGCAAAAGTAACCTTTACAGCAAAAGTATTGAAAGAAGATGCGGGAAAAATTGAAAATATGGCAATTGTAACTGATTCAACAGATTTGGAGAATCCACATAAAGCAAAAGTATCCATTGAAGTTGAACCAAAGAAAGAGGGAAATGTCGTAACGAAGTACGTGGATAAAGAAGGAAACGAGTTAGTTCCAGGAACAAGTACAACGGATCAAGTAGGAAAAGACTACAAAACAGAAGC